>JBGPDK010000267.1:0-2530 GCA_041482235.1 Thermoanaerobaculia bacterium | reverse complement strand
GGTCATTCGAACTTCCTCTTGGAGAGGAGGAGCGCGCCGACCGCCGCGACGAGAAGAAGCAGCGACAGCGCCTCGAATGCGAGGAGGTAATCGGAGAAGAGCAGCCGTCCGAGAGCCGGAATCTCGTCCGGCGACGGAATCGCGCCCGTGGACGGCATCCCCCGGGGCGGCGCCGGGGCCCGGAGCGTGGCGCCCGCGAGGAGGCCGCCGAGAGCCAGCGCGACGAGGAGCCCGAGCGTGCGCTGCACGGGCCGGTCGTCCTCGTCCGCGGCTTCTTCCTTCAGGTTGAGCAGCATGATCACGAACAGGAAGAGGACGAGGATCGCGCCCGCGTAGACGAAGATCTGCAGCGCCGCGATGAACGGCGCCGCGAGGAGAATCGCGAGAACCGAGAGCCCGAAGAACGTGACCACGAGGGAGAGGACGCTTCTCACGGGCTTCTTCTGGACGACCATGAGCAGCGCGAACGCGAGCGCGAGGAACGAGGCGAACCCGAAGACGACGAGCTGTCCGTTCAGGGCCGGCATCAGATGACCTTCAAGAGGACGAGCGCGCCCGTCCAGATCAGGTTGAGAAGCGAGAGCGGCAGGAAGACCTTCCAACCGAGATCCATGAGCTGGTCGAAGCGGAAACGGGGAAGCGTCCAGCGCACCCAGACGAAGAGGAAGATGAAGAAGCCCGTCTTCGCGGCGAAAACCGCGACCGACAGGAGGGCTCCCGGAAGCCCTGTCGGGTGCAGCAGGGGGACGGACCATCCGCCGAAGTAGAGCGTGGCCATCATCGCCGAGGCCGCGATGAGGTTCAGGTACTCGGCCATGAAGAACAGGCCGAAGCGGAAGGCCGAGTACTCGGTGTGGTAGCCCGCGACGAGCTCGGCCTCGGCCTCCGGAAGGTCGAAGGGCAGGCGGTTCGTCTCGGCGAACGCGGACACGACGAAGATGACGCATCCGAGGGCCTGGGGGAAGCAGTTCCAGAGAGGCAGGAAGCCGAGGAAGGTGCCGGACGCCTGGTACTCGACGACCTTCGTGAGCCGGAGCGAGCCGGCGGCGAGGAACACGGAGATGGCGGCGATGCCCATGGCCAGCTCGTAGCTGATGACCTGCGCCGAGGAGCGAAGCCCGCCGAGAAGAGCGTACTTGTTGTTCGAGGCCCAGCCCGCGAGGACGAGGCCGTAGATGCCGACCGACGTCAGCGCGAAGACGTAGAGGATGCCGATGTTCACGTCCGCGACGACGAGCGGAACGTCGCGCCCGAACAGGTGGATCGTCGAGCCGAAGGGGATCACGGCGAACGTCGTCATCGCCGGCACGAGGAGGATGAGCGGCGCGAGCGTATGGAGGAGCCGGTCCGCGTAAATCGGGACGACGTCCTCCTTCATGAACATCTTTAGGATGTCCGCGATGGCCTGGAACAGTCCGAACGGCCCCACGCGGTTCGGGCCGGGGCGGTCCTGGATGAGGCCCGCCATGCGCCGTTCGACCCAGATCAGATTCGGCAGGAGGGCTCCGAGGACGCAAGCCCAGACGAACGCGATCTTGGCGGCGCCTTCCAGGGCGGCCGCGAGCGTCGGGCTCATGGGCGGCGGTCCGGCGCCACGACGGACGGGCGCGGGAAGACCTCGACGCCGGGGTCCCTTTCGAGCCCGAGAACGTCGTAGGCGGCCGCGGGAGAGATGGACGGCGGATTCCCGACGACCGCGTCGGAATCCCAGTCGAGGCCGGCGTAGCCGGCGACGGAGACCCGCATCCTTTCGAAGACGTCGCGGGCCATCCACTGCGTGTCGAAGGCGCCCCAGCGGGTGCCGAGATGCAGCAGGATCTCGAGGTCCGTGCGCACGACGGGGGGCGACATGATCGCCGTGTCCAGGCGCTGCACGCGGCCCTTCGCGTTCACGAACGTGCCCTCCTTGCCCGAAAGCGGCGCCGAGGGCAGCACGACGTCGGCGGCATCGGTCAGGGCATTCTTCACGCGCGCGTGCACAATGAGGACGGACGCCTGACGCAGCAGCTTCACGAATTCGGGGTCGTTCGCTCTTTCGGTGAATGCGGCGTCAGCTATGTAGAGAACAGCGGGGATGGAAGACGAAGATTTCTTAGAAAGTAAGAGAGACAGGGCGGACGAATCGCCTTCTTTGGTGCGCTTCAGGCCAGCGGCTTCTGCGCCCCGGCTGTTCGGCGCGGCCTCCGTTCCGTAAATCCACCCGTCAGCCTTGTTCTTGATCCGTCTTTTCGGCCCCACGTCCACGACGAACTCGGGGGTGCCCACTTTCAGAGAATCTTCAAACAGCGTTTTCAGAAGCCAGTTTTCCTCCGTCGTGAGCTTCGCCGAGCCGAGAACCAGAATTCTTCCTTTCGAAGCAGTATTTTCTTTCTTGTCTTTCTTCTCCTGGACCTGGGTGCCCTCACTGCGCGCCCGGTCGATCGCGATCTTCACGGCGTCGAGCGCCTCGCCCCAGTTCGTCTGCTTGCGCGCGTCGCCTCCGGCGACCCGGATCTCGGGCTTCGTGAAGTCCTGACGGTTCAGGTCCTCG
>JBGPDK010000266.1:0-2593 GCA_041482235.1 Thermoanaerobaculia bacterium | reverse complement strand
CTGCCTCCGGTGCTCAGCCTGGTGGGCTTCGGCCCGAACGGGACCAACCTCGTCATGGCGTTCGCCGGCGGCACCTACACGATCGGCCTGGTCGGTGTGCCGGAGCCGCCGTCCGTGACAGTCACGGGGAGCGCCGGCGGATCGGCCACGTCTCCGGTGACCGTCCGCCTCAACTAGGAACGACTTGAACGCGAGCGAAGGGGCGTCCCATCCGCCCCTTCGCCCTTCGTAACCACCGATCGCGCCAGGCAGGGCAAGGGCTCGCGATAGAATGATCCCGCCGCCCGCGAGGTCTCAGGACCTTTCGGGCGGCTTTTTGTTGTCGCCGAGCGCTCCGAAAGCGGTACTCGTTTCAAGTTATGATCTCGCCCCTCGGAGGGGCTACATGATTTACGACAACATTCTCGGAACCATCGGAAACACCCCCGTCGTCCGCATCAACCGCCTCGCGCCGGCGAACACGACGATCTACGTCAAGTGCGAGGCGTTCAACCCGATGAGCTCCGTCAAGGACCGGCTCGCGCTCGCCATGATCGAAGATGCCGAGAGGCGAGGCGTCCTGAAGCCGGGCCAGACCGTCGTGGAGCCGACGTCCGGCAATACGGGCATCGCGCTCGCCATGGTGTGCGCAGTGAAGGGCTATCCCTTCGTCGCGATCATGTCGGACTCGTTCTCGGTCGAGCGCAGAAAGCTGATGAAGGGACTCGGCGCCAAAGTGATCCTCCACCCGGCGGCCGAGCGCGGCACCGGGATGGTGAAGAAGGCGAAGGAGCTGGCCGACAAGCACGGCTGGTTCCTGCCGCAGCAGTTCGAGAACCCGTCGAACCCCGAGTACCACCGCAATACGACCGGCCCCGAGATCCTGCGCGACTTCGCGAGCCGGCGGCTCGACTACTTCGTCTCGGGCGTCGGCACCGGCGGGACGATCACCGGCGCCGGCGAGATGCTGAAGCTGGCGCGGCCCGCCATCAAGATCGTCTACACCGAGCCCGCGGGCGCGCCCATCGTGTCCACGGGCCAGTGGGCGCCGCACAAGATTCAGGGCTGGAATCCCGACTTCGTGCCCGCCGTTTTCAACCGCAAGGTCTACGACGAGGTCGTCCTCGTGACCGACATCGAGGCGCGGGACGCGGCGCGCGAGCTGGCGCACAAGGAAGGCATCTTCTGCGGCATCTCTTCGGGCGGCACGTTCGCGGCGGCTCGCAAGGTCGCCGAGAAAGCGCCGAAGGGCTCCGTCCTCCTGGCCATGCTGCCCGACACCGGCGAGCGCTACCTCTCCACGATCCTCTTCGAGGGCGTCAGCGAAGGCAGCGACGAGATTCCGGCCTGACCCTGAATCTCCCTCCCGCCGCCGATCTCGTCGCCCTGTTCCGCCGACGGTTCGCGGACGACCCGCGCGCCGCGTTTCGCGACTGGTATGTCCTCCAGGAGCACCTGCGGGACGACCGCGAGAAGCAGGAAGCTTCGGATGAGACCGCCCGTGCGCTCGCGAGCGACCTCTGGAACTTCCGGGGGACGCTGGTTTTTTCTTCGAAAGGGGAAGAGGCGACTTTTCTGCACAACCTCGCGGTGTTCTTCGGTTCGCGCGGCCCCGCCGAAAGTCTTTCTTTCTCTCTCCTCCTATTCGAAGAATCTCTCGACGCCGGTTACGGAAGCGGGGACCTGGAGGCGTGGGCACGCCTCTTCCACAACCGAGGCAACGCTCTTCAGAACCTCGCGCGGTCGCGAGGCGACCTCGGGGAGTCGCTCGCTTCCTATGAACGGGCCTTGACGGTGCGCGACGCCTCGCGCCGCATCGCTCGGGGGGTGACGCTTCACGCCCTTGGGACTCTCCTCAGAAAGCTGGCCGAGGCGGAGCCGCAAAGGCGAGAGGCGCACCTCCGCGCCTCCGTCTCCGCATTCGAAGAATCTCTTCTTCTTCGTTCCCGGGAGAACCTCGAGCGGGGGAAGGCCGAAACGGTCGCCGCTCTCGCGGACGCGCGCCGGGCGCTTTCTTCGGGCTGTTAGCATTCCGGCGATGGCGCGACGCATCCTCGTCTGTGACGACGAACCCGACATCCGCGAGTCCCTTCGAACGCTCCTCTCGGACGAGGGGTACGACGTGACGGCGGTCTCTTCGGGAGCGAACGCCGTCTCCGAGGCGCCGGACCACGACGCCCTGCTTCTCGACATCAAGATGCCGGGCCAGGACGGTCTCGAGACGCTCGCGAAGATGCGCGCGCGGGGGATCGCCACGCCGGTGATCGTGATCTCGGGCCACGGCGACGTGAAGACGGCCATGGAAGCCGTACACGCGGGCGCCGACGACTTCCTCGAGAAGCCCCTCTCGTCCGAGCACGTCCTGAACGCGCTCCGGCGCGTCCTCGACGCGACGCGCCTCGCCCGCGAGAACCTCGAGCTGAAGTCGCGCCTCGGCATCACGCGCGTCGTCGGGAACAGCGAGGCGATCCGCCGGCTCCTCTCCGACGTCGCGAAGGCGGCGCCCACTCCGGCGACGGTCCTCATCGTGGGGCCGAGCGGCACGGGCAAGGAGCTCGTCGCGCGCGCGATCCACGAGGGCTCGCTCGTGAAGGCCGGTCCGTTCGTGCAGGTG
>JBGPDK010000265.1:0-2612 GCA_041482235.1 Thermoanaerobaculia bacterium | reverse complement strand
GGGCGATCGCTGTGCTCGGCGACATGCTGGAGCTCGGCGCCTTCGAGGGGGAAGCTCACCTCACGCTCGGAAGAAAGGCGCGTGAAACGGTCGAGCTGGCCGCGTTCTTCGGGCCTCGCTCCCATTCCTCTTTCGAAGAATATTCTTCTTCTCCGTTTTTTCGCCCCTCGGCCCACTTCACCGAAATCGATCCCCTTCTCGCGTGGCTGAGGCCGCGCCTCGCGGCCGGAGACGTTCTCCTCGTGAAGGGAAGCCGCGGGATGAAGCTCGAACGCGTCGTCGACGCACTCTCGACGGAGGCGCACTGAAGGCGACGTTCCGGGCCGTTGCCCCCGCCCTCACTTCCCGGCGAGGACGCGCTCCACGGCGGCGATCATCTGCGCGCTCCTGAGGCCCGCCTTCCTGCCCTCGGCGAGCGCCTCGTCGTGCGGCTTTCCCCTGAGGCCCTCGACGACCGCGATCACGCCGCCCACGCGGTTCGAGCTCGAGCAGTAGAGGAGGACGGGACCGGCCTTCGCGTCGTCGAGGATCGCGGCGACCTTCCTCGCGTCGTCCGCCCGGAAGGTCTCGGGCGAAATGGGAACCGAGACGAACGTCAGCCCGCCTCCTTCGACCCCCTTGCGGGCGGCTTCGACTCCCTCGGCCGGCTGCCGAAGGTCGATGGCCGTCTTGAACCCCATGTCCTTCAGCTTCGCGAGCGTCTCGGCCGAGGGCTTGCCGGCGGTCGCGAGCGCCGCACCGGCCTTCCGGTAGTTCAGGGCCTCTTCCGGCTTCAGCGTCTCCGGGATTCCGGCGGCACCTGCGACGAAAGCGGAAACCGCGGCGAGAACGAGGGTGAATGCCGGAAGGGCGAATCGACGCATGATGGTCCTCCGCGGGGAATCTTACGGCGCTTGGAGCCGCGCGCGCCGCGAGGACGGTCCGGCGGCGCTCAGGACACCGTCTGCGCGCGGACAGCCTTCTCCTGGTCGGCGCGGAACTTCCGCAGCTTCGCGCGGAGCTTCGGATCGGTGAGCGCGAGGATGGCCACGGCGAGCAGCGCTCCGTTCGTGGCGCCCTGCTTTCCGATGCCGAGCGTCCCGACGGGAACGCCGGCGGGCATCTGAACCGTCGAAAGGAGCGAATCGAGGCCCTTCAGGGAGGCGCTCTCCATGGGGACGCCGAGCACGGGCAGGATCGTGTGCGAGGCGAGGACCCCCGCGAGGTGCGCGGCCCCGCCCGCGGCGGCGAGGATCACGGCGAGGCCGCGCTTCTCGGCGGTCGTGGCCCACTCGGCCGTGAGCTTCGGGCTTCGGTGGGCGGACATGACGCGGCACTCGTGCGGGACGTCGAAGCGCGTCAGCACCTCGTCGGCGTGTTTCATCGTGTCCCAGTCCGACGTCGAGCCCATGACGACGCCGACGAGAGGGCGGCCCGGGCGCCCGGTCTTTTTCATGCGCGATCCTGCCTTCCTCGGGAGGATTTCAGACGCTCCAGGCGCGCGCGGTCTCCGCCGCGAAGTCCTCGAAGCGCCGCGGCGGATGCCCGAGGAGCGCCGTCTGACGCTCGAGATCCGCGGCCGTCGCCTTGAGTCCGTGCTTCTGGAAGAACGCGTACATGAGCCTGAAGTCGAAGGCCATCCACGCGGGGAGAAACGCCAGCGACTGTTTCTCCCAGGCGTCGAGGTCATTTCCCGCGTAGGCGATCCTTCGCCCGAGAACGTTGCCCCAGATCTCCGCGGTCGAGGCGCCCGTGTGAACGTCGGGCCCGACGAGGTTGTACGTCCGGCCTTCGTGACCGGCCGCCGTGAGCGCGATCGCCGCGGCCTCGCCGATGTCGCGCACGTCCACGCGCGAGAGCCCGACCTCCCCGAGGGGCTGCGGATACAGCCCCTCGCCGTAAAGGACGTCCTTGAACCAGGTGTCGTTCTGGAAGAAGTTGTTGGGCCGGAGAATCGTGAACGGAATTCCGGAAGCGCTGATCGCGGCCTCGATCGGGAGCTTCGCCCCGAAGTGCGGCAGATGCGGCGCCTTGTCCGCGTCGTGCACCGACAGGTAGACGAGCCGCTTCACGCCCGCGAGGCGCGCCCCGTTCACGGCCATGAGCCCTTCGTGGCACTCGGTCGCGCTGACGGCATTCAGGAGGAAGACGCCGTCCATGCCGGTGAACACCGAGCGCACCGTCGTCGGGTCCAGGAGGTCGCCGGTCACGGCCGTCGCGCCGGCGGGGAGCGCCTTGGCCTTGGCCGCTTGGCGCGTGAGGACGTGGACGTCGACCTGTCGCGCGAGAAGGTCCCGCGCGACCTGCGACCCGACCGTGCCCGTGCCGCCGAGGACGAGGACCTTCACGGTCACGTCCCCATCTGCCGGATGATCGCGTCGCCGAAGCCGCTGCACTTTACTTCCGTGGCTCCTTCCATCTGGCGCGCGAAGTCGTACGTGACGGTTCGGGCGGCGATCGCTCCGTCCATACCCTTGAGGACGAGGTCGGCGGCCTCGTTCCAGCCCATGTACCGGAGCATCATCTCGCCCGAGAGGATTTCGGATCCCGGGTTGACCTTGTCGAGGTTCGTGTACTTCGGCGCCGTGCCGTGCGTCGCCTCGAAGATGGCATGGCCGGTCACGTAATTGACG
>JBGPDK010000264.1:0-2614 GCA_041482235.1 Thermoanaerobaculia bacterium | reverse complement strand
CCTTCGGCGTAGAAGAGCGGCTCGTAGTCCTGGATACAGTAGCCGAGCACCGGCGGCCGCGGGAGCTTCGCGAGCGGCAGCATCCACAACACCGAGTAGTGCGCCGTCCCGATCACGGCGTCGAACCCCCGAGCAGCCTCGGCGAGATCGGACTCACGCCCGTAGACGATCGGAACGCCCGGCGCGGGATAGCTCTTCTCGAAGACGGCTCGATGACGAGCGAGGTTGAAGACGCGCGCCTCGACGCCCATCCGCGTCATCGCCCGCGCCTCCGAGAGGACGACGTTCGATCCGCCGCCGCGCTCGAGAACGGGCAGGACATAGAGGACGCGCTTTCCTTCCCAGCGCTGTCGCACGCGCTCCCTCAGGCGGAGCCGCTCCGGCAAGATCGCGAGACGAGCCGCAATTCCGATGGTGACACGATTCTTCGCCCCTGGATCAACTGCCACTGCGGCTCCCGCGACCCAAGTGTCGTCCGCGAGGAGCACGCGCTTTCCGCCCGCACGCAGCACTGAAAGAAGTTCCTGTGGCGACCGCTCTGCGCGTTCGGGTAGCGCAGCGCGCTTCGCGAGAATTGCGCAGCCTCCGCCCTCTTCGAGCCGGGGAAAGAGGCGGGCCGATTCGGCGGCGAGGAGAGTCGCGGGCGCTTCGTCCCCGCCCGCCAGCGCGCCCGCGGCGCGCTCGAAGGCCGGGCCCGCGCCCGGAACGTCCGCGGCGAGGGGAACGACGCCCGCCGTGTCTCGGTCGGAGGCGAGGCAGGCGATCAGCCGGTCGAGGACGTCCGCCCCGACGCGCACGCGCCCGTCGAGCAGGAGAAGGTGGCGGGACGCACCCGCGTCCCGCGCCTTCTGGAAGGCGCCTTCGCCGTCCACGAGGGCGGCCCCTTGATCGCGCGCGAAAGCCTCCAGCCATTTCTGCGCCCCGGGCGACACGCCCGGATCGGCGAGGAAGAGCGTGTACGGGGGACGCGCGTGCCGGAGGAGGGCTCCGAGGCACTGCTCGAGAACGGGCAGCTCGTCGTGCGCGAGCACGACGACGTCCACGGCCTCCGTCGAGCGATCCAGAGCGTGACCGCGGAAGCGAACGGGCGCGAATCCGGGAACGTGCACGAGCCCGGGATCCGCCGCGTGTGCCGTGGCCGGCTCGCCGGAGGGCGCGCCGCCCGCGAACCCGCCTTTCAGTCTCCACCACGCGTTGCGCAGCTTCCAGAAGAAGCTCATCTCCATCGCGGCGACGCGCGCCCGCGCCTGCGAAAGGTCGGCGCGGGTCTTCTCCAGCTCCTCGCGGAGCTCCTCGAACGGATCCTGGCTCAAGCTTCGGGATTGTAGAGTCAGCGTCCCGGAACGAGCGCATACGGGCCGCAGGAGGCGAGGGGCGGCTTGGATGACGCGTCCCGCCCCATCACGGCGAGGCGCGCCTCGACCGGGGGTACGACGTTTCGGCCCATGATGTCACCGAAACGCTTCACGCTCGACGCGCGATCGGCCGGCGCGCCGGGAGGCGAGAAGCCGATCGCCTCGCCGGGAGCGAAGAGTCGGTCCACGTTGGCCTTGAGGGCCACGAGACAAGCGGACGAGGGCATGGGGGAACATGCTGCGTGCACGAGACGCATGTCGAAGAGGCTCCTCGAGAAGCTCGCGAGAAGCGATTCGTGGAGCCGCACCACCCGCGCGCCCGCGAGATGAAACGTCACCTTCCCCTTCGGGCTCGGGCACTCGATGACCGACGCCTCGAGAAAGTCCTGTGGCGTCAGCGCCAGGTACTGGATTCCGTAGCTCGGGTAACGAATCTGGTTCCAAAGGAGAGCCGCACCGAGGTACGCGCACGCAAGCGCGGCCTCGGGGCGTCCGCGTCGCGCCCAGGCGGCGAGGGCCTCGAGGCCCTCCGCGAGAAAACAGATGCAGAAAGGGAAGAGGTAGTAGAGAAAACGCTTGTCGGCCCAGTTGTAGAAGAAGACCCAGAAAGCCGCGAGCGCCACGAGAGGTGCGACTACACCTGCCCGCCACGCGCTGTCCGGGAAGTCCCTCGCCGCGAGCCTCAGGAAGCCGGCGCCGTAAAGCGGAAGGATAAGGAGACCCAGAAGGGCGGGGCCCGCGATCGCATAGAACCGGACGTTCTCCGCGGAAAAACACAGCAGGGCCTCGACGCCGTGCCGCGGGGCACCCGGATTGAGGTGATAGTGGAGGCCGCGCGCCACCGTCCAGCCTCCCGCGAGGAAAGCGGCGCCGCAGAGGCCCTGCCAGACCTCCCGTCGCCGGAGATCGCGCCGGCGCATCAATAGGAAGGCGACGGCGAACCCGAATCCGGCCACGATCGTCGCGTTGTGGAAGAGGAAACCCACTCCGAGGAGGAGCGCCGAGGTCCGGTAGTGACGCGGGTCCCGCGCGGCGCGCACGAAGAAGAGCGCGGCCAGCACGATGAAAAGGGTGCAGTAGATGTCCGCGAGAAGGTACTTCGTGATGTCCTGAACGTAATCGTTCGCGAAGAAGAACCAGGAGGCGCACGCGGAGATCCAGGCGCCGTGCCTCTCGCGCAGCAGCAGATAGAGCGCGGCCGTCGTCACGCCGAGCACCGCGACGTTCACGACGGGGAGCCAGGCCAGGAGCCCGAGCTT
>JBGPDK010000263.1:0-2708 GCA_041482235.1 Thermoanaerobaculia bacterium | reverse complement strand
CGATAGCCACATGCCTATATGGTTTAAGAAGGAGACCGCCATGTCGCAGTGCGAGAAGATGGAGAAGTGTCAGTTCTTCAACGACAGGATGGACGACATGCCTCCGACATCACAGGCGTTGAAGGAGCTCTTCTGCATGGCGGACAAGAAGGGCTGCGCCCGATACGCAGTGAGCACGTCGGGCCATTCAGTTCCGCCGGACTTGTCTCCGCACATGATGGAGCGGGCGTTGAGTATTCTCGGCAGTTCGTAATCGTCGTCCTCTTACATCGCGCCCAGGTCGCAATTCGAACGCGAGAGAGGAACGAGGCCCACCTTTTAGAAGGGCGACCTACTTCTTCATGGAAACCGCCGTGGCGACGACGATGTCCTTCTTCGTCGACTCCACGATGGCGATGAGCTCCTTCTGCTCCTTCATGGGGACCTTGAATTTGTCGAGCGTTTTCTGGAAGTCCCCCTCCATCGCCTTCCACTCCTTCGCAGTGATGTGGAGGTTCTTGTGGCTCTCCTTCATGTCGCGCCCGGCGTATTTCTCCGGGCCTCCCGTCACCTGGCAGACGAGCGACGTGACCCGGAACTTCAGGCCGGCCTTCGGGACGCGGTCGCGCGCCTCCTTGATGGCGGAGTTGGCGTTCAGCGTGTCGTTCACGAGGAGCCGCTCGATGAAGTCGTCCACTACAGTGGCGATGGCGTACGTTCCGCCGAGCCGCTCGTAGAGCGACTTCTCCGCCGGCATCGCCGCCGTGGCCGGCTTTTTCTCTGCGGGCTTCGGCTGCGCCCCGGCCCGGGCCGGTGTCCCGATCCCCAGCGCCAGGACGAGCGCCCCGAGGGCGGCCCCTCCCCTTCGAATCGAATTCCTGGTCATCATCCTTCTCCTTTCCCCCGTCTTCCATCGTTCGGGTGGTCTGCCGCGACATTATCGCGAATGACACGGAGTCGCGCGACTCTCCGGAGGGCCTCCGCTCGGACGATACAATCCACGGCGGAATGTCCGGCGACTTCGTCCACCTTCACCTGCACACCCAGTACTCTCTTCTCGACGGCGCGAACCGGCTGAAGGACCTGATCCGGCAGGTGAAGGCGTCCGGCATGGACGCCGTGGCGGTCACCGACCACGGGAACATGTTCGGGGCCTACGAGCTCCAGACCTCGGCGCTCGAGGCGGGCATCAAGCCCATCCTCGGGGTCGAGGCGTACATCGCGCCGGGGTCGCGATTCGATCGCGAGAGCGTGAAGACCTTCGACGGCGAAGGGAACAACTACCACCTGACGCTGCTCGTCGAGACGCCCGATGGCTACCGGAACCTGGCGCGCCTGGTGTCCGAGGCGTTCCTGTCCGGCTTCTACTACAAGCCGCGCATGGACTGGGAGCTTCTCGAGAGGTACCACGACGGAATCATCGCGCTCTCGGGCTGCCTGAACTCGGAGGTTTCGAAGCGCCTCCGGATGGGCGATTACGAGGGCGCGAAGAAGACGGCCCTCAGGTATCGCGACCTCTTCGGGAAGGACCGCTACTTCATCGAGATCATGGATCACGGCCTCCCCGAGCAGAAGCAGATCCTGCCGGATCTGCTGCGGCTCTCTTCGGAGACGGGGATCCCGCCGGTCGCGACGAATGACGCGCACTACCTGACGCGCGACGACGCGGCGGCGCAGGACGTCCTCCTGTGCATCGGGATGGGGAAGACGCTCAACGACACGAAGCGCATGAGGTTCTACAACTCGGAGTTCTACGTGAAGGACGCCGAGGAGATGAGCGACGTGTTCCGCCCGCTCACGCTCGAGGCGGTGAGGAACACGGCCGCGATCGCCGAGCGCATCACGCCGAGCGTCATCGTGGACACGGGGCTCAAGATCCCCACGTTTCCCGTCCCCGGAGGCGACCGGACACCGGAGGTGTATCTCGAGGACCTCGCGAAGGAGGGGCTCGAACGCCGGCTCGAGTCTCAGCGCGCCGCCTTCGAGAATGGCACCGCGAAAAAGCCGCGGCACGAGTATGACGAGCGGCTCACATGGGAGCTCTCCGTCATCAGGAAGATGGGCCTCTCGAGCTACTTTCTCATCGTCTGGGATTTCATCAAGTATGCGAAGGACGAGGGCATTCCCGTGGGTCCGGGGCGGGGGAGCGCGGCGGGCTCACTCGTCGCGTACGCGCTCGCGATCACGGACGTCGACCCGCTCGCGTACGACCTTCTCTTCGAGCGCTTCCTGAATCCCGATCGCGTTTCGATGCCCGACATCGACGTCGACCTGTGCGAGCGCCGCCGCGGCGAGGTCATCGAGTACGTGAGGACGAAGTACGGGCGCGACAACGTCGGCCAGATCATCACGTTCAACTCCATGAAGGCGCGGGCCGTCATTCGCGACGTGGGGCGCGTCCTGGACGTGCCGCTCGCCGAGGTGAACCGGCTCTGCTCGCTCATCCCGGCGAATCCCGGCAAGCCCACGCAGCTCGCCGAGGCGCGGCGTGACGTGAAGGAGCTGGCGGACGCCCTGAAGGGCAACGAGACCTACCGGCGGCTCTTCGATCTGGGCGAGCGCCTCGAGGGCGTGTCGCGCCATGCGGGCGTCCACGCGGCGGGCGTCCTGATCGCCCCGAGGCCCCTCGTCGAGTACCTGCCGCTCTACCGGAACAGCAACGACGAGATCACGACCCAGTTCGAGATGAAGTCCGTCGACCGGATGGGCCTCCTCAAGATGGACTTCCT
>JBGPDK010000262.1:0-2747 GCA_041482235.1 Thermoanaerobaculia bacterium | reverse complement strand
TCGTGGACGTCTTCGTCGGCGCGCGTCTGCCGTCCCTGTCGCGGGCCGTGACGTTCGCGATTCTCGTCCTCCTCCTCATCCTGCGCCCGCAGGGCGTCGCCGGAAAGCGCGTGTGAAGAGAGCCACGGCGATCGCGGGCACGCTCGCGCTGCTCGCGCTCCTCGTCGCCCTTCCGCGGCTCGTCTCGAGCTACAAGCTCCTGACGTACACGCGTTTCCTCGTTCTCGCGCTCATGGCGCAGGGCTGGAATTTCATCGGGGGCTATACCGGGTATGCGGCGTTCGGCAACGTGGCTTATTTCGGGATCGGCGCCTATACGACGGGCCTCCTCATGCTCGGGAAGTGGCACGTTCCGTTCTTCCCCGCGCTCGCGGCGGGGGCTCTTCTCTCCGCGCTCGTCGCGATCCTCCTCGGGCTGCCCATCCTGCGCCTCAAGGGGCATTACTTCGCGATCGCGACGCTCGGCGTCGCCGAGGCTCTCTCGCAGGTCGCCGACACGTGGGACAGCGTGACGGAGGGGTCGACGGGCATCGACCTGCCGCTCAAGACCGAGGGCGAGTTCTTCTACTACACGGCCCTGGCTTTGGTGATCGTGGGACTTCTGTGCACGGCGGCGTTCTCCCGCTCCAAGCTCGGATACGGGTGCGTGGCCATCCGGGAGGACCAGGACGCCGCGCGCATGCTCGGGATCAACACGACCCTCTTCAAGGTCATCGCCTACGCGCTCTCCGCCGTCTTCGCGGCCCTGGCAGGAGGCCTCACGGCCTATCAGAACATCCACGTGACGCCAGGCGATTTCTTCAAGATCGATTACACGCTCCAGATGATCATCGCGACGATCATCGGAGGGGCCGGAACCGTTCTCGGTCCCGTGCTGGGAGCCGCGGTCTTTCAGCTCCTCTCGACGTACGTGTGGAGCAGGTTCCTCGAGCTGCACCCGACCGTCCTCGGCGTCATCATCGTGCTGTTCATCGTGTTCCTCCCGCGCGGCCTCATGACGGTCATCGGCCGCAAGCGCCAGCGCGGGGAGCGGCCGTTCCGGGCGTCGGACCTCCTCGCGAACGTGCGCGCCCACCGGGTGACGTGATGAGCGCGCTTCCCTCTCCGACGCCTCGAATTCCCGGCGACTCCATCCTCGAGGCCCGCGGAATCACGAAGAAGTTCGGCGGCCTCGCCGCCGTCGACGGCATCGACCTCACGATCCGCCGCGGCGAGATTCTCGGCGTCATCGGCCCGAACGGCGCGGGCAAGACGACCTTCGTGAACTGCATGACCGGTCTCGACAAGCCGACGGCGGGCACGATCGTCTTCAACGGCCAGGACATCACGAAGACCCCGAGCTACCGCATCGGGCGCCTCGGCATGGCGCGGACATTCCAGGTCGTCAAGCCGCTCCGGCAGCTCACCGTGCGCGAGAACGTCGCGACCGGGGCGATGTTCGGCGCGCGCGGAAGAGAACGCAGCGCGGCGCAGGCGCGGCACGAAGCCGACGCGGTCCTCGAGCGCGTCGGCCTCGCGGACATGCGGGACCGCACGGCCACGGAGCTGACGATTCTCGACCTCAAGCGCCTCGAGCTCGCCAAGGCGCTCGCCATGGACCCCCAGCTCCTCTTTCTCGACGAGGTCATGGCGGGCCTCAACCAATCCGAGATCGAAAAGGCGATGGAGCTGATTCTTCGCGTCAACCGGAGCGGCGTCACGATCTTCGTGATCGAGCACGTCATGAAGGCCATCATGGGGATCTCGGACCGGCTCGCCGTGCTCCATTACGGCCGCAAGATCGCCGAAGGGAACCCGAACGAGATCGTCGAGAGCCCCGCCGTCATCGAGGCCTACCTCGGCGAACGCTTCGCGCGCCGCGCGGAGGTCGCGGGAGACGCGGACGCCCTCATCGAGCCAGGCACGTTTCTGAAGGCACCTCCCGTCCCGGTCGGCGACCCGCTGCTCGAGGTGAAGGGCCTCGCATCCGGCTATGGCGAGGTGCAGATCCTGAGGGACGTCTCCCTCGAGGTGAAGGACCGGGAGATCGTCGCCCTGATCGGCGCGAACGGCGCCGGCAAGACGACGCTCCTCTGGACCATCTCCCGGCTTCTGAAGCCGATGGGCGGCTCGGTGCGCTTCGCCGGCCGCGACATCACGGCCGCCCGCCCGGAAGAGGTCGTCGGCGCCGGCATCGTCCACGTGCCGCAGGGCCGGCGCCTGTTCGCGGGACTGACCGTGATGGAAAACCTCATGCAGGGCGTCTATCTGCGCCGCGACGCCGAGCGAATCGAGCAGGACCTCGAACGCGTCTTTTCGCTTCTCCCTCGTCTCAGGGAACGGGCCGGCCAGCTCGCCGGACGCCTTTCCGGAGGCGAGCAGCAGATGTGCGCGATCGGGCGCGGGCTCATGAGCCGGCCGCGTCTCCTCCTGATCGACGAGCTGTCTCTGGGGCTGGCGCCGCTCGTGGTGGACAACCTTCTCGAGCTCATCACGCAGATCAATCAGGAAGGCACGACCGTACTCCTCGTGGAGCAGGACGTTCAGGTCGCTCTCGAGCACGCGCACCGCGGCTACGTCCTGGAGACGGGTCGCATCGTCCAGACCGGACCCGCCGCCGAGTTGCTCGACGACCCGCGCATCCGGCAGGCCTACCTCGGGCTCTGAGAGTGAAGAAGAAGATTTTCTGAGAATGGGTAGGAGCGGCGGATTGTCGGGCCGGCGCGCTTCGGGACGAAGGCCGTCTTCCAGTGATGACGACTCTCGCC
>JBGPDK010000261.1:0-2749 GCA_041482235.1 Thermoanaerobaculia bacterium | reverse complement strand
CTTCCCGGCGGAGGCGAAGAACGTCTCTCCCGCGTTCGTGAGGGCCGGGACGACGCTCGCGTGCCTCGAGATGATCCGCGGCGGCACGACGACGTTCGCGGACATGTATTACTTCGAGTCCGACGTCGCCGAGGCCGTGAACGCGTGCGGGCTGCGCGCCGTGCTGGGCGAAACCTGGCTCGACTTCCCGGTCCCGGATCACAAGGACCTCGCGGAATCGCAGAAGGTCACACGCGCCTTCCTCGAGAAGTGGAAGGGACATCCGCGCGTCGTGGCCGCCGTCGCACCGCACGCGCCGTACACGAACGCGAAGGAGTCGCTCCAGGCCGCGAAAGCGCTCGCGGACGAGTTCGGCGCGCCGCTTCTCATTCACCTCTCCGAGACGAAGGACGAACAGAGGCAGATCGCCGAGAAGTACGGCACCACCCCCGCGAAGTGGCTGGACGCAATCGGCTTCCTCGGCCCGAACGTGGTCGTCGCCCATTGCGTCTGGTGCGACGCGGACGACTTCCGGATCCTCGCCGGGCGCAGGGTCGGTCTCGCGCACAATCCCGAGTCGAACATGAAGCTCGCCTCGGGGATCCTGAACGTCGTCGGCGCGCGCAAGGCCGGTATCGCCGTGGGCCTCGGAACGGATGGCGTCGCGGGCTCGAACAACGACCACGACCTGTGGGAGGCGATGGACTTCGCCGGCAAGCTGGCGAAGGTCTCGACGATGGATCCCACGGCGCTTCCCGCGAAGGATCTCCTCCGGATGGCCACGATCGAGGGCGCGCGCGCGATGAAGATGGACGACCGGATCGGTTCGCTCGAGCCGGGGAAGCGCGCGGACCTCGTGGCCGCCGACCTCTCGGGGGCTCGCACGCAGCCCCTCTGGGATTTCTTCTCGACGCTCGTCTACGCCGTCAAGGAAAGTGACGTCTCTCTCACGATGGTCGAGGGGCGCGTTCTCTGGGACGGCCGGCGCGTGCGCACGATCGACGCGGCGCAGACGCTGCGCAAAGCGGATGAGTGGCGGCGGAAAATCGCCGCTTCGCTGAGAGGGAGAGTGGAAGAGACGGAGCCGAAATGAGCCTCTTCGTCCGGACGATCGTGAAGAAGCGCGACGGCGGCGAGCTGTCGGAAGGCGAGATCGCGGCCTTCGTCACGGGAGTCACGGATGGCACGATCACGGACGAGCAGGCGGCCGCCTTCCTGATGGCGGTCTGCTGCCGGGGAATGACGACCGCCGAGTCGGCCGCGCTCACGTTCGCGATGATGAAGTCCGGGGAGACGTGGGACCTTTCGCGCCACGGCTTCGTCGCGGACAAGCATTCGACCGGGGGCGTCGGCGACAAGGCGACGCTCGTCCTCGCACCCCTTCTCGCCGCGGTGGGGGTGAAGGCGGGGATGATGTCGGGGCGCGGCCTCGGCCACACGGGCGGGACGCTCGACAAGCTCGAGGCGATCCCCGGCTTTGTGACGGCGCTTCCGAAGGCGGACTTCGACCGGCTGCTCGACACCGTGGGCTGTGCGCTCATCGGGCAGACGGACTCGATCGCTCCCGCGGACCGCCGCCTCTACGCCCTGCGCGACGTGACGGGGACGGTCGAGTCGATTCCGCTCATCACGGCGTCGATCCTCTCAAAGAAGCTCGCGACCGGCGCTTCCGCAGTTGTCTTCGACGTGAAAACCGGCAACGGCGCGTTCATGGCGGACCCTGAGGACGCCGGGGGCCTGGGAAAGGCCCTCGTCGAGACGACGCGGGCGACCGGGCGCAAGGCCTCCGGCTACATCACGGCGATGGACCGCCCGCTCGGCGAGGCCGTTGGGAATGCGAACGAGGTCGAGGAGTCGATCGGGATGCTCCGTGGCGAAGGCCCGGCCGACCTGCGCGAGAACACGCTGCTTCTCGGCGCGGACCTCGTTCTCGCCGCCGGCCTCGAGACGAACGCGAAGGAGGCGCGGCGGCGCCTGAACGCCGCCCTTTCCGACGGCCGGGCGCTGGAAACCTTCGCGAAGCTCATCGCCGCGCAGGGCGGGGATGCGGGTGTCTGCGACGATCCCCGGCGGCTCCCGCAGGCCGTGGGCAAGCGCGTGGTCGCCGCGCCCTCGGCGGGCGTCGTGATCCGCATCGCGACACGCGAGATCGGCCTCCTCGCGATCGAGCTCGGCTGCGGCCGAGCCAAGAGGGACGACGTCGTCGATCCTGCCTCGGGCTTCCGTGTGAAGAAGAAACCCGGCGATGTCGTGGAAAAGGGCGAGCCGCTGCTCCTCGTCGAGTTGGGCCCGACGGCGAAACCGAATGCGACGTTCTACGACCGGCTCGCGGCCTGCTTCACGATCGCGCCCGCCGGCACGGTCGTCGAGTCGCTCCCGTTCGTCGTCGGGACTCTGTAGCCGACCCGCTCACGGAACGACCGTGGCGACCGCCTCTAGACGCCGGCCCGGGGCGCGCTTGCGCTGGGAGCCGAGGCGGTCTCGCTTCTGACTTGGGATCGACGTTTGGGCGCGGCCGCCGGGCGGTCGGCTTGGGCGCGTTTCCCAATCGGGTATGAATGGTCTGAAGTAGCCCTTCGTTTATCCTCCGGGCGGTGCTGTACCGGCTGGAAAACGTCCGCAAGAGCTTCGGGACGAAGGACGTCCTCGTGGACGCCACGTGGCAGCACGACGTTCACCTCGCTCGACCAGGCGGTCGAGCCCGAAGGCGACGAGCCTCTCCGCGCGTTCGTGGCGAGGGCGCAGGAGCCTCTCCTCGCGCTCGAGCGCG
>JBGPDK010000260.1:0-2758 GCA_041482235.1 Thermoanaerobaculia bacterium | reverse complement strand
GCCAGGTCCCGGATCACCTGCTGCAGGTCGAGCACGGTGATCGGGTCGATCCCCGCGAACGGCTCGTCGAGGAGCATGAAGCGAGGCGAGAGCGTGAGGGCGCGGGCGATCTCCAGCCGCCGCCGTTCGCCTCCCGAGAGCGTGTCGGCCACCGCGTGGGCGAGGTGGGAGAGCTTGAAGCGGTCGAGGAGGCTCCGCGCGGTCTCCTCGCGGGCCGCCCGCTCTCCGGGGAGCGTCTCGAGGATCGCGAGCAGGTTCTCGAGGGCGGTCATCTTCCGGAAGACGGACGGTTCCTGGGGCAAATAGCCGAGGCCGCGCCGCGCCCTGCGGAACATCGGGAGCGTCGTGATGTCCTGGCCGTCGAGAAGGACCGAGCCGGCATCGGGCGCCACGAGCCCGACGACGATCGAGAACGTCGTCGTCTTCCCCGCTCCGTTCGGGCCGAGGAGCCCGACGACTTCTCCCCCCGTCACCACGATCGAGACGGCGTCGACGACCGTGCGGCCCTGGTAGGCCTTGGCGAGGTCGCGCGCCTCGAGAACCGGCGACGCCGCCGTCACGAGCCCTCCGGCTTGAGAATCGTCTCGGTCGGCACGGACCCGTCCGTTTCCACGTCCACCTGCGAACGCCCCTGGCGAAACGTCAGGACAGCGCCGGTCGAGCGGTTTCCCTTTCCGTCGAGCGCGGTCGCCGGCGAGCCCTCGAGCGTGACGGCCTCGGTCCGGGGCCGCCAGATGGCCTTCGCGCCCTCGCCGCGGCGGTGTTGCGCGCGGTCCTCGACGACGACGGCGCCCCGCGCCTCCGTGTATTCGATGGTGCGGTCCGGCGCGAGGCGGATATCCGTGACGTCGGAGCTCATCGTCCAGGTTCCTGAAGTCATGGTCGCATGTCCATCGAGGCGGACGAAGCGCTCCTCTTCGCGGTGGATGAGGACATCTCCCGACGCGTTCACGGTCTCGCTCGCAGGCCCGCCGGAAGGCGGCTGCGTCCCCTTCATGGGCGTCGACTGGCGCCGAAAGAAGGCCTGGACCTTCTGCTCGGCCCTCAGGGTTTTCGCCGCGTCGTCCAGTTCGAGCGCTCCGCATCGCAGGACGTTCTCGTTCTGCCACGCGCGGACCGAGCCGGTGAGGATGAGCTTCGAGACGCGGGTCATGAGGCGCAAGGTGTCGGACTCGGAGAAGAAGGGGCTCTTCCCGTCCCCGCCAAGGAACCCCGGCCGTCCGGCGCTGGACGCATAGGAGGCCTTTACGGCTCCGGCGGCATCCAGGCGCTCCTCGCGGGCGTTCCATGAGAGCGTGCGGGCGGCGATGGTGCCGCGCTCGTCCCGGTACCGGGCGGGAACGCCGGGGTCGCCCGAAAAAACCGCGGTCTCCTCGCGTCCGCGCAGCGTGCCGTGCGGCGCCCGGAGGACGGCTCGGGTCCCATCGGCGGTTTCCACGCCGTTCTCGAACGTCGCCGTCTCGATCGAACGCCCGTCCGGCTGGAAGAGAAAGCGTCCGAAACCCGCTACGAGCGTGCGCAGCCCGGAACCGGCCGGCCCTCCGCCGGGGGCGGTCTCGGCTGCCTCGAGGCGCTCGGGCACGGTGAGCTCGCGGAAACGCCCGCCTTCGAATCGCCCCGAGAAACGCGGCGCGCGCGCGCGCCGGGCTCCTGCCGTCGCCGACGGACCGAGATCGAGCCGGGCCAGAGCGCTGCCGATGCCCTCCGCTTCGAGGGCGGCGGGCCGTCCGGCCTCGTCAACCCGGATCTCGAGAACGTTGCCCTGGGCCGTCAGCGCGGCCGGCGGCTGATCTCCGTCACGCAGCACGAGAAGGAACGCGTTCACCGTTGCCTTGAGGCGACTCCCCTCCGCCTCCTTGAGCCTGGAGACGGTCTCGCTCCGGAGCACGAAGCGCTCCGTCTTCAGGACGGCCCCGCCCGTCGCCTCCAGCTTCCCGTCGCGCGAGACGACGACGTGCGGAGCCGCGAGATCGACGGCCCGCCCGCCATCTCCTCGCCCTCTCAGGCGGGCGTCTCCGTCCAGGACGAGTCGCCCGTCGCGCACGTCGAGCTGACCCGAGGTGGCGCGGGCGACGAGGCCGCCGCGGAGGGCCGCGACGGGACCCTCCGAGGCGAGCATACGGAGCGCGGGCTCGTAGCGGAACGACGCCGCGCTCAGGCTCGTCTCCTCGCCCTCGATCCTCACGCCGTCGAAGACGCGAAAAGCGCGCGACCCCTCGACGAGCTCCGCGCGCGGCGCCCGCACCGCCACGACCCGTTCTGACGTGCCCTCTCTCGACTCGAAGACGACGTCCTTGAGGTGAAAGAGTTTCTCCCCCTTCTCCTCGAACTTGACCGCCTCGGAGGCGCGCACGCGGTAGCGACCTTCGGAGGCGCGTGTCTCGTCGTACTGGAAGTCCCGGAAGCGCATGGTGTCGTGCTTCCCGCCGGCCTCGCGGAGCAGCGTCTCCGCCACGGGGTCGCGAGCGCCCTCCGTCCGTGCGCCAGGCTTGCGGTACGACAGAAGGACGAGAACCAGGAAGGCCGCCCCGAGGGCCGCGACCGCCGCGCGGGCGATCCGCCGGAACCGCGTCACGATGCCGCCTGGGCGAGGTCGACGACCGTCAGAGAGGGCCGGCCGGTGTAGGAGTCGATCGCGACGCTCGCGGCCACGTCCACGCGTCCCGCGCGAGCGTCCGGCGGAATGTCCGCCAGCGTCCAGCCCACGGCCTCCAGTCGCCGCCCGTTCGAGGTGAAGAAGACGCGCAGCCCCCGCTCG
>JBGPDK010000259.1:0-2794 GCA_041482235.1 Thermoanaerobaculia bacterium | reverse complement strand
TCGAGCTCGAGCGCGATCGCGAGGAGGGGGTTCTTGCCCGTCACCTCGAAGACCTGCTCGGCGAGCTTCTTGATGACCTGGGCGCGGGGGTCGTAGTTCTTGTAGACGCGGTGGCCGAAGCCCATGAGGCGCTTCTCTCCGTGGCCTTCCTTGACGTCCTTCACGAATGCGGGGACGTTCTTGATGTCGCCGAGCTCGTGAAGCATCCTCAGAACGGCCTCGTTCGCGCCGCCGTGGAGCGGACCGTAGAGCGCCGCCGTCGCGGCCGCGACCGACGAGTACGGGTCGGTCTGCGCCGAGCCGACCGAGCGCATCGCGTTCGTCGAGCAGTTCTGCTCGTGGTCCGCGTGAAGAATGAAAAGAACGTCGAGCGCCTTCTCGAGGATCGGGTTCACGACGTACCGCGGCTCGGCCATCTTTTTCATCATCGACAGGAAATTTCCCGTGTAGGAGAGCTCGTTGTCCGGGTAGACGTACGGGAAGCCGATGGAATGCCGGTACACGAAGGCCGCGATCGTGGGCATCTTCGCGATGAGCCGGACGATGTGATGGTCGCGCGACGGCACGTCGAAGATCTGCTTGGCGTCCGGGTAGAACGTCGAAAGCGCGCCGACGGTCGAGAGCAGCATCCCCATCGGGTGGGCGTCGTGCCGGAAGCCTTCCATGAGCTTCTTGACGTTTTCGTGGAGGTACGTGTGCATCGTCACGTGGTGCGTGAAGTCCTTCAGCTCGGCGGTCGTCGGCAGCTCGCCCTTCAAGAGGAGCCACGCGACCTCGAGGAACGTCGACTTCTCGGCCAGCTCCTCGATCGGGTAACCCCGGTATTCCAGGATCCCCTTGTCCCCGTCGATGAACGTGATCGCCGACTTGCACGACGCGGTGTTCGTGAACGCAGGGTCGTAGGTCATGAGGCCGAAGTCGTGCTCGTCGGCCTTGATCTTGCGCAGATCGAGGGCCCGAATCGTGCCGTTCTCGACCGGCATCTCATACGTCTTTCCGGTGCGGTTGTCCGTGATGGTGATCGAGTTGTTTACGGACATCGTCGCCTTCCCCCGCGCCGCGGGCGCGGTTTTTCGGGATTCTAGACCCACGTCACATCGGCGGCGCAGCGACGGCCACGGGCTTGCTTAGAATGCCCTCGTGAGCCTCCGCCGCCATCTCCTCGAAGCCGCCACGCTCGTTCTGGCCGCCGTCCTGTGCGCCGTCGTGGCGAACGCGCTCGCCTCGCGCGAGCGCAAGCTCGCGCTCGTCGGCAGCTACCCGAACGCACTAAAGATCTCGGAGAAGAGAACCGGGGATTTTTCTGCTTCCCACTCCAGCCCCCCCGCCTCTCCCAATCCTGCTGACTCTGGAGCAGCCGCCACGTCCGAATTCTCTTCGAAGGTGAATGGGACGGGAGCCACCGCGCCGGCGCCCCTCGCGAGCGAGGGCGGCGCCTCAGCGTCGGCCAAATTACCATTCGAAGAAAAGCGCCCTCGCACAGCCCCTGCGTCCCCTCCGAAGGCCACAGCACCCTCCCAAGGTTCCGAAGCAAAGAATTCCTCTTCTTCCCCGTCCCCCGCCGACCTGCTCCGCCGCTTCCCGCCCCACAACAAGCCGTTCGTCGAGATCTCGGGCGACGACGCGGCGTGGCTCGTCGCGCGCGGCGCGCTGATCCTGGACGCACGCCGCACGAAGGACTACGAACAGGGGCATATCGCGGGAGCGCGGAGCATTTCCGTCTGGGAAAGCGACGTGAATACGAAGGTGACCGCCCTCGTGAACGAGGGACGCGACGGCGCCATTCCGGTCGTCCTCTACTGCTCCGGCGGCGACTGCGAGGACTCGCACATGCTCGCCCAGAAGCTCTTCGGCGCGGGCTTCAACAATCTCCTCGTGTACCAGGGCGGCTGGCCCGACTGGCAGAAACGCGGCGGCGGGAGCGCGGCCGGGCCCGAGTCGTGACGCCGAAGGAGGCGCTCGCCTCACCCTGGCTGTCCGTGCGCGTGCAGATCGCGCTCGGCCTCTTCTTCGTCGTCGCGGCGCTTCCGAAGCTCGTCGACCCGCCGTCCTTCGCGCACATGATCTACAACTACCGGCTCGTGCCGGGTGCGCTCGTGAACCTCATGGCGCTCGCGATGCCCTGGCTCGAGCTCCTCACGGGCCTTGCCCTCATCCTCGGCATCTGGACGCGCTCGTCGGCTGGACTCGTCGGCGCGCTCCTCCTGGTCTTCATCCTCGCGATCTCCGTGAACCTCGCGCGCGGCAACGCGATCGACTGCGGGTGCTTCGAGGTTCTGAAGGCGAACAAAACCGTCGACGAGCGCCTCGCCGACATGCGCCTCGTCGTGCTGCGCGATCTCGGCATGCTCCTCATGGTCGCCCAGATCCTGTGGGCGCCCGGGCGGCAGGCGCCTCGGGGGGGCGCCGTCTAGACCGCGCCCAGCTCGCCCGCCACAGCGAGCACCTCGTCCACGGTCGCGTCGGCGTCCGCGAGCGTCGAGCGGGGGTTGATGAAGCACGGGCGGACCGCGAAGCGGCCGTTCACGCGGGTGTGGGACGGGATCGCGCGGCCCCGGGCACGCACGCGCAGCAGGATCTTCTCGTTCAGGGCGTCGAGCACGGCTTCGTCCGTGACGCCTCTCGGCTTCACACGGAAGCAGCAGATGGAGAGGACGGGCTCGGCGAGGAGCTCGAGGGCGGAGTGCTCGCGCACGCGCTGGGCGACGCGACGCGCACAGTCGTTATGGCGGACGACGCGCGCGCGCATGCCGGAGACGCCGATCTCCTTGAGCGCGGCCCACACGGTGAGGCC
>JBGPDK010000258.1:0-2850 GCA_041482235.1 Thermoanaerobaculia bacterium | reverse complement strand
TGGATTCCCATTTCCATCCTCTGGTTCGGCGTCGGAGATCTCGCGGCGATCTTCCTGATCTTCCTCGCCTCGTTCCTGCCGCTCACCGTGGCCTCGATGAACGCCGTGCGGAACGTGCCGTCGACCCTCCTCAACGCGGGGCGCAACTTCGGGCTCTCGAACCCGCGGCTCCTCGCCTTCGTGATCCTGCCGGCGGCGCTTCCCCAGCTCATCGTCGCGCTGAGGATCTCCCTCGGCGTCGCGTGGCTCGTCGTCGTGGCAGCCGAGATGATCGCGGTCAATTCGGGACTCGGGTTCCTGATCGTCGACGCGCGAAACGCCGGGAACC
The DNA here is from genome assembly GCA_041482235.1 of Thermoanaerobaculia bacterium. Taxonomy (GTDB): domain Bacteria; phylum Acidobacteriota; class Thermoanaerobaculia; order UBA5066; family UBA5066; genus Fen-183. The sequence continues at coordinate 2,522 of JBGPDK010000258.1, read as the reverse complement.
GGTACGACCTCGTCGTGGCGGGAATGGTGATGATCGGGCTGATCGGGCTCGTCCTCGACCTCGGGATGCGGCAGCTCGAACGGATGAAAGCCGTCAGGTGGGGGTACGGGTCGTGACACCGCCGCCGAAAGTGAGCATCCGCGGCCTCTCGATGCGGTTCCAGACGGACGGCCCAGCCATCGAGGTGCTTTCGTCGATCGATCTCGAGGTGAAGGACGGCGAGCTCGTCTGCATCCTCGGACCCTCCGGCTGCGGAAAATCCACGCTCCTGAACGTCGTCGGCGGGTTCCTGAAGGCCACGGGCGGCGCCGTTCTCATCGACGGACAGGAGGTCACCGGCCCCGACCCGCGCCGCATCTTCGTGTTCCAGGAGCGGGGCGTCTTTCCCTGGCTCACCGTGGAAGGCAACGTGGGCTTCGGCCTGTTTCGCCTCGGCGCCGCGGAGCGCGCCGAGCGGATCGCGTACTACGTGAAGCTCGTCGGGCTCTCCGGGTTCGAGAACGCGTACCCGCAGGAGCTGTCCGGCGGAATGAAGCAGCGGCTCGAGGTGGCGCGCGCGCTCGCAGTGAATCCCGACGTGCTTTTTCTGGACGAGCCCTTCGGCGCGCTCGACTCGATCACGCGGCTCGTGATGCGGAGCGAGCTTCTCCGCATCCGGCGGGCCGAGAAGAAGACGATCCTCTTCGTGACGCACGACATCGACGAATCTGTCCAGCTCGCCGACCGCGTCGTCGTCATGTCGACGCGCCCCGCGACGATCCGGCGGATCGTGGAGATCGACATGCCGCATCCGCGTGACCTCAGCGCGCCGCGGTACATCGAGCTCCGCGACATGCTCTTCGAGGAGATCGGCCTTGCCCACAAGATCTGACGCCGAGCGGTTCCTGCTGCCCCTCGGCACGGCCGCGCTGGCCGTTCTCATTTGGTCGCTCGCCGTCCGGCTGAGCCACACGACCGTCTTCCCTTCGCCGCTCAAGGTCCTCGCGGGCCTGAAGGAGCTCGCGGGGCGCGGCGTCCTCTGGCGCTACGCCGGCGACTCGCTCCGGCGCGTCGCGACGGGCTACTCACTCGCGCTCGTCCTCGGGGTTCCCGCCGGCCTCGCTCTCGGCTGGCATCCGGCTCTCGCCTCGGCCTTCAACCCGGTCATCCAGATGGCGCGTCCGATCAGCCCGCTCGCCTGGATGCCGCTCGCCATCCTGTGGTTCGGGGTGTCGGAGGCGGCTCCGGGCTTCCTCATCTTCCTCGGCGCGTTCTTCCCGATCGTCGTGGCCTCGATGAACGGGGTCCGCAGCGTTCCGGCGATGTACCTGCAGGCCGGCCGTAACTTCGGCCTCTCGACGCCCCGACTCCTCGCCCGCGTCGTCTTCCCCGCCGCGCTGCCGCAGATCCTCGTCGGCCTCAGGATCGCGCTCGGCATCGCGTGGCTCGTCGTCGTGGCGGCCGAGATGATCGCCGTCGACTCCGGTCTGGGCTACCTCATCATCGACTCGCGCAACGCGGGCAAGCGCTACGATCTCGTCGTGGCGGGAATGCTCCTCATCGGCGCGATCGGTCTCGTCCTCGACCTCCTCGCCCGCCGGCTCGAACGGCTCCGGAGCGTGCGCTGGGGCTTCCAGGGAGAGACGGCATGACGGGCCCGAAGCGCATCTCTCTCGGCGTCGGGGCGTGGCTCCTCGTCGTGACCGCGCTCCACTCGGTTCTCAACGTGAACTGGGCCGTCCTCGCGAACGACTTTCTGCCGCCGGACAAGAGGAAGCTCAACGTGGCCTACATCCCTGTCACCTGCCACCTCGCCTGTCCCGTGACGGACTACATCTCGAAATTCTCCGAGGCGGGCGAGCTCTTCGTCCCGCGCATGTTCCAGGGCTTCCCGGAGATCAAGGAATCCCTCATCGCGAACAAGATGCAGGCGGCGTTCATCGTCGCCCCGATGGCGATCGCTCTCAAGGCGCAGGGCGTCGGGATCCGTATCGTGTACCTCGGGCACCGATACGGCAGCGCCGTCGTCGTGAGGAAGGACGGCCCCGTCAAGACGTTCCCGGATCTCAAGGGGCGGACGATCGCGGTGCCGAGCCGCTATTCCGACGAGCGGCTCATCGTGTTTCGTGTTCTGAAAAAGTACGGCATGAAGCCGGAGGATCTCAAGATCGTCGAGATGGCGCCGCCCGACGTCACGGGCGCGCTCGCGGCCAGGGCCATCGACGCGTTCTCGATGGGGGAGCCGTTCCCCTCGCAAGCGGAGATCGGCGGGTACGGCCGCGTCCTCTTTCACGCGCGCGAATACTGGCCCGACTACATGTCGTGCGTCCTCGTGGTCCGCGAGGACGTCATCGCCTCCCGCCCCGAGGCTGTCCAGACGCTCGTGGACGGCATCGCGCGTTCTGGCCTCTGGCTCGAGGAGGGAAAAGCGCACCGCGACCACGCCGCCGACTTCGTGGGACGCTTCTATTACAACCAGAACCCGAAGATCCTCCGCTGGGCCCTCACGAACCCGCTCGACCGCGTCATGTACACGCCGCTCT
>JBGPDK010000257.1:0-2966 GCA_041482235.1 Thermoanaerobaculia bacterium | reverse complement strand
GGCTCCAGCCGCCGGCACGGCCGCTCCGCCCCCCGCGGCCGTCCCGTCGGACGCCTGGCTCGACTCCACCTCCGGCCGGTGGACGGAGGTTTCCGAGAAGATCTGGGGCTTTTCCGCGACCGCTCTCAAGGAGACGAAGTCGGCCGCGCTCCTTCTCGACGTCCTCGAAAAGGAAGGGTTCAGCGTCACGCGCGGTGTCGCGGGAATGCCGACGGCGTTCGTCGCCTCGGCAGGAAGCGGGGCGCCGGTGGTCGGGATCCTCGCCGAGTACGACGCGCTGCCCGGCCTCTCGCAGGTGGGCGGCGAATCGAAGAAGACGCCGCGAACCGAAGGAGCGCCCGGCCACGGGTGCGGCCACAATCTGCTCGGAACGGCGGCGGTCGGGGCGGCGGTGGCCGCGAACCGCGACCGCGTCGCCGCGAAGCTCCCGGGCACGATCCGCGTCTTCGGCACGCCCGCCGAGGAACAGATCCTCGGGAAGACGTTCATGCTGCGCGATGGAGCCTTCGCGGGCACGGACGTCGTGCTCTCCTGGCACCCCGAGCAGGAGTCCTACCTCGTCTCCGGCCGGCGCCTCGCGATCACCGCCGTGGACGTCGAGTTCTTCGGGAAGACGGCGCACGCCGCGGCGAACCCGTGGCTGGGGCGCAGCTCGCTCGACGCCCTCGAAGTTTTCGAGCACGCGATGTCGCTCATGCGCGAACACGTCCTCCCGACGGCGCGCCTCCATCGCGCGATCAAGGACGGAGGCCTCGCCGCGAACATCATCCCGGACTACGCGCGCGTCCAGTGGTTCGTGCGCGACGAGAACGGCGAGCGCGTGAACGAGATGATCGGCCGCCTGAGGAAAGCCGCCGACGGCGCCGCCCTCGCGACCGAGACGACCGCCAAGGTCAACCTCCTCGCCTCGACGCGCAACCCTCTCTACAACGAGGCGCTCTCGAAGGTCATCCAGCGGCACCTCGAACGCGTAGGGGCGCCGAAGTGGGACGCCGTCGACGAGGCGCTCGCGAAGGCGATCCAGCGGGAAGTCGGGATCCCCGAGAAGGGACTCTCGCGCGAGGTGCTGCCGTGGGCCGTCGGGCGCGGAAGCGGCGCCTCGTCGGACATCGGCGAAGTGAGCGCCGCCTTCCCGCTCGCGGAGCTCGCCGTCGAGACGGGCCCGATCGGCGCGCCGTGGCACCACTGGGGCGTCGCCTCGTGCGCCGCGAGCCCGATCGGCGTCAAGGGCATGCTCGTCGCCGCGAAGGTCCTCGCCTCGTCGATGACGGATCTCCTGAAGGACCCCGCCGCGGTCGCGGCCGTGAAGGCGGAGTTCGCGAGGACGACGGCCGGCAAGCCCTACGTCAGCCCGCTCGCGAAGGACGCGGTTCCGAAGGTCTACTGAGCCTCACGCCGCCGCCCGGTCGGCGTGGGTCGCGAAGAAGTCTTCGACGGCGTCGAGAAAAGCCTGCGGGCTCCCGAGGGAGGCGATGCGGCGGCGCAGCTCGGCACCGTTCGGCAGCCCGTGCGTGTACCAGCCCGTGAACGTCCGGAGCTTCGAGATCATCGCTTTCGGCGAGTCCGCGTCGTCCCGCCCGATGAGCCGGAAGTGCTCGAGGATGACGTCGCGCCGCTCGGCGAGCGTCGCCTCCCGATAGGGCCGGCCCGCGAGAAGCTCGGCGGCCTGCTTGAAGATCCACGGGTTTTTCATGGTGGCGCGGCCGCACATCACGGCGTCGCAGCCGGTCTCCTTGAACATCGCGAGGACGTCCTCGGGCGTCGCGACGTCGCCGTTCCCCACGACGGGAATCTTCACGGCTTCCTTGAGGCGCGCGATGCGGCTCCAGTCCGCGCGCCCCGTGTACATCTGCTTCGCCGTCCGCGCGTGCAGCGCGACGGCCGCGATGCCCTCGCCCTCGCAGATGCGGCCGAGCTCGAGGTAGTTCACGGTCTCGTCCGTCACGCCCAGCCGGAATTTCACCGTGAGCGGCGTCGTCTTCAGCGCCTTGCGGCAGGCGGAGATGATCCCGCGCGCCTTCTCGAGATCGCGCATGAGGCCCGCGCCCGCGCAGCCCTTCAGGACCTTGTTCGCGGGGCATCCCATGTTGATGTCGCAGACGTCGACGCCCATCTCCTCGACGCGCTCCGCGGCGATCTCCATTCTCCCGGCATCCGCTCCGTAGATCTGGACCGAGAGCGGGCGCTCTTCAGGGTCGAACCGCAGAAGACGTTCCGTCTTGTGGCTTCCGCGCGTCAAACCCTCGGACGAGACGAACTCCATCGTCACGAGACCCACGCCCCCGATGCGCCTGAGGAGGAGCCGGTACGTCATGTCCGTGATCCCCGCCATGGGGGCGAGGATGAGCGGCGGGTCGACGGCGCAGGGACGCGCCCCTGCGCCGCCATAGACGAGGGTCATGCCGGGAAGTTTACTGGCCGGTGGCCTTCGCGGGCGGGGCCGCGGCGGGCGCCGCGGGGTTCGCGAGGCTTTCCACCTCGAACGACCCCTGGTAAAGCGCAAAGGCGCCGGGCACGACCTTCTGCTCGCGGGTGAGGCCCACGACGTAGGCGTGGCGGCCCGGAGCGAGGTTTTCGAGCCACACGGGCTCGACCTTCGTCAGCGTCACTTCGGGCTGCGTGTCGACCTTGTAGCGCAGGCGGCACGAGTCCGGCACGGTCTGCTCGGCGACCGGACAGCCCGAAACGAGGACGTCGAGGAGAACCTTGCCGCTTCCGCCTTTCACCTTGCCGCGCGGCGCGACGACCGTGAGAACCGGCGAGCCCGTCTCGGCCGTGTTCTTGCCGTCCTTCTCGCCCACGTGGAACGTGACTGTCGCGAAAGCGGAAGGCTCCTTGATGGCCTCTCCCCACGGCCGCACCGGGAAGATCCTCACGCTGTGCGTGCCCTTCGGCAGGCTCTTGAACGTGTACGGTTTCGTCGCGTCGCGCCACGGAAACGTCGTGGAGATGTTGTCGACGAGGAT
>JBGPDK010000256.1:0-3037 GCA_041482235.1 Thermoanaerobaculia bacterium | reverse complement strand
CGGCGCGCCCTGGCCGTGAAGAACTACGTCCTGAAGAACTTCCCGAACATCCCGCCGCAGCGCTTCCAGACGATCGGGCGCGGCTCGACGCAGCCCGTGGCTCCGAACACGACGGAGACCGGTCGGCAGCTCAACCGTCGCACGGACATCAAGGTCGTGCTCACGAGTGAGTGAGAAGAAGGGGCGCGGGGGCGAGCTTTTCGCGCTCCGCGCCCCGCTGCCGCGTGGGGCGGCGCTCGTTCTCGGGTTCGTCGCGCCGGTTCTCGTCCTCGGGGCATGGTGCGTGGCTTCCTACGGAGGCCTCGCGCCGCCCGACTTCCTGCCGTCGCCGTCCGAGGTCGTGCGCGGCACGCTGCAGCTCTTCCTGCAGTACGACCTCGGCGAGGCCATCCTCGTTTCCACGCGCCGCATCCTCCTCGCGTTCTTCCTGGCTTCGGCGCTGGCCCTGCCGCTCGGCATCCTGATGGGCGCCTTCGAGCCCGTGAACCGGTTTTTCGAGCCGGTCGTGGCGCCGCTCCGGTACATGCCGATCTCGGCGTTCATCCCGCTCCTCATCCTCTGGTTCGGGATCTACGAAAAGCAGAAAATCGCGTTCCTGTTCCTCGGGGTCTTCGTGTATCTCCTGCCGGTCGTCGTGACGGCCATCCGCGCCGTGCCCGAGGAGCTCGTGCAGACGGCGCTCACGCTCGGCGCCTCGCGCGCGCAGGTCGTGCGTACGGTGCTGCTTCCGTCCGCTCTCCCCGAGATCTTCGATTCCTTCCGGGTGATGAACGCGATCGCCTGGACGTACGTCATCCTCGCCGAGGCCGTGAACCCCGAGCACGGCCTCGGCTACATGGTGGAGCTGGCGCGCACGCATCAGAAAGCCTCGTGGTCTTTCGCGGGGCTTCTCGTCATCGGCGGCATCGGCCTCCTGACGGACTTCATCATCCGCACCGTCTCGCGAATCCTCTTCCGGTGGCGGGAGGTCGAGGCGTGAAGGAGGAGGACGCGCCGAAGGCCGTGCCGCAGGCTGGAGAGCCGGGCACCGTCGCCGTCGACGTCGGCACCGCGCGCGAAAAGAAACCCAGCTATCGCGCCGACCTGAAGGGCGCGGCGCCGAAGCTGCGCGTCGCGGATCTGTCGGTCACGTACATCAACCGCGACGGCGACGGCACCGAGGCCGTGCGCGACGTCTCCTTCGACGTGGCGGACAAGCCCGGGGTGGGCGAGGTGGTGGTGTTCCTCGGGCCTTCGGGCTGCGGCAAGTCCACGATCCTGAAGGCCGTCGCGGGCCTCCTCCCGCCCACGAAAGGGGAGATTCTCGTGGACGGCAGCGCCGTGGACGGAGTGGGGCGCGACCGCGGCATGGTCTTCCAGGCCTACACGTCGTTCGGGTGGCTGACCGTCCGCGACAACGTGGAGTACGGCCTGAGGCTGCAGGGTGTGCCGGCAGCCGAGCGCCGCGAGCGGTCGGAGAAGTATCTCAAGTCCGTCGGCCTCGCGGACTTCGCCGACCGGTATCCGAAGGATCTCTCGGGCGGCATGAAACAGCGCGTGGCCATCGCGCGCACGCTCATCAATCGGCCGCGCATCATCCTGATGGACGAGCCGTTCGGGGCGCTCGACCCGCAGACGCGCTGGGGGATGCAGGGCCTCCTCCTCGACGTCTCGCGCACCGAGGACCCGACGATCCTCTTCGTGACGCACGACGTCTCGGAGGCCGTCTACCTCGCGGACACTGTGTACATCCTGTCCTCGCGCCCCGCAAGGCTCCTCCACCGCGTGGACGTGCCTTACTTCCCGGTGAGGAACATCGAGCTGAAGTCGGCGACCGAGTTCCGGGCTGTGGAGAAGAAGCTCCTCGACCTTCTGTATACACAGGCGCCCTAGGGCGCATCATTGGGTAACCCATGGGAACCGTCGAGACGCCGAAGACGCCCGTAAAGGCCGTGCCGAAAACAGCGCCCGCGGCGGCCGCCCCCACGGTGCAGGAGGGCATCACCGACGCGGCGCGCTCCGTCGCGAAGGGGCTGGTCCTCGACAAGAGCCCGTACCTCAAGATGGCCTTCACGAACCCGTACAACCTGTCGCTTTTCGCCGGAGCGCTCGCGGCCGCGGGGATCACGCTGAACCCCGTCCTGGCCGTCGTGGCGCTGGGCCTCGAGGGCCTGTGGCTCCTCCATGCGCCAGACAGCAAGCGCCTGAAGCACCTCCTCTGGGATCCGAAGTTCGAGAAGCTCCGGAACGCACTCCAGGCGCAGGAGCGGGGCCTGCGGCTCGCTACCGTGGGAGACGAGGAGCGCGGGCGCGTGGACGCCCTCGTGGCCCGGCAGGAGGAGATCCGCCGCCTCGCGGCGCAGAACCCGTCCTTCACGGGCGACCTCCTGAGGAACGAGCTCGTGAAGACCGACCGCCTCGTGGACGCTTTCGTGGAGATGGCGGTGACCTGCGCTCGGTACGAGGCCTACCTCGGATCGATCGACACGGACGTGCTCGAGAAGGACCGGCGAAGGTACGAGCAATCGGCCAGGGGCGGGGAGGCCGGCGACCCGCGGACGACGATCGCGAAGAAGAACCTCTCGATCGTGGGACGCCGCCTCGAGAAGGTTCAGGAGATCAGGAGCTATCTGAGCGTCGCCCGCGGCCAGCTCGACCTCATCGAGAACTCGTTCCAGCTCATCGCGGACCAGATCGTCACGATGCAGTCGCCGCAGGAGCTCTCGGGCCAGCTCGACGAACTGCTGGACGGCGTCGAAGCCATCCGCCAGACGGCGCATGACACCGAGAAGATCCTGAGCGGGATCGGCCTCGAGCGGGAGATGTGACGTGGTTGACTCCAAGGCGCCCGTGGCCGACCGCACCGAAACGCGCCTTCTTCCCGCCTGGGCGGACGACCTCCGCCGCCGTTACCTCAGGAACGAGGCCTCGATGTTCGTCCTGCACGGCAACGTGTACGACGTCGTCCTCTACGGCGGGAAGATGCTCTCTCTTTCGGACTTCCTCACGGGCGTCCTCCTCAAGGACTCGAAGGAAACCGTGCTGCTCTACAACGTGG
>JBGPDK010000255.1:0-3041 GCA_041482235.1 Thermoanaerobaculia bacterium | reverse complement strand
CCGAACATCGAGATGAACCGGCGGTACGCGTCCCACGCGAAGCGCTCGTTCTTCGTGAGCGTCGCGAGGCCCTGGCGGCTCTGGTCGTTGAGGCCGAGGTTGAGGACCGTGTCCATCATTCCGGGCATCGACATCGCGGCACCCGAGCGCACGGAGACGAGGAGCGGGTCCTTAGGGTCGCCGAGGCGCTTCTTCGTGGTCCGTTCGACCGTCGCGAGGCCGCGCTCCACCTGATCCCAGAGTCCCGGCGGCAGCTTTCCGCCGCCCTTGAAGTACGCGTTGCAGGCCGCGGTGGTGATGGTGAACCCGGGAGGGACGGGGAGGCCCGCGTTCGTCATCTCCGCGAGGCCGGCTCCCTTGCCGCCGAGCAGCGCGCGCATCTTCGCGTTGCCTTCGGCCTTGCCGCCGGCGAACAGATACACCCACTTCTCGGCCTTCGCCTTCGGAGCCGACCTGGTCGTTTTCCTCGCACGCGTCGACGGCATGGCGTACCTCCCCTGGCTGTGGGACGGATATTGGCAGATTTTCCGCTCCTGCGACGGATCGCTCCAGCGAGACACCGCAACAGGAAACGTCGGACTCACGCCTCCGAAAGGCCTTGCCGAATCCGCCGGCTTCATGGTGAACTTCTCCTGCGAAATCCCACGACTTGAACGGAATCATGACTGCGCAGGAGGAATCGATGGCACGTTCCAGTTCCCGTCTCCCGTCCATCTGCTTCGCGCTTTTCGCCGGCTTCGCCCTCTCAGCGCCGGCCCAACTCGTCGCCGCACCGGCCGACGATTCCACGATCCGCATCGGAGCCGTCCTGCCCGTCACGGGCAAGGAGTCGAAGATCGGCGGGGCGTACAAACAGGCGACTGAGTTTGCCGTCAAGGAGGTAAACGACGCCGGCGGGCTCGACGTCGGCGGCAGGAAGATGAAGATCGACCTCGCGCTCCTCGACGACACGTCGGAAGGGGCCCGCAGCGCGCAGCTCGTCGAGCAGCTCATGGCGCAGCAGAAGGTCCATGCGGTGATCGGCGGTTACGCGTCGCAGCTCGTCCAGGCCCAGAGCGTCGTCCCGGATCGCTATGGCATTCCATACGTCTCCGGAGGCGCCGGTGCGACGAGCATCTACGGCCGGAGCAAGTGGGTCTTCGGAACGCTTTCTCCCGTGGAGCTCCTCGGCGAGACCCAGATGACTTTCCTGGCCGACCTCGTGAAGTCCGGCAAGCTGAAGCCGCCGCTGAAGATCGCGCTCGTCATCGAGAATACCGAGCACGGGAAGGACTTCCAGAAGGGCGTCAAGGACTTCGTGAAGGCGCATTCGGAGTTCTCGGTCGCACTCGACGAGAGCTTCGAAATGAACGCCTCGGACTTCAAGCCCCTCCTCGGCCGCGTCGCCGCCGCGAAGGCGGACCTCTTCATGTGCGACGCGCACCTCGAGGACTTCATCTCGATGCAGCGCACGTACACGCAGATGGGCCTTTACCACCAGATGCTCACGTACGGCGCCCGAGGCGCCGACGAGGCCGGGCGCAAGGGCCTCGGGGCCGCCACGGACTACATCTTCGCGAGCGGCTGGTGGTCGGATCTCCTGCCATATCCGCAGGTGAAGGCGTTCTCGGCGAAGTGGAAGGCCGCCTCCGGTTCCGCGCCGCAGTGGTACCACGCCCTCGCGTACGAGACCGTCCGCGCGCTCTTCGCGGCGATCCACCAAGCCGGCTCGCTGAAACCCGACGCGATCCGGTCGGCGCTCGCCGCAATCGAGCTGACGGACTCCATCCTGCCCGGCGGCGTCCTGAAGTTCACGAAGACCGGCCAGGCCGTCCTCCCCTTCGTCGTCACGCAGAACAAGCCGGACGGAAAAGTCGACCTCGTGTGGCCGAAGGAGGCGCGCACGGGCGAACCCGTCGCCCCGATGCCGAAGCCGTGAACTAGGTGACGGACGTCCTCCACGTCCTCATCGACTCGCTCCTCGCCGCGGGCCTGTACGCGACCATGGCGTACGGGCTCGCGGTGATCTACGGGGTCATGCGCATCATCAACCTCGCGCACGCGGGGATCATGATGCTCGGGGCGTACGCGACGTTCACGCTCTTCACGCGCTTCTCGCTCGACCCCTTTCTCTCGAGCGTCATCGTCGTGCCCGTGTTCTTCGCGGGCGGCGTCCTCCTCTACCAGACCGTGGTGCGGCGCCTGCCGCGCTCGGGCTCGACGCCCTCGATGGAGAGCCTCCTCCTCCTCTTCGGCGTCTGGCTCGTCCTCCAGAACTTCGCCTACGTCCTCTGGAGCGGAGACACCCAGTCGATCCTCACGCCCTACACGCTCAAGTCGATTTCCCTCGCCGGCGTGCGCGTGGGCGTGCCCGCGCTTCTCGTCTTCGGGATGTCCGCGCTCTCCCTCCTCGTCCTCGAGTTCGTCCTGCACCGTACGTACCTCGGCAAGGCCATCCGGGCCGTCACCCAGAACCGCGACGCCGCGCTCCTCTCGGGCGTGGACGCCGACCGGATCTCCGCGGTCGCGTTCGGGATCGGGACGGCGTTCGCCGGGCTTGCCGGAACGCTTCTCTCGACGCTCTATGCCTTCACGCCGGACTTCGGCCGGACGTTCCTCCTCAAGGCGTTCTGCATCATCGTGCTCGGCGGCCTCGAAAGCGTGCTGGGCGTCGCGGCGGGAGCGTTCGTCCTCGCGCTCCTCGAGAACGGAACGGCGGTGTGGACGACCGTCCCGACGTCGCTTCAGGACGCGCTCAGCTTCACCCTTCTCGTGCTCACCCTCGTCGTGCTTCCGCAGGGGCTTCCGGGTCTCCTCCGCCTCCTGCGCGCGCGGAGGCGCGAGTGACCTCGAAGCGGGCGCTCGAAGTCGCGGGAATGCTCGCCGCGGCGGTGGCGCTCTGCCTCGCGCCCTCGTATCTTGAGCGCGGCACGCTCAACGACGTCTGGAACGTCGCGCTCGCGGTCGTCCTCGCCTCGGCGTGGAACCTCCTCGGCGGCTTCGCGGGCCAGGTCTCGCTGGGCTACTCGGTCTTCCTCGGGATCGGCGCCTACACGACGGTG
>JBGPDK010000254.1:0-3102 GCA_041482235.1 Thermoanaerobaculia bacterium | reverse complement strand
GGGATCAAGGGCCAGGCTTTGTACCTCGACGTCGCGCGCGCAGGCAGGGTCATCGAGCGTCGCATTCTTCGCGCGGGAACGGACGCGGCGCTGATCGAGCGGACGATCACCGAGGCGGATCGTGGGGGACTCGGCGTCACGCTGACGGCCGTCAACGACCACCAGTTCCTTCAGCAGACGCAGACCGTTTTCGTGCCCTGGGACGACCGCGAGCTGAAGGTCACGTTCGCGACGTTCCGCGACCGCCTGCGGCCCGGCCAGACGGAGACGTGGCGCGTGACGGTGAAGGGCGCGACGAGAGAGCACCCGCTCGCCGAAACGGCGGAGCTTCTCGCGTACATGTACGACCGGAGCCTCGACGTCTTCGCGCCGCACAGGCCGCCGAGCCCGTCAGGCGTGCTGCCGAACCGCGCGACCCCGACGCCGTGGCGGGTGACGCTCGGCCAGGCGCAGCCGCTGTGGCTCACGAGCGGCGGTTTTCCGAGCCCGCCGTCGTGGGGCGGCCTCACGGCCGACCGTCTGAAATTCGAGGACGGCTACGGCGTCGGCGGCCCGGGCCGGCGGCGCGGCGTCATGGGAGGGATGGCTTACAACCAGGCGGCTCCTGCCTCGGCGCCCGCTCCGATGGCGATGAAGTCGGCCGTGCTCAACGAGGGAATGGTCGCCACCCGCGAGGACGGCCGCGCCCGCGAAGAGAAGGCCGTGGATTCCCTTTCCAAGAAGAAAGATGCCGATTCGACCGGCGTGGACGCGACCGGTGAAGCGCCGCCGCCCGCCCTCCGAAGCAACTTTTCCGAAACCGCTTTCTGGCAGCCGCACCTTCTGACGGGCGCCGACGGCTCGGCGGCGATCGAGTTCACCGTGCCCGACTCCGTCACCTCGTGGAAGGTCTTCGTCCACGCCGTCACGAAGGATCTTCGGGGCGGCTCGGCGGAAAAGGAGACGCGTTCGGTGAAGGACCTCATGGTCCGCCCGTACGTCCCGCGCTTCCTGCGCGAGGGCGACAAGGCCTCGATCAAGGTCGTCGTGAACAACGCGTCCGACGCGCCCCTCACGGGCACGCTCGCGCTCGACATCCTCGATCCCGACCGGAACACCAGTCTGAACACGGCGTTCGGCATTTCTGACGCGGAGGCGAAGAAGACGTTCACGGTGAAGCCGGGCGGCGGGACGAACCTGACGTTTCTCGTGACGGCTCCGAAGGGCCTGAGAAACGCCGCGTTCAAGGTCACGGCGACCGCGGGCGACGTCTCCGACGGCGAGCTGCGCCCCGTGCCGGTTCTGCCGGGCCGGATGCACCTCGTGCAGTCGCGTTTCGTCACGCTGAGGAACAAGGACAAGAAGACACTTCGCTTCGACGACCTCGCGAAGAACGACGACCCGACGCTCGTGAACGAGCAGATGGTCGTCACGGTGGACGCGCAGCTCTTCTACGCGGTGCTCCAGGCGCTCCCTTATCTCGTGAACTATCCGTACGAGTGCACGGAGCAGACGCTGAATCGCTTCGTCTCGACGGGCATCGTCTCGAGCGTCTACAAGGACTATCCCGCCGTCGCGAAGATGGCCGCCGAGATGTCGAAGCGGACGACGCCCCTCGAAAGCTGGGACGCCCTGGACCCGAACCGGAAGATGGCGCTCGAAGAGACGCCTTGGCTCGTGACGTCGCGGGGCGGCGACGCGGGGCCGAACGGCGCGGCGCTCGACGTCCTCGACCCGCGCGTCGCGCAGGCGAATCGCGAGTCGTCGCTCGCGCGGCTGCGCAAGGCACAGACGTCCATCGGCGGCTTTCCGTGGTTTCCGGGCGGTCCGCCGTCGCCGTACATGACGCTCTACCTCCTCCACGGCTTCGCGAAGGCCGCCGAGTTCGGCGTGGACGTGCCGAAGGACATGACCCAGCGTGCCTTCTCCTACGTCGCCGGGCACTACCGCGCGGAGTGGAAGCGCTGCATGACGCTGAACGGATGCTGGGAGTTCATCACGTTCCTGAACTACGTCGTCTCGGCGTACCCCGACGCGTCCTTCTCGAACGGCGTCGTCACGGAGGCCGAGCGCAGGGAGATGCTCGACTACTCGTTCAAGCACTGGAAGGCGCACGCGCCGTATCTGAAGGGGTACCTCGCGCTCACCTTGAAGCGCATGGGCCGCCCGGAGGACGCCGCCCTCGTGTGGGCGTCCGTGATGGACTCGGCGAAGTCGAACGACGAGCAGGGCACGTTCTGGGCGCCCGAGGACCGGTCCTGGCTCTGGTACAACGACACGATCGAGACGCACGCGTTCGCCCTGCGGACGCTCCTCGAGCTGGACCCCAGGAACCCGAAGACGGACGGCATCGTCCAGTGGCTGCTCCTCAACAAGAAGCTGAATCAATGGAAATCCACGCGGGCGACGGCGGAGGTCATCTACTCCCTCGTCCACTACCTGAAGCGCGAAGGCGCGCTCGGGATCCCCGAGGAGGCGACGGTCACCGTCGGGACGCAGAAGGTCACGTTCACGTTCGACGCCGAGCGGTATACGGGGGCCCACAACCGCGTCGTCGTTCCGGGAGACAAGATCGACCCGAAGACGACATCCTCGGTCGTCGTCGAGAAGGAGAGCAAGGGCTTCGCGTTCGCATCGGCGGCGTGGCACTACTCCACGGAAAAGCTTCCCGCCGAGGATCGCGGCGACTTCTTTTCCGTCTCGCGGAGGTATTTCCGGCGCGCGACGAACGGGCGCGAGTTCGTTCTGACGCCGCTCGCAGAGGGCGCCGTCCTGAGGCCGGGAGACGAGATCGAGGTGCAGATCTCTCTCGGGACGAAGCACGAAGCCGAGTACGTCCACCTGCGCGACCCGCGCGCGGCCGGCCTCGAGCCCGAGAACGCGGTCTCGCGCTGGAAACGGGATCTCGGGATCGCCTGGTACGAGGAGACGCGAGACTCGGCCACGAATTTCTTCTTCGAGAGCCTGCCGGTGGGGGAATACACGTTCCGGTACCGGCTGCGCGCGAACATGGCGGGGAGGTTTCGCGTGGGGCCCGCGACGGTGCAGTCCATGTACGCGCCGGAGTTCAACGCCTTCTCGGCCGGATCGATCCTCGTCGTTTCCGGAGACTGAGACGCAGCG
>JBGPDK010000253.1:0-3103 GCA_041482235.1 Thermoanaerobaculia bacterium | reverse complement strand
GTCGCCTGGGCGGCGCGTGGCCTCGGGCTCCTCGAGGACGAAGAAAGCGCCTCGGACCTCGTCCGCCTCGCGGCGAGCCGCGACGTGTCGGTTTCCGTGCAGGCCCTGACCGCGCTCCATTCACTTTCTAAGAAAAGCGCCCTTTCCCGCGGCGATGACCTGACCTTCAGCGCACGCACCGTCGCTCTCCTCCGAGCAAATGATTCTCTTCCTGGTGTGGCTATCGCGGCGCTTCGCCTGCTCGGGACTCTTCCTGACGACCCCGCAAGTCGGGCCATGCTCGAAGAGAACCTGCTTGGAAAGGGGTGGAGGGGGCAGACGGCTCTCGTCGCATTGACGCGCCTCGACGCGGCGCGGGCGCCCGAAACCGCTGCGGCCCGGATCGACGCGGCGGCCGTCGCCGGCACTCTCGAGCTGAGGCTCGGTGCTGCTGAATCGCTCGAGTACTTCGAGTCCAATGGTCCGCCCGGGCCGCTCGCAAAGGCCCTGCTCGCTGACCGGGCCCCGCGAATTCGCGCCGCCGCCCTTTCTTCCCTTTCCAAGCAGAAATCTCCGGGTCTCCCGGCCGCGCTCCTCGCCGGCCTGATCGACCACGACCCGGCGGTGCGGGACGTGGCGCTCGGCGCGGCCGCGCCTCTCCTCGAGAAGGGGAGCGCGGAGCTCAAGCGCGCGTGGACCGCGGCGTTCGACCGCGCGTTCGAGTCGGGCGAGCCGGACTTCACGGTCGGCGCGCTGGACGCCGCGGCGGCGCGGGGCGAGGCCGGGCGCGCCCTCGTGGCCGCGCGCGCGAAGGACGCCTCTCCCGTGGCTCGGGCGAAGGCGCGCCGCCTCCTCGTCGAGAAATACGGGGCCGCCCCCGGCTCGTTCCAGCCGATCCCGGTCGCGGCGCGGCTCTCGAAAGAGGATTACGACCGCGTCGCGCGCGCGGCGAACGAGTCGACCCTCGAGGCGGAGATCGCGACGGCTCGCGGCATGTTTCGCGTGGAGCTTCTCGCCGAGGACGCTCCTCTCACGGTCCGGAGCTTTTGCGCGCTCGCCGAGAAGCGTTTCTTCGACGGGATCGTGATCCATCGGGTCGTGCCGGACTTCGTCGTGCAGACCGGCGACCCGCGAGGAGACGGGAGCGGCGGGCCGGGGTACGCGATCCGCGACGAGATCAACCCGGTTCGCTATGCGCGCGGGGCCGTTGGGATGGCGCTCTCGGGAGCGGACACGGGAGGGTCGCAGTGGTTCGTCGCGCTCTCCCCCCAGCTCCACCTCGACGGCGGATACACGGTGTTCGGGCGCGTGCTCGAAGGATTCGACGTCCTCGACCGCGCCGAGCAGGACGATCGGCTCGTCTCCGTGCGGGTGAGCTCCCGCCCTCGAGAGGAGCGGCCGCCGGGGGCGACGCCGTGAGATTCTCTCTCGGACGGGGGCTGCAGCTCATCGGCCTCGTGCTCGTGGGCCTGGGCCTCGCCATCGGACTCCTGCAAAACGACCTCCGCTACGAAGAACGAATGTTCTTCGCGGGCGGCGGCGTCTTTCTCGCCGGGTGGCTCCTCGTGCGCCCGTTCAAGACGCCGTGAAGGTCTTCGTCGGAAGACCGCTCGTCGAGCCCTCCACGCGCGAGCTTCTCGCGGGGCACGACGTCCACGTGGGTGCCGGGGGATTGCCGGCTTCCGAATGGCCGCTTCTCGCGGCCGTCGATGCTCTTCTCCCGACGCCCCGCGAGCGCGTCACACAGGAAATCCTCGAGGCCGCGCCGAATCTCGCGCTCGTGGCGAGCCACTCGGTGGGAGTGGATCACGTCGACGTCGAAGCGTGCCGCCGCCGGGGCATCCGCGTCACGAACACGCCGGATGTCCTGACGGACGCGACGGCGGACCTCGCGTGGGCGCTGATCCTCGCGGTGGCGCGGCGGATCCGCGAAGGCGAGGCTCTCGTCCGCTCGGGGTCGTGGGACGGATGGAAGCCGCAGGAGCTCCTCGGGGTGTCGCTTCAGGGGAAAACGCTCGGAATCTACGGCATGGGCCGGATCGGCCGCGCCGTGGCGCGCCGCGGCGAGGGGTTCGGGATGCGGGTGCTCTCCTTCGACAGGGAAGGCACGGAAGAGGAGCTCGAGGAATTCCTTTCGAAAGTGGATGTCCTGTCGATTCACGTTCCCCTCACGGACGCGACGCGCGGGCGATTCGGAGAGAATGAGTTTCTTCGAATGAAGGAGGGGGCGATCCTCGTGAATACCGCGCGCGGCCCGATCGTGGACGAGGCCTCCCTGGTCGCGGCCCTCTCATCGAAACATCTTCTGGGCGCGGGTCTGGACGTCTACGAACGGGAACCGCAGGTCCATCCCGGGCTGGTCTCCCTGCCGAACGTCGTCCTCCTCCCCCACCTCGGCTCGGCGACCTTCGAGACGCGCCTCGCGATGGCCCGGCTCGCGTGCGAGGAGATCGCGCGCTTCGCGCGGGGCGAGCCGCCGCTTCATCCCGTTCCCTGAGGTCATCCTGCCGCGATGTCTCTTGTCGCGAGCGACCTTGCGGCCAGTGCCATCGGCGCGATGCCGGCTGCCGCCGCCGAGACGAGGAAGGCGGCGAGGAACAGCCAAGGGGCCAGGTGCATCTTCAGAAGTGTTCCGAGCAGCAGCCTAAGCTCTTCCGACACGACGAGCGTCGAGAAGAGGGAAAGCCCCGTCGAGAAGACGAGCGCGAAGAGCCCTCCGGCGGAAAGGGCGACGGCCACCGCGTTCGGCGCGTCGTAGCGCGGGAAGAGGGCGCCGAGGCCGACGTGGAGCGCGGGAAGCGCGAGACCGCCGGCTAGCGCCGCGAGGAGCGCCACCGCGGATGTCGCTGCCGCCGGCTTGAGGACGAGCAGGCTCGCCCCGGTCAGGGCGAGGGCGACGCCCGCCGCCGGGATGGCGCGGACCGCCCACCGGGCGACGAGCTGGCGCCGCGGGTCCAGGGGCAGCGTCCGGAGGACGAGCGCGGCGCGGCCGTCGGAGGAGACCGACGGGTACGCGAAGCGCAGCGACAGCGCCGAGACGAGGAACAGCGAGAGGCCCGTCTGCAGCCCCGCCACGAGGTCGCGCGCGGAGGCGTCCGCGCCCGGCAGGAGGCGGACGTTCATC
>JBGPDK010000252.1:0-3127 GCA_041482235.1 Thermoanaerobaculia bacterium | reverse complement strand
GCAGGTGATCCCGGCGTGGAAGCGCGCCTTCGAGTCGGGCCTCGTCGAGGCGGCGACGAGCCCGTACCATCACCCGATCCTGCCCCTCCTTCTCGACTCGAGCGCGGGCAAGGACGCGCGTCCCGACCTGCCCGTTCCGGTGCCGCGCTTCTCGCATCCGGACGACGCCCGCTCGCAGCTCGCGCTCGGCCTCGCGACGTTCGAGAAGCACTTCGGATTCCGCCCGCGCGGCATGTGGCCGCCGGAAGGAGCTCTTTCGGAGGGCGCGCTCGCGTTGCTCGGGGAGACCGAGATCGCGTGGACGGCGTCGGACGAGGCCGTTCTCCTGCAGTCGCTGCCGGCCGGCAAGCGCGATTTCGGCGAAGGCGATCGCGCGCGCACCGTGTTCCGCCCGTGGCGCCTCGCGGGCATCCCCTCTCCCGCCATTTTCTTTCGCGACCGGATCCTCTCGGACCGGATCGGCTTCTCGTACGCGACGTGGAATCCCGCCGACGCCGCCGCCGATTTCGTCGCCCGCCTGCTTTCGATCCGTGCCGCCGCGCCCGAGGCCGAGCTCGTCGTGCCCGTGATCCTCGACGGCGAGAACGCCTGGGAGAGCTACCCCGACAACGGCGCCCCGTTCCTGCGCGCCCTCGCGGCGGCGCTCGCCGCGCGCGACGATCTCGAGGTCGTCACGCCCTCGGAGGCGCTCCAACGCCTCACGACCCCGCCCGGGAGTCTCGAGCGCGTGGTCGCCGGTTCCTGGGTCGACGGGAGTCTCGCGACGTGGATCGGCGCGCCGGCAAAGAACAAGGCGTGGAGCCTCCTCCATTCCGCGCGCGAAGCGCTCGGCGGCGCCATCGCGGCGGCGCCCCTGGTCTCGCCCGAGGACGTGCTCGCGAGCGACACGACGCCCGCCGTCGCGAAGGCCGCGCTCTTCGCGGCGGAGGCCTCGGACTGGTTCTGGTGGTTCGGCGACGACCACTCCTCCGCGCACGACGCCGTCTTCGACTCCCTTTTCCGCCGTCACCTCGCGGACGCCTACCGCGCGCTGTCGCGCCCGGTGCCGCGCGCGCTCCTCGAGCCCGTCGATGAGGTGAATGCGCCGGTCGTCGAGCTCCCCCGCTCGGCGCTCTGGCCGGAGGTGGATGGCCTCGCGGGCGAGCCCGACTGGGCGGGCGCCGGCTGCGTGAGGGGCGGGAGCCGCGGAACGATGCATCGCAGCGCGGGGTTCGTGAAGCAGCTCCTCTTCGGCGCGTCCGCGGCGGGCGACACGCTCTTTCTCCGGCTCGACCCCGAGGGAGACGCGTCGATTTTTCACGGGCAGACGCTGCGCGTCGAGGTCCTGCCGCCGGGCGACGGCAAAGCTCCCGCCGTGACGGACCTGCGCCTTTCGCCCGGTGTGACGGGCGACGGCGCCTTGCGGGTGGGCCTGGTCCGTGCGCTCGAGGTCCGGCTTCCCTGTTACCCCGGCGCGCGCAGCCTGCTGGCGTTCCGGGTCGCGCTTCTCGACGGCGCGGGCCGCATGCGGGAGGCGATCCCGGAGGACGGGTGGGTGCGGTTCCGCCCGCCCGGTCCCGCGTCTTCGCCCGGGAGCCTGCGCAAGGCCTGGGAAGCCCCGGCGTAGAATCGCGGCCCTTCATGCCGAGGCCTCCCGCTACGCTCGTCCTCGTGCTGCACGGCCATATCCCGGACGTGCTCGGGCACGGCACGTGGCCGCACGGCGCGAACTGGCTGTACGAAGCCGCCGCCGAAACGTATCTGCCGTTCCTCGTCGCGGCCGAGCGCCTGCTCGAGGCCGGGATCCCCGTCAAGGCCACGGTCGGGATGACGCCCGTGCTCTGCGAGCAGCTCCAAGACCCGCGCTTCGCCCCCGGCTTCGAGGCCTATCTCGCCCAGCGCGCGCGCGCGGCGGGCGAGGACCAGGTGCGTCTCTCCTCGATCGGCGACAGCCCTGCGGCCTCAGTCGCCGGGTTCTGGGCGACGTTCTATGGCAACCTGCGCGCGGATTTCGCCCGCCGCCCGGGCGGCCTCGTGTCGTCGTTCCGCCGCCTCGCCGAACGCGGCGCGCTCGAGATGATCGCTTCCGCCGCCACGCACGGCTTCCTGCCGCTCCTCCCGAACGACCGCGCGATCGACCGGCAGCTCGATGCCGGTCTCGCCGCGCACCAGCGCCACTTCGGGCGCGAGGCGCGGGGCATCTGGCTGCCCGAATGCGCGTACCGGCCGGGAGGAGCGTGGACCTCCCCCGCGGACGGGCACGTCGAGAACCGCAGCGGTCTCGAGGAGTTCCTCGCCGCGCGCGGCCTCGAGTATTTCTTCGTGGAAACGCACCTCGTCACGGGTGGCCGGCACGTGCCCGCCTACGGCGGCGAGGTGAATCTGCCGGAGTCCGGGGCGACGCCCTACCGCATCCACGCGGTTCGCACCTCTAACGGCGCGCGCGTGAGCGTCTTCGCGCGCGATCCGCTCTCGTCGCAACAGGTGTGGTCGGGCAAGGTGGGCTATCCCGGCGACGGGCGCTACCTCGAGTTCCACAAGAAGCGCGCCCCGAGCGGCCACCGCTACTGGCGCGTCACGGACTCGAGTCTCGACCTCGGCGACAAGCTTCCTTACGAGCACGACGCCGTCGCCGGCGCCCTCGCCTCGCACGCCGATCACTTCGTGCAGCTCCTCGAAAGCGCGCCGGCCCCGACCGACGGCGAGGCGCCCGTCGTCGTCGCGATGTTCGACTTCGAGCTGTTCGGCCATTGGTGGTTCGAGGGCGTGGACTTCCTCGAGGCGGTCTTCACGCGTCTCGCCCGGAGCGAGCGCGTCGTGCCGCGGACGGCGTCGGAGGCGCTCGCCGCCTCGCCCGCTCCCGGGCTCCTCGCCCTGCCGCACGGCACGTGGGGGCGCGGCGGCGACTTTCAGGTCTGGTGGAACGACCGCACGGTCCCTTACTGGCGGGAAGTGGAGGCCATCGAGCGCGCGCTGGAGAGGTTCGAGGAGCGGCGCGACGCGATTCCGCTCCCGCTCTTCGCTTCGCTCGAGCGGCAGGCGCTGCTCCTTCAGTCCTCCGACTGGCCCTTCCTCATCGACAACGAGGTCTCGAAGGACTACGCCGAGGCCCGCATCCTCGAGCACGTGGACGACTTCTGGCGCCTCG
>JBGPDK010000251.1:0-3137 GCA_041482235.1 Thermoanaerobaculia bacterium | reverse complement strand
CCCACCCATGAAGGCGACCGGGTGCTCCTTCCCTTTCGGGCCGAAGGACCTCAGCCAGAGGAGGTACCCGTACTCGGTCTTGTCGTCGATTCGCGCATGCGGGCGCATCGATTCCTTCATCCAGGCTTCCGACACGACACGCGTGCCATTCCAGGAGCCTCCGTTCAAATAGAGCTGCGCGAGCTTCAGGAGATCGCGGCTCCGGAGCCTGAGGCCTCCGCCCGTCATGGGCAGACCGAGCGGCGAGTACACCCACTGCACGCGTCCGATGCCGAGCGGCGAAAAGAGCCGCTCCCGGGCGAATTCGTCGGCGCCTTTCCCGGCGACCCGCTGAAGGACTCCGCCCAAAGCCATGACGCCTGCCGTGCAGTAGCTGAAACTGCGGCCATGAGGCTGCTTCGCGGGTTCGTCGCCTCTCGTGAAGCCGCGGACCGGAAGGTCCAGTGCGAACCGGATCCAGTCCTCGACCGGATACATTCGCTCCTCGTTGCCGCGCGAGAAGTCGTTCCAGTCGTTGCACTCGAGGATCGAGCTCATCGTCAAGAGATCCTCGACGGTGATCGCGTCCTTCCGCGGATCGGGATTTTGGACGGGCTGCTTCTCGGGAAAGAACGAGAGCATCTTCGCGTCGGTGCCCGGGAAGAGCCCGGCGTCGATCGCGATGCCCGCGAGCGTGCCCGTGATCGTCTTCGTCGCCGAGCGCGTGTCGCGAAGGGTGTCCGCGTCCCCCTCGAAGTACGCTTCGTGGACGAGCGTCCCGTGACGGGCCACGAGGAGGCTCGTGATCTTCTTGAGCACGCCCGAGCGGACGAGATCGTCCATCTCCTCGAGGCGCTTCGCCGACAGCCCGACGGAGTCGGGACTCGCCGTCGGCCACCCGTCCTGGCCGGCCGGCTTAACGGCCGCGACCACGTTCGCGGGTGGGAGGGGCCGGCACGCCCAGAAAAGGACGCCGGCGAGAAGGAGCGTTCCCGAGCCGCGGGCACGGAGGTTGGCCATCGCTCTCTCCTGTTTCGATTCCAGATACGCACGAGGGAGACGAACGTTACGCCCGCTCCATCGCGCTGAGACGCAATCCCCTTAGAATCGGGACAGGCATCTCTGATGCGATTCACGACATCCTCGCTCGCTGTCCTTCTGGTCACGACGCCCCTTCTCGCCGGGCCCCCGACGCTCGTGAAGGCGGGCCGCCTCCTCGACGTGAGGACGGGCGTTCTCCTCGAGCAGCAGGGAATCCTCATCGAGGACGGAAAGGTCAAAGAGATCGGCCCCTTCGCACCCCTCTCCGGGCGGGTTCCAAAAGGCGCGAACGTAATCGATCTCTCTTCGCTCACGGTTCTTCCCGGGCTCATCGACGGCCACGCGCACCTTCTCGATGCGATGAACTACCGGCTGCGGGGATGGGAGAACCTGCTCGCGACGGTCGCGGGACTGAGTCCGGGCAAGCGGGCGCTCCTCGGCGCATCGAACGCGAAAGAGACGCTCCTTGCGGGTATCACGACGGTCCGGAACGTCGGGCACTCGGGCCTGAACGGCGACGTCGCGCTCCGGGACGCGGTGAACGAAGGCTGGGTGCCGGGGCCGCGCATTCAGGCGTCCGGGCGAAAGCTCGCGCCTCCGGGCGGCCAGGCAATGCCGAACCATTCGACGTTCGCGGGCCGGATCGTCGACGAGGAGTTCCGCGTCATCGCCGGCGCCGACGACGCGCGGCGCGCGGTGCGTGAAGCCCTGCACGAGGGAGTCGACCTCATCAAAGTGGTCCTGAACGACGACCCGCCCCGGCTTTCGGTCGAGGAGGTGAGGGCCGTCGTCGAAGAGGCCCATCGCGGAAAGCTCCGCGTCGCGGCTCATGCGGAAACGGAGCCGGCGATCCAGATCGGCGTCGAGGCGGGCGTCGATTCGATCGAGCACGGCGGTGAAGCCACCGACGCTCAGCTCCGCGCCATGAAGGAGAAGGGCATCTTTCTCGTCGCGACCGACCTCTGGCACCACGCCTACCCCGAGAACGTCAACCGGATCTTCAATTTCACGCCCGAGGAGAAGGCCGAAGGCGCGAAGGAGATCGCCCGGTACGCCGCCCAGGCGGCCGACCGTCTGAAGCGCGCACGGAAGCTCGGCGTGAAAATCGCGGCGGGTTCGGACAACTGGTTCCGGGTCGAGGGAAAGACGCGCGGCGAGGCGACGCTGCTCCTCGTCGAGGCGCTCCGGGAGGAAGGACTGACGCCGATCGAGATCATCCGGGCCATGACGTGCGACGCCGCCGAGCTCCTCGGATGGTCGGACCGGGTTGGGGTCATCGAGCCGGGCCGGTTCGCGGACCTCGTCGCCGTTGACGGCGACCCGCTGCGGGACGTCTCGGAGCTCCGGCGGGCGCGCTTCGTCATGAAAGGCGGAGAGGTCGTCAAGGGGCCCTGACCGCGGCCGGACACCCGAGACGGCGTCTCACCGAAACGTTAGACTCCACGGTTCGGGAGATCCTCCGTGCGCTATGCCTCCGTCCGTCCCCGTTTCGAGTCGTTTCTCCTCGCCGTGGAGCGCCCCGGGCGCTACCTCGGCCTGGAGCGGAACGTCACGCGCAAGGATCTCGGCGCGATGTCGGTGACGGTGTGTCTCGCCTTTCCGGACGCCTACGAGATCGGGATGAGCCACACGGGCACGAAGATCCTCTATGAGATCGTGAACCGGCGGTCGGACTGGGCCTGCGAAAGAACGTATGCGCCCTGGGTCGACTTCGAGGCGGTCCTCAGGCGCGAGAGGGTGCCGCTCTTCTCGGTGGAGTCCTTCGCGGCCGTCTCGGACTTCGACGTCGTCGGCTTTTCTCTCCAGAGCGAGCTCAACTATACGAACGTCCCGAACATGCTCGATCTTTCGGGAATCCCGGTCCTCGCGGAGGACCGCGCCGACGCGGACCCGATCGTCATCGGAGGAGGGCCGTGCGTCGCGAACCCCGAGCCGCTCGCCGACTTCTTCGACGTCTTCCTCATCGGCGACGCGGAAGAAGCTCTTCCCGTCTTCCTCGACAAGGTCGCGGCCACGGCGGGGCTTCCCCGCCGCGAGCGGCTTCTCGCCTTTGCCGCGTGCCCGGGAATCTACGTCCCGTCGCTCTACGAAGTCCTCTACGACGGCGACCGCGTCGT
>JBGPDK010000250.1:0-3176 GCA_041482235.1 Thermoanaerobaculia bacterium | reverse complement strand
GTCGTCGAGGAGTCCGAGCAACAGACGATCGACCTCGAAAAGCTCGTCGACGAGGGCGAGGAAGCGCCCGTCATCCGGCTCGTGAACATCATCCTGACGGACGCCATCAAGAGGGGCGCCTCGGACATCCACATCGAGCCCTACGAGCGCGAGTACCGCGTGCGTTACCGCATCGACGGCATCCTCTACGAGGTCATGAACCCGCCTCCGAAGCTCAAGGAGGCGATCGCATCCCGCATCAAGATTCTCGCGAAGCTCGACATCGCCGAGAAGCGCCTCCCTCAGGACGGACGCATCAAGATCAGGATGAAGCTCTCGGGCAGGGTGAAGGAGCTCGACTACCGCGTCTCGGTGCTGCCGACCCTCTTCGGCGAGAAGATCGTCTGCCGCCTTCTCGACAAGGACAACCTCATGCTCGACATGACGAAGCTGGGGTTCGAGAAGGACAGCCTCCTGAAGTTCGAGAAGGCCATCCTGCGCCCGTGGGGCATGGTCCTCGTGACGGGCCCCACGGGCTCGGGCAAGACGAATACGCTCTACTCGGCGCTTTCGCGCATCAATACTCCGGAGACGAATATCATCACGGCCGAGGACCCCGTCGAGTTCAACCTTCCCGGGGTCAACCAGGTCCAGATGAAGGATCAGATCGGCCTGAACTTCGCGGCCGCGCTGCGCTCGTTTCTGAGGCAGGACCCGAACATCATCCTCGTCGGGGAGATCCGCGACTTCGAGACGGCCGAAATCGCGGTCAAGGCGGCCCTCACCGGCCACCTCGTGCTCTCGACGCTTCACACGAACGACGCGCCGTCCACGATCAACCGCCTCATGAACATGGGCATCGAGCCCTATCTCGTCGCGACGTCGGTCGTCCTCATCGCCGCGCAGCGCCTCATCCGGCGCGTCTGCGCGGGCTGCAAGGCCCCCTCGGAGGTCGCCCCGCAGGTCCTCGTGTCGCTCGGCTTCACGGCGGAGGACGCCAAGAGCGTCCAGGTCATGAAAGGCAAGGGCTGCGAGAAGTGCAACAACACGGGCTACAAGGGCCGCGTCGCCCTCGTCGAGGTGCTCGAGATCTCCGAGGAGGTTCGCGAGCTCATCCTCTCCGGCGCCTCCTCGATCGAGATCAAGAGGAAGGGCCTCGAGGAGGGCATGGTCTCCCTCCGCCGCTCGGGCCTCCAGAAGATCAAGGACGGCCTGACGTCGATCGAGGAGGTCGTGCGGGAGACGGTGCTGTAGGCCTTCCCGCCACGGCGCCCCTCAGGGTCGCAATGCAGATGATATAGCGCTAGAATCTGCATCGAGAGGCAGATCGTGAGAACGACGCTGAACATCGACGACGCGGCGCTCGCGGCCGCCCTGGACCTGGCGCCTGGAAAAACGAAGACCGCCGTCATCAACGACGCGCTCCGGGAGTACGCCCGCCGCAAGCGCCTGCGCGGCCTGCGGCTGTTCGCGGGAAAGGTCCGCTGGGAAGGGAATCTCGACGCGCTTCGAAAGAGGCGCCCGCGCGCTTCGTGAAGGTGCTCGTCGACACGTCCGCCTGGGTCGAGTTTCTCAACGGACGCCCTTCCCCGGAGCGGCATTCGGTCGACCGGCTTCTCGAAGGAGAGGACGACGTCTGCACATGCGGTGTCGTCGTCGCGGAGGTCTTCCAGGGCCTGAGACGCGAGAAGGAGCGGCTCGCTCTCGAGGAGTTCTTCCGCCAGATGACGCTGCTCGAGGCCTCCGGACTCTCGACGTACTTCCGGGCGGCGGATCTCTACCGGACGCTGCGGCGGCGCGGAATCACGGTTCGCTCGACGATCGACTGCTTCATCGCCGCTCTCGCCGAGGAAAACGGCTGCGCTTTGCTTTTCCGTGATCGCGACCTGAGGCTCGTTCTTTCGAGCGGCCTTCTTTCTCTGCCCGCCTGGCCCTGACCCGCTCCCTCAGCTCCGCGTCGCTTCCTCCACGAGGTGGAGGTACGAGCGGTAGACGGAACCCGTCGCCCGCGTCATGCCGATCTCGCAGGTCCGGCTGCTCGAGAAATGCCCGTCATAAGCGCCCGTCAGAACCTCGGCCGCCTCGCCGCGCGTGGCGGAGGCCGTCAGCTCGGGCACGAGAAAGCCCCGGTCGCCCGCGAAGCCGCAGCATCCCGCCTCGCGCGGCACGGTCACCTCGGCGCTGCAGGCCGCCGCGATGCGCTCGAGCTTCGGCGTCAGATTCATCTTCACCGCCGAGCAGACCGGATGCAGCGCCACACGGCGGGCTCGGGACCTCACGGCGAGACGGGGCAGCAGCTCGTCGTGCACCCACGAAATCCCGTCGAGGATCCTGAGCCGGTCGAACCGCGCGCGGCTCTCCTCCGGGAGGGAGGGCCTCGCGTGAAGGAGCCCGTAGGTGCACGGGCTCGTGTCGACGACGATGGGAAGGCGGCCCTCGTCCGACCAGGCCCAGAAGCGATCGATCGCGCGTGACACCGCTTCCTCGTGCGCGTCCGCGTAACCCTTGGAAGAGAACGGGACGCCGCAGCACGTGCCCGCGACGTCCGGGGGAATCCAGACGGGCTTTCCCGCCCTCGCCGAAACGGCGACGAGCGCCTCCATCAGGCTCGTCTCGCTGCGCTCGCCGGGCAGCGGGCCGAAGACGCGCGACAGGCAGGCCGGGAAGTACACGGCCGCGGCGCCGTCCCGGCGCGTGACGGGCCAGGCGGCGCGGGCCGGCCGGGGCATCTCGGCGCTCCATTCAGGGAACGTCCCGCCAAAGAGCGCGCGTGTCAGACGCGTGAGCCCCCTCATCGCGCCGGCTCCCGCGATCGTCTGGACGAGATGCCCTGCGCCGAGGCCGGCGCGAAGGGCCGGCTCGAGGAGATCGAAGCGGCGGGCGACGCCGAGCGCCACCCGCTGCGACCACGCCGGGTGCGCGGCCTTGCGAAAGCGCTTCGTGAGCTGTCCGGTGTCGATCCCCACCGGGCACGCGGTCGCACAGAGGCCGTCCACGGCGCACGTGTCGAGCGCCTGGTAGGTGAACTCCTTCTCGAGATCTCCCAAAAGGAGGCCGTCCTCGCGCGAGCCTTGAAGGCGCGTGATCTCGCGGCGGAGGACGATGCGCTGGCGCGGCGTGAGCGTCAGCTCGCGGCTCGGGCACTGGGGCTCGCAGTAGCCGCACTCGATGCACTTGTCGATCTCTTCCTCGACGGT
>JBGPDK010000249.1:0-3231 GCA_041482235.1 Thermoanaerobaculia bacterium | reverse complement strand
GGAGCCGGAATCGCGCCCATGGCGCCGGCGCCGCCGACGGGCAGACTCAGGCGAAGGTCATCGAGACCGCCGCCAAACGGGTCGTCGGCCGGCGGAGACGGAGGCGCGGGCTCGAGCGCAGCCTCCGAGGGGGGAGCCTCCGGAAGCCTGTGGCCGGCCGCGCCTGCGGCGTCGTCGCCGAACACGAGGTCGTCGAGCCCGGCCGGGGGCGCCGCGGAAGGTGGCGGGTCGGCCGGGCCGCCGGGAAACGCATCCGGCAACTTGTGGCCCCCATCGGGAAGCGCCTCGCCCGCGCTCTCGACCGCGAAGTGCTCGCTGAACTCTTCGACGTTGACCCGCGCGCCCGGCGGGGCACCGCGCAGCATCTCGAGCAGGCTGCGCGCCGGCGCGAACCGCGCGTCCATCTTGAGCAGAAAGTCGCAGCCGATGAGGGCCTCTTCGTTCTTGCCCTCCTGCACCAGCTCCAGCGTATGCCGAAACGTCTGCAGGACCTTCTCTCGCGCATCGAAGGCGAGGGCGGGGCTCCCCGGGTAAGAACTCATCGTGCCTGAATGCTAGCAAGAACGGCGCGGCGCGGCCCGCGGTCGGATACCATTCCGCGCCGGAGGCTCAATGGCCGCTCTGATCGAGTGCATCCCCAACGTGAGCGAGGGGCGCCGGGCGGACGTCGTCTCGGCCCTCGCCGAGGCGGCGGTGAAAGCGGGTCCGGGCGTCGTCCTTCTCGATCGCACGTCGGACGCCGACCACAACCGCTCCGTCCTGACGTTCCTCGGGGAGGGGGAGGCGCTCGTCGCCGCGATGACGGCGCTCGTGGGCGCGGCGCTCGCGACCATCGACCTCAGGACGCACACGGGCGCCCATCCTCGCATCGGGGCCGTGGACGTGATCCCGTTCGTGCCCGTGCAGGGCGCCACCCAAGCCGACTGCGTGGCGCTCGCGAGGGCGCTGGGAAAGACGCTCGCCGAACGCTACGGACTGCCCGTCTACCTCTACGAGGACGCGGCGTCCGCGCCCGAGCGCCAGAACCTCGCGAACATCCGCAAGGGGGAATTCGAGGGCCTCGCGTCGAAGATGGCGGACCCGGCGTGGGCCCCGGATTTCGGCCCCCGGGCCCCGCACCCGTCGGGCGGCGCGTCCGTCGTCGGCGCGCGCGCCCCGCTCGTCGCGTACAACATCAACCTCGGCACGGCGGACCTCGCGATCGCCGACCGCATCGCGAAGGCGATCCGCCATCTCTCGGGCGGCTATCGCTACGTGAAAGCGATGGGGGTGAAGCTCGACGCGCGCGGCCAGGTGCAGGTCTCGATCAACATGACGAACTTCGAGAAAACTCCGCTCCACCGCGTCTTCGAGACCGTGAAGTCCGAGGCCGAGCGCCACGGCGTCGCGGTCGTCGGATCCGAGATCGTGGGCCTCGTTCCCCAGGCCGCGCTCCTCGCGGCGGCCAGCCACTACCTGAGGCTCGAGGCCGACCCCGGTCCCCAGATCCTCGAGAACAAGCTCCTCGCGAGGCTCTCGTGAAGAGGCCGCGTCTCGTCCTCGCGCCGGCGCTTCTCGGCGCCGCGGCGCTCGCTCTTCCGGCGGCGCGCCCCGGGCCTCCGGCCGATTTCCGCGCGGCACTCGAGCATCTCGTCCGCGCGGCCCGCGTGACGAATGGCGCGTACGACACGATCCGCGGCCTCACGGACACGGCCGGTCCGCGGCTCTCGGGCTCGGCGGGCGATGCGCGCGCGGTCGCGTGGGCCGAGGCCGCGCTGAAGGCGCAGGGCTTCACAAACGTGCGCGCGGAGGCCGTGACCGTGCCTCACTGGGAGCGGGGAGAGGAGAGCGGCGAGATCGTTTCGCCGGCGCCCTTCCGCCTGTCGCTCTGCGCGCTCGGCGGCAGCGTGGCGACGCCGGCGGGCGGAACCGAGGCGGAGGTCGTCGAGGCGCAGTCGCTCGAGGGCGTCGACGCTCTGGGCGAGAGGGCGAGGGGCCGGATCGTGCTCGTCTGGAAGGTCATGGAACGCCGCTCCGACGGCTCGGGCTACGGAGCCGCCGTTCCCGTGCGTGGGGGCGCGGCTTCGCACGCCGCGAAAATCGGCGCCGTGGGCGTCCTCATCCGCTCCGTGGGCACGTCGAACGCGCGGTTCCCGCACACGGGCTCGCTGCGCTACGAAGAGGGGGTACCGAAGATCCCCGCCGCCGCCCTCGCGAACCCGGACGCGGATCTCCTTCACCGGCTCCTCGCCGACGGGAAGAGCGTACGGGTGCGGTTCATGCTCGGCGCCCGGACGCTTCCCGACGCGACGTCGTCGAACGTCCTCGGCGAGATCCCGGGACGCGAGAAGCCGGAGGAGATCGTCGTCCTCGGCGGCCACCTCGACTCGTGGGACCTCGGGCAGGGCGCCATCGACGACGCGGCGGGCCTGGGGATCGTGATCGAGGCGGCGCGCCTGATCGGGCAGCTTCCGAGGCGGCCGCGCCGGACGCTCCGCGTCGTCGCGTTCGCGAACGAGGAGAACGGTCTCGCCGGCGCGCGGGCCTACGCGAAGGCGCACGCCTCCGAGCTTCCGCGCCACGCCGCGGCGATCGAGTCCGACAGCGGCGCCGGGCGCGTGTCCGGGTTCGGGTGGACGGCCGGCCCTTCGGCGGAGCCGTACCTCGCGAACGTCGCGGCGATCCTGAAGCCGTTCGGCCTCGGGGACGTGAAGAAGGGCGGCGGGGGCGCCGACGTGGGCGCGCTACGCGCCGCGGGCGTGCCGCTCTTCTCGCCGATCCAGGACGTGTCGCGGTATTTCGACCTCCACCACTCGGCCGACGACACGTTCGACAAGATCGACCGCGAGGAGCTGAACACCGGAGTCGCCGAGGTGGCGGCGCTCGCGTACGCGCTCGCCGAGTCCGAGGCGCCTCTCGAGCGCATCCCGGAGGCCGAGCGCGCCGTGCGCCGCGAGCGCTGAGGATTCAGCCGACCGCCGTTTGGTGTAAACGCCGCCGCCGCCCGTCGACGAGGACCCGCCCCTACTCCGCGTCCAGCCCGAGCGCCTTCATCTTGCGGTGGAGCGTCGTGCGGTCGAGGCCGAGGCGCTCGGCCGCGCGCGAGACGTTCCCCTTCGTGTCGGCGAGGACGCGCGAAAGATAGCGTCTCTCGAACGCCTCGCGCGCCTCGGCGAGCGTCGCGTGCGCGGACACCTCGTCCGAACCCGCGTGGGACGGAGCGCGCCCCGTGGCCGGGGCGTCTTCCGGCGG
>JBGPDK010000248.1:0-3286 GCA_041482235.1 Thermoanaerobaculia bacterium | reverse complement strand
GGACTCGGGAATCGCGTTCCACACGAGGGCGGTCGCGTTGTCCACGAGGACGCCCGCGGGACGTCCGTCGTTCAGGCGCTCGATCCGTCCGCCGTCCGGGTCCTTCGTCTCCCTCGTCAGGTGCGCGGCGAGGAGAGCCGCGTCATTCACCCAGAGCGCGTGCCCGTCCACGCGCCCGAGCACGACGGGATGGCGCGGCGAAACGGCGGACAGCTCCTCCGCCGTCGGAAACGTCTTCACGGGCCATCGGTTCTGGTCCCAGCCGCGCCCGCGAATCCACTCCCCTTCAGCGGCCGTCGCGGCCCGGGCCTTCACGCGAGAGAGGATCTCCTCCTTCGGAAGGCCGCGCAGATCCAGCGCGCGCCGGAGCGCGCCGAGCCCCCGCAGGTGGCCGTGAGCGTCCGTGAGGCCGGGGACGACGACACCTCCCGTGAGATCCACGGTTTTCGCCCCGGGCGCGAGCGCGCGCGCCTTCTTCTCGTCGCCGACGAACGCAATGCCGCCGCCCTCGACGAG
Source organism: Thermoanaerobaculia bacterium (assembly GCA_041482235.1). Classification (GTDB taxonomy): domain Bacteria; phylum Acidobacteriota; class Thermoanaerobaculia; order UBA5066; family UBA5066; genus Fen-183. Next base: position 2,770 of record JBGPDK010000248.1, on the reverse strand, counting down.
GATCGCGGCCGCGGCTGGAGACGCGTTCCACGCGCCGTACACCGCCGCCCCGGTGTAGAGCACGGGCGCCGTGGACGGCCTGGGCCGCCGCCCGGGCTCGCCGCGTTTCTGCGCGAGCAGCCAGGCAGGCAAATCGGGCTCGGCGAACGCTTGCGTCCAGGCGTCGTGGCCCACACCGGCGTATTCGGTGTACGAAGGGCTTCCGCCCAGCCTCCGGAGCGCCGCGACGAGGCGCCTCGTCTCGGTGACGGGAATGACCGGGTCCGCGTCGCCGTGAAACGCCCACACGGGCGTACTCCCGATCGAGGACGCGATGGCCCCATAGGGGTCGCCGGTGCCGATGGCGTGCCGCATGTCGTGCGGCACGACGCCCTGGAACGGGAATCCGCTCGACGAGACCGCGTATCCGCAGACGGGCACGATCGCCGCGAAGGCGCCGGGCATCCGGAACGCGCTCCACCACGTGCCGGCGCCGCCCATCGAAAGGCCCATGAGCGTCACGCGCTCGCGGTCGCCGTGGAACTCGGCGAGCGCCGCGCTCAGCGCCGAGAAGGCCTGCGCCTCGACGTCCTCGACCCACTGCGCGCCCTTCGGGCACTGCGGAAAGACGACGACGAACGGCCAGCGGGCGGGGTCCTTCCGGATCGCCCTGCCAAGGCCCTCCCTCGTCTGCTCACCCGCGCTCCCGCGCTGGCCCGCGCCATGCAGGAAGAGGATGACGGGCGGTCGTTCCTCCGGCCGGAGGCTCGCGGGGACGAAGACCTCGTACGGCCACGCGACGCCGTCCACCGTCACCGTGCGCTTCTCGAAACGGGGTTCGGCCGCGAAGGCTGTGAGCGGCAGGGCGAGAAACGCGAGGGCGAGAAACGCTTTCATCGTGAGACGACGACCTCGCCGCCCTTCATCACGAACGGGATCTTCTCGAGGAGCGTCACGTCCTTCAGCGGGTCGCCGTCGACGGCGACGAGGTCGGCGTACTTCCCCGGCGCGATCGATCCCACCATCGGCCAGCCGAGGAGGTCGGCCGCGTTCACGGTCGCCGACTGGATGGCCTGCATCGGCGTCAGGCCCCAGCGCACCATGTGCGCGAACTGCTTCCCGTTCATGCCGTGGGGATAGACGCCGGCGTCCGTGCCATACGCCTGCTTCACGCCGGCTTTCACCGCCCTCTGGAAGTTCTCGCGCTGGAGCCGTCCGATCTTTCGCTCCTTCTCGATGATCTTCGGCGGGTAGCCCATCTTCGCGAACTCCGCGAGGATCCAGTCGTCGTTGTAGACGTCGGCCACGAGGTACGTGCCCCTCTCCTTCATCAGGCGGATCCCCTCGTCGTCGATCAGGCTCCCGTGCTCGATCGACGCGTCGCCGGCGGCGACCGCGCGCTTGATGGCTTCCGTGCCGTGCGCGTGCGCCGCGACCTTCCGGCCCCACATCGCCGCTTCGTCGCAGATCGCTTTCATCTCCTCGGAGGAATACTGCGGCGCGCCGACGGACTCCTCCTCGGAAAGGACGCCGGCCGAGGCGATCATCTTGATGACGTCGGCGCCGTACTTGACGTTCTGGCGGACGAGCTTGCGCACGGCGTCGACGCCGTCGGCCACGTTGTTGAATCCCTCGAACCTCAGGTACGGCGAGAAGCCCGTGAGGTCGCCGTGGCCGCCCGTCGACCCGATGGGAAGACCCGCGACCTTGAGGCGCGGGCCGGGGATGGTGCCCTTGTCGATCGCGTTGCGGAGCGCCACGTCGACGTACTCATCGGCTCCAACGACCCGCAGCGTCGTGAACCCGGCCTCGAGCGTCCGCTTCGCGTAGACGTGCGCCGTGACGGCGACGTCGATCGGCGAGCGCCGGAAGCGGTCCGCGTAGTAATCCTCGGGCTGGGACGTGACATGCGTGTGCATGTCGATCAGCCCGGGGAGGACGGTCTTTGCGGACAGATCGATGATCTTCGTGCCGGCGGGGGTCACGAGATTCGAGCCGACCTCCCTGATCACGCCGCTCTCGAGCAGGATCTCCTGGCCCTTCCGCACGGTTCCGGACACGACGTCCACGAGCGCGCCGGCCTTCACGAGGACCGTCACCGGCGTTCCGGGCGCCGGGGTCTTCTCTTCCGCGCCGAGGGAACGCGACGCGGGCGAAACGAGGGCGAGGGCGAGCGCGAGGACGAGCGGCTTCGGCGTCATGCGCGAGAGGCTAGCAGAGCACGCCCCTAGAATGGGGCGATGACGGCGCCGGCCGATCTCGCCCTTCTCGAGCGCATCCAGACGCAGATGCGCGCGGTTGCGCACCGGCAGTACGAGGCGGTGGCGGTGCCCCCGTTCACGCTCTTCTTTCACGGCACGGACGCGCTTCCCTTCTTCAACTACGCGATCCCCGACGGCCCCGTCGCGCCGTCCTCCGACCTCACGGCGCCGCTCGTCCGCCTCGAGGAGGAGTTCCACCCGCGTGGGGGTGAGCCGGGCCTTCCCGAGGCGGAGACGGTCCAGCAGGTCCTCCGCGGCGTGGGCCAGCTCCGCCATCCGCTCCTGCCCGAACGTCGCCGCCAGCCCCTTCAGCGAGTGCGCCTGCCGGAACACCGAGTTCAGCACCTCGGGGTCCGGGTCGGCGGCGGACTTCTCGAGGAGGAGGAGGTTGCGGCCCAGGGCGTCGGCGGTCTCGACTGCCTCGGAGGAGAACTCTGCCGGAGGCCGGTCGCTCACGCGAGCTTGAGGTACTGCCGCACCAGCTCGATCAGGTGGTCGGGCTGCAGGGGCTTGATCAGGAACTCGGAGGC
>JBGPDK010000247.1:0-3323 GCA_041482235.1 Thermoanaerobaculia bacterium | reverse complement strand
CTGCTCCTCGCCGCGCCCGTGATGCTCGATCCGAACTTCGCGAAGACGGTCGTGGTGATGGGCCATCACACGCGCGAGGGCGCGCTCGGCTGGGTCGTGAACCGGCTCCTCGGCGAGCCGGCCTCGACGCTCCTTGCCGCGCCGCTGGACACGACTGTCCACCCCGACACGCCGCTGCGCGTCGGCGGGCCCGTCTTCACGAACGGGCTCGTCGCGCTTTTCCGCGACGCCGTGCCGGGCGTCGAGTCCGTCGAAATGGCGCCCGGCCTGCGCGTCTCGGCCGCCGCCGAGATCCTCCCGAAGCTCTTTGCCGCTCCACCCGCCGCGGACGCCCCGGGCCTCCTCGTCCTCGGCTACTCCGGCTGGGCGGCGGACCAGCTCGAGAGCGAAATGGAAGAGGGCTCGTGGCTCGTCCTGCCGTGGGACCCCGCGATCGTCTTCACGAACGACGTCGAGAGGCTCTGGGAGCGTGCCCTCGCGCGCCTCGGCGTCGATCCGGCGTCCGTCTCGTCGTCGTCCACCGGCGTGAGCTGACGTGGGCGAGCTCACGGACCTCGTCCTTCGGCACGGCGTCGGTTTCGTCTTCCTGAACGTCCTCTTCGAGCAGCTCGGCATCCCCGTCCCGGCGGTTCCGACGCTCCTCGTGGCGGGCGCGCTCGCCGCGGACGGCAAACTGCCCTTCGGAAGGCTCCTCGCGGCCGCGTTCGTCGCCACGGTCCTGGCGGACACGGTCTGGTTCCTCCTCGGCCGCCGCTACGGACGCAGGATCCTCAAGACGCTCTGCAGGCTGTCCCTCTCCCCCGATTCCTGCGTGCGCCAGACCGAAGGCCTCTTCGAGACTTACGGCCTTGCTTCCCTTCTCGTCGCGAAGTTCGTGCCCGGCTACTCCACGGTCGCGCCTCCTCTCGCGGGCGCTGCGGGCGCGACGCTTCCCCGCTTCCTCCTGTTCACGTCGGGAGGCACGTTGCTCTGGTCGGGGACCGCCCTGACCCTCGGCCTCCTCTTCCACGGCGCGATCGAACGTGTTCTCTCCTTCCTCACGGGCCTCGGCGGCGGCGCGCTCGTGCTCCTCGCGGGCGCGCTGCTTCTCTACATCGGTCTCAAGTGGACCCAGCGGCGCCGCTTCTACCGGTTTCTGCGGATGGCGCGCATTCGCGCGGCCGACCTCCGCCGCCTCATGGACGAGGGCCGGGCCCCGCTCATCGTGGACGTGCGCTCGAACACGGCGCGCGCGCGCGACCCGCGCCGCATCCCGGGCGCCATCGTCGTGAACGTTCTCGAACTGGACGAGAAGATCTCTCATCTGCCGACGGACCGGGAGATCGTCCTCTACTGCACGTGACCCAACGAGGCCTCGGCGGCCCGTGTGGCACGCCTCCTCATGGATCGCGGGTTCACGCTCGTGCGCCCGCTCGAAGGCGGGCTCGACGCATGGGAAGAGGCCGGTTACGAAATCGAGGCCGAGCGCATTCCCCTGGGCACGACGGGTTCCTTCACGCCCGCGCCCTGACCCCTGGTCCTCACGCCCGCTCCCAGACCTCCTCGACCGCGACGTCGGGATGCAGCGAGCGCTTCACGGGGCAGGTCTTGCCCGCGTTGACGAGCTTCCTGAAGTCCTCCTCGCCACACGGGGAGGCGACACGGAAGCGCGCCACGAGCCTGGCGATGCGCCGCGGGGGCTCATTCGTCATGTGCTTTTCGATCTCGAACGTCACGCCGGTCAGCGGGATCCCGCTGCGCGTCGCGTAGAGGCTCAAGGTCGTCGCCGCGCACGCGGCGAGGGACGCGGCGCAGAGATCCGTGGGCGAAAAACGGCTTCCGTCGCCGCCGTTGTCCTTCGGCGCCGTGGTCTCGAGAAGCGCTCCGGACGGGCCGTGGCGCAGTTCCATGGAGGTGGGCGATGTCAGCTTGCCGGTGATCGAAACGCTCATGACGGAAGTCTAGTTCAGCGGCCGGGCGTCCGCGCCGGGAAGCGGCCAGGCCGGAAGCGCGAGGAGGTCCTCCGGGTTCACGCGCGCGCCGAAAAGCTTCGCCCCCCAATGCAGGTGCGGACCCGTGACGCGTCCCGTGTGCCCGGACGCACCGAGAATGGCGCCTTTCAGGACGGCGTCCCCCTCCTTGACGTCGATGCGCGACAGGTGGAAGTACTGCGTGAAGAGCCCGGCTCCGTGGTCGAGAAGCACCGTGCCGCCGCTGAAATAGAGCTCTCCCGCAAGGACGACGCGACCGTCCGCGCCGGCCGCGACCGGCGAACCCTCGGCGGCCGCGAGGTCGAGCCCCGCGTGAAAGCTCCGCGTCCTGCCGTTGTAGACGCGGCGGGCTCCGAAGTTCCCCTGCGAGGGCGCGCTCACGGGCCGCGCGAACGACGTCCAGAGGCGGACGAGAGAGCCGCGGCGGTACGCCTCCGCCACACGGGCCTGGTCGGCCTTGATGCGCTCCTGCTCCTCCTTCGGCACCTCAACATAGCGCGGATTTACGGAGAGGCGCTGGACGCGGAAGCGCCCCGCGGCGACCTTCAAGGTCCACGCGAGGCGTTGGGCGCTGTCCGGCGCCTCGAAGACGATGGCGTGCGCGCCGGAGGCCGCCGCGAGGTCCACGCCGAGCAGTCCCCGAAACGTCTTTCCCCCCGACGCGCGCTCGAGCGGAAACCGGGAGTCGCCGTCGACGAGCTCGAGCGCGGAGAGCGGGCGCTCACTCGTGACCGTGATCGCGGCGACGCCTCCCTGTTTCAGCGCCGCCGGGGACGCCGTGACCGTCAGGCCGGGAGCCGTACCAGGAGCCTCGAGCGCCGCGCCCGCGAGCAGCGAGACGGCGACGGCCGCCAACGCGACTCTCTTGAATGCGCGCCTCATGCCGCGGTGTTGAAAAGGACGTCCGGCATCCACCCGGCCGGACTTCAGCCCTTTTTCCGGGCGGGCGCCGGCTTCGGGATGGGCTCCACCCAGAGCTCCTCCACGCGGCGCTGCTTGTCCGACATCCCCGTCCGGTAGCGCAGGCGTACGCCGCAATGGGGGATGTCCCATGACGACACGCCCTGTTCAGACGCGACGGGCGTTCCCTTGCCGTACCTCTCGAGGATGCCCTCGTAAAGGCCCGACGGCGGGTCGAGCAGGTAATGAAGCGCGATGACTTTCGCGTCGAGCGCGTCGGAGGAGTACGTCACGTCGACCGTCCACGGGCGTTCCGCCGGCGTGTGCACGATCCTGAGGTCGCGCGTGACCGTCTTTTTCGCCGGCTCGTGGAGCGCCATGCGCTCGAACGAGAACGTGCGGGTCTGGCCGATCTCGAGGCCGGCCATGCCGGGGCACGGGGGAGCCGCGGGT
>JBGPDK010000246.1:0-3351 GCA_041482235.1 Thermoanaerobaculia bacterium | reverse complement strand
GGTGTTGAAAAGGACGCCCGGCATCCACCCGGCCGGACTTCAGCCCTTTTTCCGGGCGGGCGCCGGCTTCGGGATGGGCTCCACCCAGAGCTCCTCCACGCGGCGCTGCTTGTCCGAAATCCCCGTCCGGTAGCGCAGGCGCACGCCCGTGGCCGCTCCGACGCAGAAGGGAACGTCCCACGACGTCATGCCCGGCTCGGAGGCGACGGGCGTTCCCTTGCCGTACCGCTCGAGCAGGGGGTCGTACAGCCCCGAGGGCGGGTCGAGCAGGTAATGAAGCGCCACGACTTTCGCGTCGAGCGCGTCGGAGGAGTACGCCACGTCGACCGTCCACGGGCGTTCCGCCGGCGTGTGCACGATCTTGAGGTCGCGCGTGACCGTCTTTTTCGCCGGCTCGTGGAGCGCCATGCGCTCGAACGAGAACGTGCGGGTCTGGCCGATCTCGAGGCCGGCCATGCCGGGGCACGGCGGAGCCGCGGGTTTTTGCCCAGGCGTGGCGGTGCCGGGACGGGGCGCCGACTGCGTTGTCTGCACCTGCAACTGAGCGGCCGTAGGAAACGCCGCGAGCGAAAGGCCCGCGAAAAGCACGACGGATACTTTCATCGAAACTCCTGAAGGGAATGCCCGGCCGGGCCGGCACGGGGTCTCTCCACGACGCGAGGAGCGTGCCAGCGACCCGGATCGACGAGTGTAGCAGCCGGCGCGCTCAGGGCGCGGTCGCGAACTCGAGGAGAATCCGCTTCATCCGCTCGACTCCCTCGACGAAAAACGGCAGTGAAATGCGCTCGTTGGTATGGTGGATCGTCCCCGCGTCGTAGATGTTCACGGCGAACGGCGAGACACCGTAGGCCCGAAGGCCGCGCGCCCGGATTCCCGCCGACGACGTGTACTGGCCGCTGAGGATGTAAGGCCCGACCGGGACGCGCTCCGGGTCGAGGGCGAACACGTCGGTCGCTGCCCGAAAGGCACGCCCTTCGGTGGGGCTCGGCACGCAGTCGGCGGTCGCGAGGACGAGACGGAGGCCGAGTCCCCGGTCCCGCACCCAGCCTTCGAGACCGGCGCGGGCGGCGGCGACCGGGCTCCCGGGCAGGAGGGTCCTCACGGCGCGCATCGAGAAGCCCTGCGCGTTCTTCTCGACCTCACCCACGTAGATACTGTCCTTGAGGAGAGAGCGGTAGACCTCGGGAACGTCCTTCCAGACCTCGGTCCCGGGTCCCAGCTTGTCGGCCTCTCCCAGCATGAGGCGGCCCCAGACGTCGGAGCGCGAGGGCGCGATGAAGCGCAGGAACTCCCGCACGGCGGGAACTAGGCGCACGGCCTCGCGCGCGTCCTGGGCCTTCAGGAAGGCGCCGAATTCCTCGAGCGGCTTCGACTCCTTCGACAAAACGTCCACCGAGATGATCGCCTTCTCCATGACCTCGATGCCGAACCGTTCGATTCGCAGGGTCTTGACCTCGTTCACGCCGCCCTCGTTGAACACGTCGGTCACGCCCGAGAGGAGGTCGGGGCGTTTGTCGAGAACCCACTCCATCCCGAGGTCCGCCGAGTAGGACTCCTCGCCGGATTCGACCACGAACACGATGTCGCGCAGCGGGACGAGGCCCGCGCGGACGAGGGACGCGAGCGCGAGGACGTTCGCGATCGTCTGCCCCTTCATGTCGAGCGTTCCCCGCCCATAGAGGTGGTCGCGCTCGCCGCCATCGCCGCGCTCGGCCGTGAACGGCGGCTTCTTCCACTTCGCGAGATCCCCGGCCGGGACGACGTCCGCGTGGTTGAGGAGCACGAGGGCTCCTTCGGGGTGGCGGCCCTTGAGCCGCGCCACGAGGATCGGACGTTCCGGGTCGGGGCCGGTGAACGTCACCGGAATCCCCTCGCAGTCGAGGACCCGCGCGAGGAACTCGATCGCGGGACGCGTAAGCCCGGGTGGGTTCGTCGTGTCGATGCGAACGTACTCCACGAGGAGCTTCACGGCCTCGGTCTCCATCGCCGCGTCGGCCTCGAGAACCGTCCGGCGCACCAGAACGGGGGGCGCGAGGCGCGCCACGAGCGCCGGAATTCCCCACAGCGCGAGCGCGGCGAAAATCGCCGCTCCGCCGTACAGGGCGAGACGGCGGCGGGCATCCGGTCCCAGGCTCATGCGCTGCCGGAAGGGGCGCGACGCCGTGCGGCGAGCAGAACGGCAGCGAGCGCGAGCCACGTCACAGCGGAAATCACCGCCCCGATCTTCACCCACCGCGTGTCGGGGCGCAATCGCAACGCGTGTCGCCCGGGCGGCACGCTCAGGCCTGCGAACCCGAATGCGACCTGCGAGACCGAAACCGGACGGCCGTCGAGCGTCGCTTCTTCGGCGGCCTCCCGCAGGCGATAGAGCATGAGGAAGCCCGGACCCGGCCCGTCGACCTCGACGTCGAGGAAGAGTCCCGACGGCCGGTCGGCCACGGAGAGGATCCGGCCCGAGGCGGGCGAGGCGGAGACGCCCGGCAGCGCCGCGTCGACATACGCCGTGTCGACCGAAAGGCCATCCTCCAGGAGTCGCGCGAAGACGGCGCGGGCGTCGGCCGACGCGACGACGCGCGTCGCGAACCGGTACGGCGGGACCGAGTCCCCGATCCGCACGAGGTGTGGACGGTACTGTCCGTTCGCTTCAGGGTCGCTCTGGACGATCGCCGAGACACCGGTTCCCCGAACGAGGCGCAACGCGAGCGGCGGCGCCTCCGGCACCGCACGCGACAGGAGACGCGTCCACTCGAACGCCTCGACCGAGAGCGACAGGTCGTAATCGACCTCGAACTGGTAGCCGACGCCGAAGAGCGAGCCATAGGCTGGCAGAAGCGTCTCGCGTCCGACGCGGCTCGCGGCCGCGATGTCGCGCACGTCGTAAACCGGCACGGGCAAGTAGATGTCCCGGAAAAACAGGCGCTGCGGCGCCGCGTCGCCCGGCCCGACAGGCAAGGGCGCGAGCAGAGCCGGCCGGCGCGTCAGGACGGACGCGTCCTCGAGCGGTGAGAGGCGGCGCGCGATTCTCTCGCGGTCGACGAGGACCGCGACGGCAAGAAGCGGCAGGACGATGCGGAGAAGGCGTGGCGAGACGGCCTTCGCGAGAACGGAGAGCCCGAGAGCGGCAAGCCAGGCGAGGGCGAAACCCCAGAGGATCATGTGCTTCTCCGGGTACCGGATCCATCCGAGGGGCGGAAATACGCGCGCCGCGACGCCGAAGACCGGCGTCGCGTTCCCCAGCGCGAGAAGAACCCCAAGGACCGCCAGCGCCGCAGACGCGACCCGTCCGGGACCCTTTCGTAGAAGCCCTGCGAGAACGAGGACCCATGCGACGCGGCCCGGCGTCAGGGAGGG
>JBGPDK010000245.1:0-3368 GCA_041482235.1 Thermoanaerobaculia bacterium | reverse complement strand
GCGCCCTCCTCGAGAAGCAGCAGGCGACGCCGGAGTACTACCCGCTGACTCTCAACGCGCTCGTCGCGGCGTGCAACCAGAAATCGAACCGCGACCCGGTCACGGAGCTTTCAGCGGGCAAGGTGGAAGCCGCGCTCGACCGCCTGCGCAAACACGTTCTCGTGTGGAAGACGGGCGGCTCGAGGGCCGAGAAATGGGAGCAGAACGTCGAAAAGCGCTGGACCCTCGATGGCGCGACGAAGGCGGTGATGACGCTTCTCCTCCTGCGCGGAGCGCAGACGCCGGGCGAGCTGCGCGCGCGAAGCGATCGGCTGCACGCGTTCGCGACGCTCGACGAGGTCGAGTCCGCGCTCGCGAAGCTCGCGGAGGGACTGGAACCGCTCGTCGCGGAGCTGCCGCGCGCGCCCGGTCAGAAGGAAGCGCGCTGGGCGAATCTCGCGGGCGGCCCGGCGGAGGATGTTGCGGCGTCCGCCGTGCCCGCTCCCGCGCCCGCGAACGATCGATTTCGAGCCGACCGCGAATCCGTTCTTTTCCATTCAAAGAGGATGTGGGAGGCCGGGCTCGTCGTCGCTTCGGCGGGCAACGTCAGCGCGCGCGTCTCCGGCCACGACGCCGTCGCCATCACGCCGACGTCCATTTCCTACGACGTGATGACCGCGGATCAAGTCGTGGTCGTCAGTCTCGACTCGAGTCTTCCGATCGAATCGGACTTCCGGCCGTCCGGGGAGCTCCCGACGCACCTCGCCGTCTACCGCAGTCGTCAGGACGTCGGCGCGGTCGTGCACACGCACGCGCCCTTTGTCTCGACGTTGTCGGTTCTCCGCAGGCCGCTCCCTCCGATCATCGACGAGATGATGGTCTACTTCGGAGGGACGATCGAAGTCGCCGACTATGCCTTCACGGGCACCGACGACCTGGGGGCCAACGTGGTCGGCGCGCTCGGTGACCGGGCGGGGGTTCTGCTCTCGAATCACGGCAACCTGTGCGTGGGGCGCGATCTCGCCGAGGCGCTCCATGTCGCGCTGACGATGGAGTCCACGGCCCGCATTTACGTCGAGTCCCTGCGGACGGGCGCCCCCGTCGTGCTTCCCGAGGGATCGCTGAGGGCGGGACGGGCGATGTACGAGAAGCGGCGAAAGCGGCCCTCGCGATAGCCGCTACGCGTTCTTGACGGCCTTGATCTCCCCGGTCGACATGTCGTAGACCCAGCCGTGGACGTTCAGCTTCTTCTCCCTGGTGGCCCTCTTGACGAAGGGAAACTCTCGGAGGTGCTCGAGCTGGAGCCTCACGTTCTCCTCCACGATCAGCCGCATCCGCTGCTCCTTCGTCATCTCGATGTGGAGCGCCTTGATCTTCTCGTCGATCCGCTCGCGCGCCTTGAACGCGTTCATCAGCCAGATCGGAACGTACTTGTACTCGCTCTCGTCGTCGTCGAGCGCCTCGATCCCCCCGCATCCGTAGTGACCGCAGATGACGATGTCCGGGATCTTGAGGTGGCTGATGGAGAACTCCAGGACGGCGGCCAGGTTCCAGTCGTTCGTCGCGACGACGTTTCCGACGTTTCGGTGGACGAAGACCTCCCCCGGGCGGGTCGACGTGATGCTGTTGACGGGCGCGCGGGAGTCGGAGCAGCTGATCCAGAGAACCGTCGGCTGCTGTCCCTTCGAGAGGGACAGGAAGAATTCCCGTTCCTTCTCGAAGGTCTCCGCCACGAAGCGGCGATTCCCTTCCAAGAGTGCCGAAATCACTGGATACCTCGACTCCTGATCTTACCTTCACGCCGCTCCTGGCGATCAGACGACCAGCTTGAAGCCGTTCGCCCAGAAGACCATCAGGAATCCCTGCAGCAGGGCGAGGCCGACTGTCAGGGCCTCGTCGAGGCTCTTCCTCACGCCGAGCTGGGCGAGCAGGATCGGAATCGGAAAGACCGCCAGAAGATATCGCGGCATCGAGGTCAGGCCGCCCGAGAGCGGGACGAGGATCAGCAGCAGGCCGAGCACGAAGTACGCAAGGCCCAGCCGGCGCGCGAACACCGCGAGGAGAAGAACCGCGACGAGCGTCATCCAGGCGGAGAAACACGTCGGAACGTCGGCGCTTCCGAGTCCGGTCGCGAGCACCTTCAGGGGCGAATCGAAGCTCGGACGCCACGAGGCCTGAATACGGGCGAAGGCCAGCGCGTTGCCGGTGAGGGCGTAGTTGAAGCCCGCGAAGGCCGCGAGCCCGAGAGGGGCGAGAGCGAGCCACGCCGCCCGCGCCGGGATGGGCCGGCGCGCGGCGCGCCGTCCGCGCCAGTAAGCCAATGCGAGCGCAAGAACGAGAAGCACCCCGACGGGCCGTGTGAGCGACGCGAGGAATCCGGCGGCGCCCGCGAGGGGAAGCCGGTCCAGCCGGACGAACAGGAAGGCCGAGATCGCGAGCGCGAGGAACAGCGACTCCGAAAAAACGCCGGAGAGGATGAAGCCCGTCGGAACGAGGATCAGGAACTTGACGGCGCGGCGGGCGGTCGCCGTGTCGTGATCGAGCTCCACGAGGCGCAGGAGCGCGAAGCAGCCGGCGAGAAGGCAGAGGTTGGAGATGACCAGCCCGGCGTTGAACGGACCGCCGACGAGCGGTCCGAGGGCCCTCATCGAGAGCGGGTAGAGGGGAAAAAACGCGTAGTTCGCCTGATGGAGGGTGTCGGGATCCGTCCTTTGGGTTGCGGAATACCCGAACGCGGCGATGTCGAGGTACCAGCCGCTGTCCCAGACGCCCCAGATCGAGAGCCAGAGAGACTTCGAGTAGTTCCAGGGATAGGGCTCGAGCCGCAGCGGCGCGAGAAGCTGCCGCGAGACGACTCCGATGAGAACGAGCGCGGCTCTCGTCGTGCCGAAAAGCAGGAGGATCCAGCGCGCCTCGAAAATGAAACCCCGCCCTTCGGGATCTCGCCGGATCGCGCCGAGCCCGGCCCCGGGTCGAAAGGTCATGGTGGCTCCGCTCCGCGCACTCGTTCCTCGAGCCTCGTCCTCCCGGCGCCGAGCGCCGTCGCGAGCGCGCGCACGGCGTCCCTGGCGCGCGACGCGTCGCCGCAGGTGAAGAGGTCCACGGCCGCCTCGCCGCGCTCGGGCCAGGTGTGAATCGTCAGGTGCGACTCGGAGATGACGACGACCCCGCTGACGCCCTGCGGGCTCAGGCGGTGGATGTGAATGCCGAGCACTTTCGCGCCCATCGCCCCAACGGCATCGACGAGAACTCGCTCGACAAGCACGGCGTCGTCCAGCGTGGCGAAAGGCGCGCCCGCGACGTCGAGGAGAAAGTGAAGGCCCAGGCTCATCGGATTCCCAGCGCCTCGACGGTCTCCCGGTTTTCGGGCCGCACCTTCCAGAGGAACG
>JBGPDK010000244.1:0-3471 GCA_041482235.1 Thermoanaerobaculia bacterium | reverse complement strand
CTCGAGCTGAAGTCGCGCCTCGGCATCACGCGCATCGTCGGGAACAGCGAGGCGATCCGCAGGCTTCTCGCCGACGTCGCGAAGGCCGCGCCCACGCCCGCGACCGTCCTCATCGTGGGGCCGAGCGGCACGGGCAAGGAGCTCGTCGCGCGGGCGATCCACGAGGGCTCGCTCGTGAAGGCGGGCCCATTCGTGCAGGTGAACTGCGCCGCGATCCCGGACAGCCTCATCGAGTCGGAGCTCTTCGGCCACGAGCGCGGCTCGTTTACCGGGGCCGACCGCAAGCAGACGGGCAAGTTCGTGGAGGCCGACGGCGGCACGATCTTCCTCGACGAGGTGGGAGACATGTCGGCTTCCGCGCAGGCGAAGGTGCTGCGCGTCCTGCAGGAAGGCGAAGTCGAGCCGGTCGGGAGCCCGCGCGTCGTGAAGGTCAAGGTGCGCGTCGTGGCCGCGACGAACCGCGACCTCACGGTCCTCATCGCGCAGGGCAAGTTCCGGGAGGACCTCTATTACCGCCTCAACGTCCTCGTCCTCAGAACGCCGACGCTCGCCGACCGGCCCGAGGACGTCCCGGTCCTCGTCAACCATTTCGCCGAGCTCTTCGCGCGCACGAACAACTACCGGGCCAAGCGCTTCACGGACGCTGCGCTGGAGGCGCTCGCGGCCCGTGCGTGGCCGGGAAACGTGCGCGAGCTGAAGAACCACGTCGAGCGGCTCATGATCATGTCGGACGCGGACGTCCTCGACGCTCGGGACGTCGACCCCGGAGCGGTTCCGCACGAGGGCGACACGGCGCCCGCCGTCGTCGTGCGCGGAGGACGCGTCGTCGACGGGGCGGCGGCCTCCGCCGGGGCGGGCGCGTGGGAGAAGCTCCTCTCGATCGGGACGCTGCAGGAGTTCCAGGACGAAACGGAGAAGCTCTTCCTCGTCGCGAAGCTCGCCGAGAATGCCGGAAACGTCACGCGCACGGCGGAGGCCATCGATACGCCGCGCTCGAACCTCTACAAGAAGATCGACCGCTACGGCCTGCGCAGGGACCGCGAGATTGCGGAGGGCCGGGAGGCCCCATGAATGAGGACGAGGTCCGCCGCCAGTTCACGGAGTCCGGAGCGCTCCTGTCGGGCCATTTCAAGCTTTCGTCGGGCCTCCACTCGGAGGCTTATCTCCAGTGCGCGAAGGTGCTCCAGTGGCCCTCTCGCGCGGGCCCGCTCGGCGCGGCCCTCGCGTCTCTACTCGCTCCGTTTCGCCCCTCGGTCGTCGTCTCGCCCGCGATGGGGGGCGTCATCATCGGCCACGAGGCGGGGCGTGGCCTCTCGGTCCGCGCGATCTTCACGGAGCGCGTCGACGGAGAGTTCACGCTTCGACGCGGGTTCGCCCTCGAGCCGGGCGACCGCGTGGCCGTTGTCGAGGACGTCGTGACGACGGGGAAATCCACGCGCGAGGTCCTCGCCGTGGTCCGCGCCTCCTTCGCGGTGCCGGTCGCATGCGGGTCGATCGTGGACCGACGGGCGCTCGCGGTCGGAGGCGGCGCGAACGTGGACGGCGTGCCCTATCGCGCCCTCCTATCGCTGGACGTGCCGGCGTTCGAGGCCGCCTCCTGCCCGCGCTGCGCGGCGGGAGAGCCGCTCGTCGCGCCCGGCTCTCGCCATCTCGCGGCGAAGGCGTAACGGCCCGGGCGGAGCGCGGAATGCTAGAGTGCGCGGCCCCCATGACGATCGCGCCGATGTTCGTCCTCGACGCGCCGCACTACCACATGGTCACTCTCGGCGCGACGGCGACGTTCCGCGGTGTGGCGCTCGCGCCGGGGGACGTTCCGATCGCGGAGGTCCTGGCGTACCGGGATGGTGCGCTGATCGCGCGAGCGCCGGTCGACATCGACTCTCCCGAGCTCGGGTGGGTCCCGGCGCCGCGCTCGTCTCGGTGCCGCTTTTCTTTCGATCTTGCCGTCGAGCTTGGCGCCGCGATCGAGCTCTACGCGCGCTACGCGGACGGCCGGAACGCTCCTGTTTTCGTGTACGACATCCCGTTCGTCGCGCGCGACGGGGCGAGGCTGAGCGCGCTGGGGAAGTGCATCCGGTCGAAGCCGGCCCCCCCTTCGGATGTGATCGCGATGACGCAGGGAATGGGCGACCTGGACGCGTATCGCGCCTCGACGGCGACGTCCTTCGTGACGATGCGATCGCTCCTCGGAGCCGCCGGCGTCGGGCCGTCCGGCATCCGCTCGATCCTCGACATCGGCTGCGGCACGGGAAGGCTTCTCGTCGGATGGCATTGCGACGATCCGCAGCGCCAGCTCGTCGGCACCGACATCAACCGGGAGCTGATCGCGTGGTCGAGGTCGAACCTCGCGGACGTCGCGCGTTGGGAGGTGAACGACGTTCGTCCGCCGCTCGATCTCGCCGCCGGTTCGTTCGACCTGATCGTTCTCGCGTCCGTGTTCACGCATCTTTCGCTCGACAATCAGAAGGCCTGGCTGGGAGAGGTTCATCGCCTTCTCGGCCCCGCGGGGCACGCGCTGATCACGCTTCACGGGGCGGTCTACGCGGAGCTCCTTCTCGACGAAGCGGGCGCGGCGAAATACGACTCGGACGGCTACGCCGAAAAGCCCGGCGGAACTGAAGGGGCGAATGGCTACTCGACCTTCCACGCGGAGCGGTTCGCGCGAGCGCTCTTCTCGCGCTTCCGGCGCGTCGCGTTTTTCCCGCGCGGAGTCGACGGCCGGGTGGCGCACGAGTTCCCCGTCGCGGCGCTGCAGGACGTATATGTCCTTTCGAAGTGACCTGGCGCGCCGCAGGTGAGGCCGCTCCGCGCGCTCTTCTCGAACCTGCTCGTCCCGCTCGCGCTCGCGGGTGCGCTTTTTCTGCTGCTCGAAGGCGGATGCCGGGTCGCGCTTCGTCTGAAGACGGGGGCATGGCCCGAGACGCGGGTGGCGGCGTACACGAAGTTCGTCGAGAAGATCGGAAAGGCCTACCGGCCGCACCCCGTCCTCATCGTGGCGGGCCGGCCCGACGCCTTCCTCGAGGCGGCGGGCCACGTCGTGCACTTCAACGCGCGCGGCCAGCGCGTCACGAACGTGCGCGACGTGCCGGTCCCGAAGCCGGCAGGCACCTATCGCGTCGTGTGCGAGGGGGGCTCGACCACGTTCGATCTTCTCGCGCTGGACGACGCTGGGACATGGCCCGCGCGGCTCGGAACGCTCCTGCGTCCTCGCGCCGACGTAGTGAACGGAGGGTTCCCGGGCTGGACGAGCCTCGAGACAAAGCTGGCGCTTCAGATCCGCGATCTCGACCTTCAGCCCGACCTCGTCGTCGTCTTCTCGGGCGTCAACGACCTGCAGCCCGCCGCGCACGTTCCATTCGCGCCGGACTACACAGTCGGGCACGCGGACATCCTGCCGCGGGTCCTCGGCGTCGCGCCGGTTCCGGTGCGGCTCGTCTCCCGCCTCGTGTTCGTGGAGTGGCTCCGCGGCCG
>JBGPDK010000243.1:0-3527 GCA_041482235.1 Thermoanaerobaculia bacterium | reverse complement strand
CTTCCGCTCACGGTCGTCGTGAACTGGCCCTCCGACGTGGAGAAGTAACCCTTCGTTTATCCTCCGGCCGTGCTGTACCGGCTCGAAAACGTCCGCAAGAGCTTCGGGACGAAGGACGTCCTCTTGGACGCCACGTGGCAGCATGACCCCAGCCGGATCGTGGGGCTCGTCGGCCGGAACGGGGCGGGGAAATCGACCGTCCTGAAAATCATCCTGGGGCTCGTGGAGCCCGACGGCGGCAAGCTGCACGTCGCTGGCAGCACGACGTTCACCTCGCTCGACCAGGCGGTCGAGCCCGAAGGCGACGAGCCTCTCCGCGCGTTCGTGGCGAGGGCGCAGGAGCCTCTCCTCGCGCTCGAGCGCGAGATGCGGCGCCTCGAGGAGGCCATCGCCACGCACGGCGCCGACGGCGACCGCGCGGCGCTCGACACACTGTTGTCCGAGCACGACGAGGTGCGCGAGCACTTCGAGCGCGCGGGAGGCTACGAGGCGGACGCGCGGGTGGACCGCGTGCTCATGGGTGTCGGTCTCGATCACGCGGTGTGGGGGCGGCCCGTTGGCGAGCTTTCGGGCGGACAGAAGCACCGCGCCCAGATCGCCCGCCTCCTCCTGACGGACGCCTCGGTTCTCCTCCTCGACGAGCCCACGAATCACCTCGACGTCACCGGGATCGAGTTCCTCGAGGGCTGGCTCGTGGAGCGCAGGACCGGCGCCGGCCTCTCCGCGCTCGTCGTCTCGCACGACCGGCGCTTTCTCGACGCCGTGGCGGACCGCATCGTCGAAGTCGCGCACGGACGCCTCGAGGACTACCCGGGCGACTACGCCGCCTATCGAAAGTTGAAGGCGGAGCGTGATCGACTGAGGGCGAAGGAAGCCGAGAAGCAGCGGCAGATGATCGAGCGGACCGAGGACTTCATCCGCCGTAACATCGCGGGCCAGAAGACGAAACAGGCCCGCAGCCGCCGCACGATGCTCGCGCGCATCGAGAGGATCGAAGGGCCCCGGGAAGACGCGAACGAGGTCTCGATCCGTTTCGAGGAGGCGCGCGTCTCCGGCGGGCGCGTTCTCGAAGCGAAGAAGCTCGTACCCGGTTACAAGGAGACGGGGCCCCTCCTTCAGCCCGTGTCGTTCGTCCTCCGCCGCGGGGACCGAATGGCGCTGTGGGGTCCGAACGGCTGCGGCAAGACCACGCTTCTGAAGACGCTCGCGCGCGTCCTGCCCCCGCTCTCCGGCTCGGCCGTGCCGGGCACCGGCGTCCTCATTGGCTACTACGACCAGGAGATGGGCGACCTTCCAGTCGAGGCGACGGCGCTCGACGCCGTGATGGACCTCGACCCGACGATGAAGGAGAACGAGGCGCGCGACTTCCTCGCCCTCTTCGACTTCCGGGGCGACGAGGTCTTCCAGAAGATCGCGACGCTTTCGGGCGGCGAGAAGGGGCGTCTTTCGCTCGCGCGCATCGTCTTCGGCGGCGCGAACTTCCTGCTCCTCGACGAGCCCACGAACCACCTCGACCTCGACGCGCGCGAGCAGCTCGAGGACGCCCTCGCGGACTTCGAGGGCGCGATCGTGTTCGTGTCGCACGACCGCTGGTTCGTGGACCGCATCGCGACGCAGATCCTCGAGATCGGTCCCGGCGGCGCGACCGAGCTTCATGACGGGAATTATTCGGATCTGCTGAAGAGGAAGAAGGAAAGACTTGCTCCCGCGAAGGCCGATTCGGTGGAGCGCGACGACCTACCCCACCCCTCTTCCCCTTATAAGAAATCCTCTTCTTCTTCCTCCGACCGAACCGCGGAGAGGCGGCGGCTGAAGAACGAGAAGATCCTGTCCCTGCTGGAGGAAGAGATCGCGCGTCTCGAAGAAGAGGTGCGAAATCTCGATCTTTCTCTTTCTAACCCTGACGTCTTTCGCGACGGGGAGAAAGCCCGGCAGGTGACGGCCGCCCGCGAGGCCACGCGGAAAACGCTCGAGGCGAAGATGTGGGAGTGGGAGGAGACGTCCCGCAAGCTCCAGGTGGGCGAGGGGGTACCGGCGTGAGTGTCGCGCCGGGCCCGGGCACGGCCTCGATCCTCGCCGTCGGAAGCGAGCTTCTCGGAACGACGCGCCTCGATACGAACTCGATCTACCTCACCGGCCGCCTCGAGGCCCTCGGCATCTCCGTGGTACGGAAGGCCTGTGTGGGCGACGGCTGGGAGGACCTTCTGGCCGAGATTCCCCTCGCTCTCTCCCGCGCGCCGCTCCTCGTCGTGACGGGCGGTCTCGGCCCGACGGATGATGACCGCACGAAGGAGGCCGTCGCGAAGGTGTTCGGCCGTGCCCTCGTGCGCGACGAGGCGATTCTCCTCGGGCTCAAGGAGCGCTTTCGCCGGCGGGCCATCGAGATGCCGAAGGTCAACGAAAAGCAGGCCGACGTGATCGAAGACGCCGTCGTCCTGGCGAATCCCGGCGGGTCGGCTCCCGGTTTCCTGGTGACGGCCGCCGGCGGCACCGTCGTTCTTCTGCCCGGAGTGCCGCACGAGATGAAGAGGATGTGGGTCGACGTCGTCGAGCCCCTGATCGCTCGCGGCGCGGGGCCGGGCCTGCACCGGCGCACTCTCAAGATCGCCGCGCTGCCCGAGAGCGTCGTGGAGACTCTCGTCAGGCCGGTCTATGCGGCCTATCCGGAAGTGCCGTTCACGATCCTGGCCGCGCCCGGGGAAGTGCAGCTCCAGTTCGCGGCCCGGGGCACGCCCGAAGAGGCGCTCCGCGTCCTCGATCGGATCGAATCCGACTTCCACAAGGCGCTTGCGGGCGAGATCTTCGGCCGCGACGAGGACACCCTCGAGGGAGTCACGGGCGACCTGCTCCGCGCAAAGGCTCAGACGCTCGCTCTTGCCGAGTCGTGCACGGGCGGCCACCTCGCGGGCCGCATCACGGACATTCCGGGCTCGTCGGACTACTTCCTCGGCGCCGCCGTCACGTACGCGAACGCGGCGAAGGCCGATCTCGTGGGCGTCTCGGCGGCCACGCTCGACCGGCACGGCGCCGTGTCGGAGGAGACCGCGCGCGAAATGGCGCTCGGCGCCCGCAAGAGATTCGGCGCGACGATCGGCATTTCGACGACGGGAATCGCGGGCCCCGGCGGCGGCACACCGGAAAAGCCCGTTGGCACGGTTCACATCGCGCTCGACGCAACGGACGGCACGCGCCTTCACAGGCGGCTCCTGCTGCCGGCCGGGCGCTCGCTCGTCCGGCGCTGGACCACCTCGACGGCGCTCGGGATGCTGCGCAAGCACCTTCTTGGTCTCGCCGAGGGCGGGCGCCGGTGACGGCCGAGCTCGCCTGCCTCGTCGCGGCCTACCTGCTCGGGTCTGTCTCGTTCGCGGTCGTGCTCGTGCGCGTGTTCCGCGGCGTGGACGTGCGGAGCGAGGGCTCGGGCAACGCGGGCGCGACGAACGTGCTCCGCACCTCGGGGAAAGGGCTCGCGACCCTGACGATGCTCCTCGACGTCGGGAAGGGCGCGCTCGCCGTGTTCCTGATGCAGT
>JBGPDK010000242.1:0-3538 GCA_041482235.1 Thermoanaerobaculia bacterium | reverse complement strand
GGTACGCGCCGACGGCCCACGAAAGCGCGTGCGCGCCCGCCATCTGCGCCATGAACGCGAGGAACACCCCCACGATCACCGGCGCCCACGGCAGGTTCTGCGCAAGGAGGCCCTTGATGATCGTGGCCATGAGCGTGGCCTGCGGCGCCGCCAGCTTCGGGCCGCCGATGCCGTGCGCCTCCCCGCCCGCGTACGTCCTGTCGAGGAGGAAGAGCGTCCCGCCGATGACGAGCGTCGAGACGAGGACGCCGATGATGAATCCGATCTGCTGCTTCCGCGGCGTCGCGCCCACGAGGAACCCGGTCTTCAGGTCCTGCGACGTCGCTCCGGCGTTCGCGGCCGCGATGCAGACGAGCGCGCCCACGCACAGGGCGACCGGCTGGTAGGCCTCGCCCGTGCGCCCGATGAGGACGAACACGAGGCAGGTGCCCATGAGCGTCGCGATCGTCATCCCGGAGATCGGGTTCGAGGACGTGCCGATGATGCCCACGATGCGGCTCGCCACCGTCACGAAGAAGAAGCCGAAGACGACGACGAGGAGCGACATGACGAGGGACCCGGGGAACGGCCCGTGCGGGAAGCCCGGCAGGACCGCGATGAGGAGCGCGAGAACGATCGAGCCCACGACGACGATCCCCATCCCGAGGTCGTCGTCCGTGCGGATCTTCTTCGCGGCTCCCGAGCCTTCGCGCAGGCTCTTCACCGACTCGCGGAACGCCCCGATGATGGTCGGCAGCGTCTTCACCAGCGTCATCACGCCCGCGCACGCCACAGCCCCGGCGCCGATGTAGCGCACGTACGCGCGGTAGATCCACTCGGCGTGCGAGTGGCCGTTCCGCCAGGCTTCCGAGAAGCCGAGCTTGCCGAGATCTTCGACGAGGCGCGTCTCGGGCACGAAGATCGAGATGAGCGGAATCAGCGCGAGCCACGAGAGCACGCCGCCCGAGGCGAGCTCGCCGGCGATCTTCGGCCCGATGATGTAGCCGAGGCCGAGGTACTCCGGCGTCACATCGCTGGAGAGCGTGGCATCCGGAATCTTCCCGTCCTTTCCCGTGCGGAACCACGTCGCCGTCTCGCGCCAGAGGCCGAGGATGCCGTACAGGAACTTGTAGAGAAGGGCGACGCCCACTCCCGCGAAGACCATCTTCGCGAGGTTGCCGCCTTTCTCGCCCGCGATGAGGACGTCGGCGCAGGCCGTGCCCTCGGGATACGGCAGCGTGCCGTGCTCCTTGACGATGAGCGGCCGCCGGAGCGGGATCATGAAGAGGACGCCGAGCGTGCCCCCGATTGCCGCGAGGAAGAAGATGACGAAGTACTTGAAGTAGTCGGCCCCGTTCGAGAGGAAGAGGAGGGCCGGGACCGTGAAGACGACGCCGGCCGCCACGGATTCGCCGGCGGAGCCGATCGTCTGCACGATGTTGTTCTCGAGGATGGTGGAATTCCCGAGCTTCTTGAAAACCGCGATCGAGAGCACGGCGATCGGCACCGAGGCCGACACCGTCAGCCCCGCCCGGAGCGCGAGATAGACCGTGGCCGCGCCGAAGATGATCCCGAAGAACGACCCGAGGAGGATCGCCTTGAGCGTGAACTCGGGGACGTCCTGGTCGGCCGCAATGTACGGCTTGAAGTCCTGCCCGTTGCCGGGTGCGCTCATCCGTCTGCCCTCCTCGCGTCTCCGGGAAAAACCGGCGGGGAGTCTGACATCCCCCGAGGCGCCTTGTCGAACCTCGGCCGGACCGGCAGGGGCCTATACTGTCGACGCTCACACCCCAGTGATCTCGCTCTGGAATCACAGGTTCGAGCTGTCCCCCGAGGAGGCTTTCCATGAACCCCACCGTCGTCGTCCTGGCGGACGATCTGTTCTGGAAGACCAAGATCGACCACACCCTGAAATCCGCGCAGGCGATCGGCATCTTCATTGAAAAGTCCTCTCAGCTCGCGGGCAAGGCCGAATCCGGGCGCGTGGGCCTCGTCATCGTCGACCTCGCGCTGCGCGACGATCCCTTCACGGCGATCGCGAATCTGAAGAAGAACCCGAAGACGAAGGGCATCGCCGTCGTGGGCTACTACGAACACGTCAGGAAGGACCTCCTCGAGAAGGGCGAGAAAGCGGGCTGCGACCAGGTCATGCCCCGCGCGGCGTTTTCCCAGCACCTCGGCGACGTCGTGATGAAGTACGCGCTGCCCGGCGGCGTACGGGCGGAAGAGGACGAGAAGGAGCTGCCGGAGGAGTAGGGCCGGACCGATCAGCCGCGGCGACGAACCGTTGCGCGCGTCCGCTCGACTCTTTCCCCGGACAACCGCGTTCCTTTACGCCCATCGGCTGCTTTCGCGACGGTAAGCCGGCCTTCGCGAACCAGACGGACCGGGCGCGCCGCAGCCTGCCCCGCCGAACCCATGGTCGTTTTCATGGTAGATATCTTACTGTTCCTTCTAGAGTCGACCAGGATGTCTCCTCTGGTCGCGATCTCGGCTATCGTCACGGCGGTATTTCTTAGAGAGTGAATACGGGATCGCGGCGGCGTGGCCGTTGCGCGTCCGGAAAGGCCGATTCTCATGAGCAGTTCCCGCCGCCGTTTCCTCAAGGCCGCAGTCGCGGCCTCCGTCGCCGGCGCCCTCCCCTCTTCCCCCTTCGAAGAAACACTCGCTGGTCAAAGCTCGCCGCCCCCCGGCGCGGCTTCGGCCGGCCCACCCGCTCGGGAAGCAGAATCGTCCTCTTCTTCTTACGTCCTCGTCACGTCCGCAAACGGCGTCGAAGCGGCGAAGGCCGCGCGGCAGGCGCTGATCCAGGGATACGACCCGCTCGACGCCGCGATCGTCGGCGTCAACGTGAACGAGCTGGACCCGAACGACGTCAGCGTCGGTTACGGCGGCATCCCGAACGAGGAAGGCGTCGTGCAGCTCGACGCATGCGTCATGGACGGCCGCACGATGAAGGCCGGCGCCGTCGGCGCGCTCGAAGGCTGCAAGACGCCGTCGAAGGTCGCGCGCCTCGTCATGGATCGCACGGACCGTGTCTTTCTCGTGGGCGCCGGCGCGCGCAAGTTCGCGACCGCGCACGGCTTCCCCGTCGAGGACCTCCTCACGCCGAGAACGCGGAAGATCTGGCTCTACTGGAAAGAGCGCATGTCCGACATCGACGACTGGGAGCTCTCGGCGAAAGAGGCCGAGGACCCGGACGTGAAATGGTTCCTCGAGAAGTACGGCAAGGAGATCTTCCCGCCGCAGGGCACGATTCACATGTCCGTCAGGAGCGCGAAGGGCGAGCTCGTGGGCGTCACGACGACGTCCGGCCTCTTCTTCAAGATCCCCGGGCGCCTCGGCGATTCACCCGTCGTGGGCGCGGGCATCTACACGGAGGGCGGCGTCGGAAGCTGCGGGTCGACGGGCCGGGGCGAGGCGAACCTCGTCACCTGCGGCTCCCACACCGTCGTCGAGTTCCTGCGCCAGGGAAAATCGCCCGAAGAGGCCTGCCTCGCCGCGCTCAAGCGCATCGACGAAAAGACGCACAAGGTCCCCCGCCACCGCGACGAGAAAG
>JBGPDK010000241.1:0-3603 GCA_041482235.1 Thermoanaerobaculia bacterium | reverse complement strand
GTGTCGACGAAGTCCACGAGCGCCGGGTCCGTCGCGATCATGAAGGTCGTGAGCTGGATGTCGTCGCGGCGGAGCTTCTCGGCCTCCTCGAGCGTGCGGTTCACGATCTTCAGGTCGAGGCCGAAGGGGTTCTTGTAGAGGCGCCCGCCCTCGTTGATGCACGAGGGCTTGCCGTCCGTGATCATGAAGATCTGGCGGTTGCGCGAACGGCGCCGCATGAGGAGCTGCCGCGAGACGCTGAGCCCCGCCTTCGTGTTCGTGTGGAACGGCCCGACCTGCGCCCTGCTCAGCTCCTCGAGGGGCACGCGCTTCGCCTCGTCGCCGAAGAGGACGATGTCGATCGTGTCCTTCGGGTACTTCTGGAGGATCAGCTCCGTGAGCGCGAGGGCGACCTTCTTCGCGGGCGTGAAACGGTCCTCGCCGTAGAGGATCATCGAGTGCGAGACGTCGATCGCGATCGCGGTCGCGCAGGCGCTCTGGTGCTCGACGTCGAAGACCTCGAAGTCGTCGGGGAGAAGCGCGAGGTCGTCGGGATCGCGCCGCGCGGCGTTCGCCACGGTGCGGATGCCGTCGAGGCGCGCCACGTCGTCGCCGAATTCCCAGGGGCGCGTTTCGGGGAGCGGCTCCGCGCCCGTGCCCGCGCGCGGGATGGAGTGCAGACCCGGCCCCGCCTTCTGAAGCGAGCTGAAGATCTCCTCGAGCGCGTTGCGGCGGATGCGGCGCTCGCCGGAGCCGAGGAGCGTCAGCTTGCCTTCTCCGTCGCGCCCCACGATTCCCTGCTTCTCGAGCGCGGCGCGGAACGCCTCGAGGTCCACGTTCTCGCCGATGATCCCGCGGCGCTGCAGCTCCTTCATCCACTGCATCGCCTGCTCCACGTCGCCGCCGAGGCGCGACACGATGTCGAGGAAGAGCTTCAGCAGCTCTTCATACGTCAGGAGCGACTGGAGGAGGTCGAGCGGCAGCTCGCCGTACCTGTAATCCACGCGCTCATGCTACGGCAGGTCGGCCGTCGCCCATAGAATCGCAAGCGCATGCTCGCCCGCCGTCTCTTGCCCCTCATCGGGCTGGTCGCGCTCGGGGCATTTCTCGCGCTGCGCCTCCCGGCCGCGCTCGCCGATTCCTGGAGCCGCGTGACGGCCGCGTGGCACGACCGGGCTCTGGACGCGGATTCGGCGCTCGCAAGAGTGCGGGGGCCGGAGTACGTCGCCGCGATTCACCGCATCCGCGCGGAGCTGCCGGCCTACTCCGAGTACTTTCTCCTGGAAGCGGTCCCGGGCGGAGCGGCCTACTTCGTGCGATTCGACCTCGCGCCCCGCCGGGCCGTCTTCGGCGGCGATCCCGGAGACTTCGCTCGCAACGTGACGCCCGCGAAGCTGAGCACGCTTCCCGAGTGGACGGTCGTCGCCCGCCTCGATCCGCCGGGCCCGCGCCTCGTCAGGACCTCACTCCTCGCGGAAAAGGGAGCCGTCCCCTGAGCGGCGGCGCTCCGGTCCTCGCGGGACTCGGGGGCGTCCTCCTCTTCCTCGCGGCGGGTCGCGGTCTCGTCGAGCTCCTGCCCGCCCTTCGGGAGCGGCCTCCTGCGGCGCGCCTCGGCTGGTCGTACCTCCTCGGAGTGGCGGCCGTGGCCGGATCGACGTATGTCCTCGGCATCGCGTTCGACGTTCGGATCCGGCGCGGCGTCGTTCTCGCGCCGGTGGCGGCGCTCGTCGCCTTCGGCCTTCTCGCGCGAGTCCTCCGGCGCGGCACCCCACGCGCGGAGATGCTCCTCCCGCCGCGCGCGGGCGTCCTCGCTGCTCGCGCCGCGTTTGGGATCTCGGCCCTGATTGCCGTGGGCCTCTTCGCGGCGGCCCTGACGCAGCCGAACGTCGGCTTCGACGGGGAAATGGCGTGGTGCGCCGCGGCGCGCTGGGTGCGCGCGGACCGGAGTGTCGCGCCCCGGGCGCTCACGGATCCCCGCGCCTTCGTCTCGCATCCGAGGTATCCGCTTCTCATGCCGATCGCGCAGGTTACCGTTCAGGAGACGTTCGACCTCGGCGACGACCGCCGCGCGATCAAGCCGCTCTACGCCGCGTTCTTTCCCGCGCTCCTCCTCGTGTTCTTCGACGTCGCGCGGCGCCACGCCGGAACGTGCGCTGCCGCGCTCACCACCGCCGCGCTCGCCGCCGTGCCCGTTCTCGCCTCCGACTTCGGGGGCGCCGGCGGGGCGTACTCCGACCTGCCTCTCGGAGCGTTCTTCGGCGGCGGGCTTCTGCTCCTTCTCGGCCGCGCGGGGCGGTCGGAGAGCGTCGCGGCCGCGCTCCTCCTCGGGGCCGCAGTCCTCACGAAGAACGAGGGGCTGCCTTTCGCCGTCGCGGCGGTCGCGGCGGCCGGCTTCGTCGCGGTCTTCGCGCGTCGGACCGAACGCCGGCGACGTTTCGCGCTCCTCGCGGTCGCGGCAGCCGGAGTCGTCGCGGCAGGCGTCGCGCTTTCGGCCTGGAGGGCCCGCATCCCCCAGCGCGGAGACGAGAACTATGCGGGACGGCTCGGAGAGGTGTCTCTCGCCGCCGAGGCCAGGGCCCGACTGCCGCTCATGCCCGCGGCCGTGACGCGCGAAATGACGGATCGGGTCGACCTCGGCGGCTTCCCTCTCGCGGGCGCCGTCATCCTCGCCGCGGGGGCGGGCGGGCTGCGCCGGAGAGTGGTCGCTCCTATCCTCCTCGCTATCAACTACTGCTTCGCTGCATACGTGCTCGCGCTCCTCCTGACGACATGGCCGGGAGTGGAGCAGATCCATCCCACGTGGAATCGCTTGATGATTCAGCTTGCCGCGCCCCTCGGCGTTCTTCTCGCGCTCGCCCTCCGGGCCGCATCGCGGGCGCGGTTCGCGGCACTTGGCGCGGTGGCGTCGACCGGCATCGCCGCGGATGCGCCTCCCGTGCGCGCCACGCGCACCCGCGTGTTTTCGAGGGGACCTCTCGTGTTCCTGGGTTTCGCCGTCCTGCCGGTCGTCTCGACGTGGATCTGGGCGTCGCACCTGCGCGGGCTCGCGCACGCGCCCCGGACACTTGCCTCAGCTTCGATCGCCGTGCCAGCCCCGACGGTCTCCGCGTGGCAAGAGGATGCCTCACTCACGGGCGGTCTGGACGAGCCGGCCGAGGGCTCCTCCGTCCACGGACAGCTCAAGGTGCGGGGCTGGGCGCGCATTCCCGGTCAGGACCTTCGCGTCACCGTTCTCATCGACGGCAAGGAGCGTCCTTTCGCCACGAGCGCTCGTCCGGAGCGCCGGGACGTGCAAAATGCGATCTCGACTCTTGGCGATTGCGCCTCCGCCGGGTACGAGTTCGTGTACGCCTATTCCCCCGAGAGCGCCGGCGCGCATGAAATCCAGGTTCTCTTCTGGACGCACGATGGTCGGGAGCGCCATTACCCGGCGCGATGGTTCGTCTGGGCTCCATGATCGGGAGCCAGGCGGGAAGCGCCGATTCTACGGCTTCTTTTTCCAGGTGAACTTCCGCCACGGGTAGTGGCGCTCGCGGTCGTCCGGACCGCGGAAGACCACGGAGAGCTCGTGCTCGCCCTCGTCGCCGGGCTGAAAAGCGAAGGAGCTCTCATAACCTGCCGTCG
>JBGPDK010000240.1:0-3659 GCA_041482235.1 Thermoanaerobaculia bacterium | reverse complement strand
TCCGGCAGCGCGAAGGCCGCGGGAGCCCCGTCCTGGACGGTCTCCGGCAGGAGCGTTCTCGTCGCCACGGATCGCGACGGGACGTGGAACCTCGAGGAGATTTCGATCGCACCCGCGGTTCCGCCCCGCCGTCTCACGCGCGTCTTCGGCGCCGTCCTCGATCCGGCGCCGACGCCCGACGGCTCGGCGGTCTTCTTCGTCTCGCTCACGCCGAACGGCTTCGACGTTCGGCGGCTCGCGCTCGAGGCGGCGCCTGCCGGCGATCTTTCGGGCCATGTGCTCGCGCATCGGGAGGTGGGACCTCAGGCCATTCGGGAGGGCGCGCAGCCGCCCGAGAAGGCGTATGAGCCGCTTCGCACGCTGACATGGGGCTTCAACTCTCCGGCCCGCTTCCTGCCCTCGGGCTCCGAGGCCGGCCTCCTCGCCGGAGGCGGAGACGCCGTGGGCCGGCTGGAAGGGACGATCGGTGGCGCCTGGGGGTGGAGAGGGGGCACGTCGGGTGGAGCCGCAGCGGTCAGGGGGCGCGGCTTCTCCTTCGCCGACGTCGTCGCGCGGGGCTACGCGCTGGGGGAACGCCCTGGATCGCAAGCCCGCGAGGCCCGCCCCGAGAGAGACCGGGACCGGTTTGGCGCCGAGGCGGTCTTCGAGAGGAGGCGTCTCGTCGATCACGGCGCCACGGCGCTCTCAGGCGGGTTCCTCCTCGAAAGAACGAATCCGAGGCCGGGCGACGGCTTCTCGCGCTGGTTCGGCCATCTGGAGGGCGAGGCGAGGTACGGGAGACGCGGCGAGACCTGGGGCGGATCGGCGGCCGTGACGCTCTCCGGTGCCGCGGGGCGATCGGGCCCGTCGGGATGGGGGCTTTTCCGCGCCGGCTTCGAGCTCGCGGCGCGGACTCCGGCCGGCCGGCTGTCGGCCTCCGCGGAAGAGGGCTGGCTCGGCGGAACGCCCTCGCGTTTCGATCTCTTCACGGTCGGCTCGGCGCTCGGGACGTACTCACCGGAAGGCGACCGGCTGTTCCTGTCGGCGGTGCCCGCGCTTCCGGCGGCCGTTTCCGCGGGCGACCGCCTGGAGGCGCGCCGCGTGGAATGGGCGCCGGCCGGCCCGCTTGTCCTCCACGGCTCGGCACAGCGGACCTTCGGGAGATGGATCCGCGTGGCGGGAGTCGACCTGCGCATCGCCCTCGATGACTTTCCGCTTCAGCTCGGCGGCCGGATGGAGCTTCTGCTCGGAATCTCGCGCGTCCTCGATGCGCCGCTCGAGAACCGGACTGTGGGGTACTTCTCGCTGGGGATCAGGCCTTAGTGTCCCTGAGGTCCTACTCCGCCGGGGCCCCGCCCTCCAGCCCGTACTTCTCGATGCGCGAGTAGAGCTGGGCGCGCGTGAGGCCGAGGAGCTTCGCGGCCTTGCTCTTGTTGAACCGCGCTTTGGTGAGCGCCTCTTTCACGTAGTCGCGCTCGAGGGATTCGAGATCGACTCCTTCCGGCGGCAGGAACGCGCCGGGCCCGGCCGGCGCGGCGGCACGGGCGGCGGGTGATTCGTGTCGCGTAACCGAGATCGGGAGGTGCGCGGCCGTGATGAGGCCGCCGTCGGAAAGGATCGCGGCGCGCTCGAGCGCGTTTCTTAGCTCGCGCACATTGCCGGGCCACGGGTACGAGAGGAGCAGATCCTTCGCCTCGCGCGAGACTCCGGGCACGGGCCGGCCGACCGCCGGACCGAGCTCGGCGAGGAACATCTCGGTGAGCGGCAGGATGTCTTCCGGGCGGTCGCGCAGCGGCGGAAGGTGGATCCCGAAGACCGAGAGCCTGTAGAAGAGATCCTCGCGGAACTCGCCTTTCTCGATCGCACGGCCGAGGTCGCGGTTCGTGGCCGCGATGATGCGCGTGTCCGTCCTGAGCACCTTCGTCCCGCCCAGCCGCTGAAACTCGCGCTCCTCCAGGACGCGCAGGAGCTTTGCCTGCACCGCCGGACTCATCTCGCCCGCCTCGTCGAGGAACAGCGTGCCGCCGCCGGCCTGCTCGATGCGGCCCGGCTTCGCGCCCGTCGCCCCCGTGAAGGCGCCCTTCTCGTAACCGAACAGCTCCGACTCGAGGAGCTGGTCCGGCAGCGCGGCGGCATTGAGCGCGACGAACGGTCCGGCGGCGCGCGCCGAGCTGCGGTGGATGGCGCGCGCGACGATCTCCTTGCCGGTACCCGATTCGCCGGTCAGGAGGACGGTCGTCTCCGTGGGCGCGACCTTGGCGGCCTGGACGAGGACGTCGCGCCAGGCGTCCGACGTCCCCACGATCCGCCCGAAACCGCCGCGCGAGTCGAGCTCTTCCGTCAGCGTCGCGACGCGCTGTTCGAGCTTCTTCGCCTCGTTCACGGCCTCGGCGGCGCGGCGCGCCTCGCCCGCGAGGCGCTCGTGCGAGAGGGCGAGCGCGACCTGGTCCGCGACGTGCTGCGCGAGGGGAACGTCCCCTTCGTCGTACGTCGCCGGCGTCCGCGAGAGGAAGAGGAGCCCGCCCGCGAACTGCCACTCGCCCTCGAAAAAAATCGGAACGCGCAGGAGCGAACGGATCCCGTCGGCCAGGACCTGGCGGCACTTGTCGGTCTTGGGGTCGAGCTCGACGAGCGTGTCGCGAACGATCTCGGTCGTCCAGTGGTCGGGGAAACGCTCGGCCTGAGAGAGCCGGATCGTCTCGGGAAGGCCGGGGTATCGCCCGCCGGAGACCGCGTACACGCGGACGGCGTCGCGGGCCTCGTTGAGGAGGCCGAGCGCCATCCGGTCGTGCGGAATCACGGGCCGCACGATCTCCGAGATCGCGTCGAAGACCTCGCGCACGTCCAGCGCCCGGGCGAGAATGGGCGGCAGCGCCTGCAACGCCTCGTAACGCCGTCGGCGCTCCTTTTCCGCGGCCCCGAGGCGCGCGTGCGCGACGGCCATCGCGACGATGTCCGCGACCGGCGTCAGGAGCGCGAGGTCGTTGCTTTGGAAGGCGCGCGGCTTCAGGCTGAGGAGCGAGAGATAGCCGACTGTCCGCGCGCCCGCGTGGAGCGGCGCGCGAAGCATCGCGCGGACGCGGGACCCGCGCAGCTCGCGGTCGCGCGGGAAGGCCGCGTCGCACGCCGCGGCGATGTCGTCGATGACTCCCGCCTTCTGGAGAACGTCCCAGAGGCCCGCCGAGTACTCGGCGCGCGGGACGAGGCGTGGGTACGCGCGCCTCGTCTCGTCCGTGACCTCCGCGCCGCCGATCGAATAGAGGACGAACCCGTCTCCCTCGTCCGTGAGCGTGACGGTCATCGCGTCGAACGTGAGAAGGCGGCCCGCCGCCGAGGCGATGCGGTGGAAGACCTCGGGGAGGTCCAGAGTCTCGCTCGCGACTCGGGCGATCTCCGAAAGCACCGGAACGAGGGCAGCGGTTCCCGACTCCATGGGCGGGCATTCTAGGCCCGGCTGTCGACTACACTTCGCGAGATGCCGGTTCAGAGGGCCGTCGAAGAGCTCGCGGAGGGCGTCCTCGCGGGGAGCGTCCCGCGGGTGGCGCGCGCGATCACGTGGGCCGAGTCCGGCGATTCGCGGTTTCCGGACCTTCTCTCGCGTCTCTTTCCGCGGACGGGCCGCGCCCGGGTGACGGGCCTGACCGGCTCGCCGGGAGCGGGCAAGTCGACTCTCACCGCCG
>JBGPDK010000239.1:0-3690 GCA_041482235.1 Thermoanaerobaculia bacterium | reverse complement strand
GTGGAGCGCTTCCCGACGATCGCGAAGACGTGCGAGAAATTCGGCATCGACATCGCGACGGAGCCCATCCCGGTCGTGCCCGCGGCGCACTACCACTGCGGCGGCGTCCTCGTGGATCTCGAAGGGCGGACGACGGCCCGGCGCCTGTACGCCGTGGGCGAGGTGTCCTGCACGGGCGTGCACGGAGCGAACCGTCTGGCGTCGACCTCGCTCCTCGAGGGGCTCGTCTGGGGCGAGGCGGCGGGCCAGTCCATCGCGCGAGGACTGAAAAGAGAGGGCGGGAATCCGGCGACCGTCCTGCGCACGATCCCCGGCTGGGAGTCGCCCGGCGACGCGCAGAACGACGACCCCGCGCTCTTCCAGCAGGACTGGGCGACGATCCGCAACACGATGTGGAACTACGTCGGCATCGTGCGCACGACGGCGCGGCTCGCGCGCGCCGTCGCCGACCTGCGCGATCTCGAGAAGCGGATCCTGCGCTTCTATCAGGTGACGCGGATCTCGAAGGAGATCGTCGACCTCTTCCACGGCGCGCGCGCGGCGCACCTGATCGCGACGGCGGCCTTCAAGAATCCCGTTTCACGGGGCTGTCACTACCGGAAGAGCTAGCCCGCAGACCGCTGCGCGGTCTACACCGGAGATAGGCGGGCTAGCGCGAAACCCTTCAAAGCGTCTCGAGGATCGCCTCGGCGTCGAGGGTGATCTCGACCTCTCGTCCCACGACGACGCCGCCACGGTCGAGCGGGGCGTCCCAGCTCACGCCGAAGTCGTGCCGGTTGATGGTGGTCGTCGCCACGAAGCCGGCGCGGAGTTTGGGGCCCCTGTCGACGCCGTCCTCCCACCAGGGGGTCGACCACTGCCCGAGGTGACGGACTTTCAGCGTCGTCTTCCGCGTCTTTCCGCGGATCGTGAGATCCCCCGTGACGAGAGCATCGTGGTCGCCGACGAGCTCGACCTCGTTTCCGGAAAACGTGATCGTGGGATGTTCCTCCACGTCCAGGAAGTCCACGCTCTTCAGGTGGGTGTCGCGCTGCGGCTCTCCCGTCCAGATCCCGCGGGCGTCGATCTCCACCCTGACGGACGAGGCCTTCGGGTTCCCGGGGTCGAACTCCAGCGTGCCGTGCACGTCCTTGAAGTGCCCGCGGACACACGTGACCATCATGTGCCGCACGCAGAACTCCGCCGCCGTGTGCCCGGGCTCGAAGGTCCATCTCGCCATGACGTGCCTCCTCTCAACCCAGAAGCTCACGAGCAGGGGGATTCTAGCCGCGCTACTCCGGCACGACGATGCGGACGCGGCCCGCGGCCGGTCCCATAACGAACGGCGTCGTCGCGACGGCGTCGCCGTCGACCTGCACGTCCAGCTCGTAGCCCGCGAGCGAGCGCGCGGAGAAGCTGCGCACCGCGCGGCGCGAACAGCCTTCGAGCTCGAGGTGGGCGGCCTTCCCGCGCGAAAGGCGGCCGTACCAGCGCATGAGCGTGCGCCTCGATCGGGACGCGAAGAGCACAAGGTCGAGGAGGTCGTCCTCCGGGTCCGCGAACGGGGACAGGATCGGGTCGCCTCCGTACCGGCGCGTGTTCGCGGCCAGGACGAACGTCGCCTGCGCCGTGAAGGGGGCGCCGTCCGCGCCGACACCCGTCACCTCGATCGGCGGGAACTCGTACTTCAGCCATTCGAGCGTCGCGCTCCAGCTGTAGCCGGTCCGTCCGAAGGCGCGCTTGAGCCATGGGACGACGTTCTTCATCACGCGCGCATCGAAACCCACGCCCGCGCCGATGAGGCACGTGCGTCCCGCTGCGTGCCACACGGTGACCGGTCGCGTGCGCCGCGACGTCAGCGCGCGTTCCGCCTCGGCGAGCATGCGGCCGACGCCGTACTCGCGCGCGACGACGTTCGCCGTGCCGGTCGGGAGGATCGCGATCGGCACGTCCGTGTGGAGAAGGGCCTCGGCGACCTCGCCCACGGTGCCGTCCCCGCCAACGACGGCGACGACGTCGAGCGCCGGTCCGAGCCTCGAGGCCACGAGCTCCGTGGCGTGGCGGGGGCGCTCGGTCGGGAGCGCGAGGAGGTCGAGGCCGCGGGCCGCCGCGCGCGCGACGAGGCCCGGGATGTCGACGGGCCGGGCGCCGCCCGCCATCGGGTTGTGGACGAGGAGGCCCCGCCGCGGGCCGCTCTCAGCCAAAGAGCGTGCCCGGGCCCGCCGTGGGCTTCAGCCCGAGATGGCGATACGCGAGCGCGGACGCGACGCGCCCCTTCGGCGTCCGCTGCAGGAAGCCGGACTGCAGGAGAAAGGGCTCGTAAAGGTCCTCGAGCGTGCCTTTGTCCTCGCCGAGCGAGTGCGCGAGCGCCGACAGGCCGACGGGCCCGCCGGAGAATCGCTCGATGACGATCGTGAGGATGCGACGGTCGATCTCGTCGAGGCCGTGCTGGTCCACTTCGAGCTTGTCGAGCGCGACCTCGGCCGCGCGCTCGGTGATCGTGCTCTCCCCCGCGACCTCGGCGTAGTCGCGCACGCGGCGCAGGAGGCGGTTCGCGATGCGGGGCGTGCCGCGGCTGCGCCGCGCGATCTCGCGCGCGCCCGCCGCCTCGACGGGGCAGCCGAGGATGTCGGCGGAGCGCGTCACGATCGTCGCGAGGGCCTCGGCGTCGTAGAAGTCGAGGCGATGCGTGATGCCGAAGCGCGCCGTGAAGGGCTGCGAGAGAAGGCCGGCGCGCGTCGTCGCCCCGACGAGCGTGAACGGCGGAAGCCTGAGCTCGACCGTGCGCGCCCCGGGCCCGGTGCCGATGATGAGGTCGAGCCTCCCGTCCTCCATCGCCGGATAGAGGATCTCCTCCACGGCGGGCGGCATGCGGTGAATCTCGTCCACGAAGAGGACGTCGCCCGGAGCGAGATTCGTGAGGATCGCGGCGAGGTCGCCCGCCTTCTCGAGCACGGGGCCG
The DNA here is from genome assembly GCA_041482235.1 of Thermoanaerobaculia bacterium. Taxonomy (GTDB): domain Bacteria; phylum Acidobacteriota; class Thermoanaerobaculia; order UBA5066; family UBA5066; genus Fen-183. The sequence continues at coordinate 749 of JBGPDK010000239.1, read as the reverse complement.
GACGTGACGCGGATCTGCGCGCCCATCTCGCGGGCGATGATGTGCGCGAGCGTCGTCTTGCCGAGGCCGGGCGGGCCGCAGAGGAGGACGTGGTCCAGCGGCTCCTGCCGCTGCCTCGCGGCCTGAAGAAAGACGCCGAGCGTCTCCTTCAGCTTCGCCTGCCCGATGAACTCCAGGAGAGCGCGCGGCCGGAGCGTAACCTCGGGGTCCGCCTCGGCTGTCTGGAGCACCCCCGAGAGAATGCGTTCGTCCATCCGAGGCGATTATGGCGCGGAGCGCGCCGGAGTTCCTCTCGACGCACGCGCGTGCTGTCTGAGCGAAGCGAGTTCACGCGCGAAGGAGAGGGGTACCCCGGTGGCGAAGCGCCTCGCCGTGAGGCTCGGCATGCGCTTCATCAAGGGGTTGAAGCAGACGACCGGAGAAGCCATCGAAAGAGAAAGAGCACGGGGATTCTTCGAAGACGCGGCAGATTTACAGCGAAGGTGCGCGTTGCGGTCCGACGAGATCACGAAGCTCGCGTACGCCGGCGCGCTTTCGTCCCTCGGCGTCTCCCGCCGCGCGGCGCTGTGGCAGGTGGCGGAGGTTTCCCGCCCTCTCGGCACTCTCTACGAAACTCTTCCTCTTTCTTTTTCCTCGCAGAAATCTCCTCTCCCCGAGATGTCCGTGATCCAAGAGACGACCGCCGACTACCGCGCGACGGACCTCACGGCGGGGCCGCACCTCCTCGAGCATCTGCGCCCGGCGCTCGC
>JBGPDK010000238.1:0-3693 GCA_041482235.1 Thermoanaerobaculia bacterium | reverse complement strand
GCTGCGGGCCCTCGTGGCCGCGGCCGCGCCCGCCGAGCCCTCGGCGGACGGCGCCGTTTTCACGCTTCCGCTGCGCGGGGGCAAGGGGGCCGCGCGCCTCTACGTCCTGGGCGCCGGAAAGGCGACCGAAATCTCGCCGCGGAAGGCGCGCGGTCTCCTGCTCTCCGCCGTGAAGACCCTGAATCGCAGCGGCGAGTCGTCGGCGATCCTCGACTTCCCGCTCGCGCTCAAGCGGATGAACGCCGCCGAGACCCGGGAGTTCCTGATGCGATCGCTTTTCCTCGCGGACTACGGGTTCCCCCGTTACAAGTCGGTCGAGCCCGAGAAGAAGCCGCTCGCGACGATCGCTGTCGAGCCGCGCGGCGCCTTCGCGGGACTCGAGGCCCTCGAGGTCGAGAATGCCCGCGCCGTGGCCCGCGTGGCCCGGTTCGTGCGCGACCTCGGCAACACCCCCTCGAACGACATGCTCCCGCGCGACTTCGCGGACCGCGTCCGGAAGGAGGCGAGGTCCCGCGGCGTGAAGGTGACGGTCCTCGACAAGAAGGCGATCCGGAAAGAGAGAATGGGCGGGCTCCTCGCCGTGAATCGCGGCGCCGTGGAGGAGCCGCGGGTCGTCGTGCTCGAGTACCGGGGCGGAAAGAAGGACGCGGCCCCCGTGGCGCTCGTGGGGAAGGGCGTGACGTTCGATTCCGGCGGCATCTCGATCAAGCCCGCCGACAAGATGGGCGAGATGAAGTGGGACATGATGGGGGCGGCCACGGTGATGGGCGTCGTCCTCGCGGCAGCGGACCTTCGCCTCGAGGTCAACCTCGTCGCGATCGCCGCGCTCACCGAGAACCTGCCGTCCGGCTCGGCCTACAAGCCGGGCGACATCGTGCGCTTCCGCAACCGCAAGACCGCCGAGATCGACAACACCGATGCCGAGGGGCGCGTCATTCTCGCGGACGCGCTCGACTACGCGGCCGAATGGAAGCCCGCGGTGATCCTCGACTACGCGACGCTCACGGGCGCGGCGCTCGTGGCGCTCGGACTCGAGGCGGCCATCCTGTTCACGGACCATGACGCCCTCGCGAAGGAGCTCGTGAAGGCGGGGGAGCAGACGGACGAGCGCCTCTGGCGCCTCCCGATGTGGGAGGAGTATCGCGAGAACATCCGGTCCGACTGGGCGGACATGAAGAACACCGGCGGCCGCTGGGGCGGCTCGATCAACGGCGCGATGTTCCTCAAGGAGTTCGTGGATCCGAAGACGCCGTGGGCGCACCTCGACATCGCGGGCACGGCCTACTACGACCGCGACTACGCCGGATACCCGGCGGGGGCGACGTCCTTCGGGATGGGCCTGACGCTGCGCTGGCTGCGCGAGCGGCAGTCCGGCACGGGCGGCCCTCGCCGCGGCCGCTGACGCGTGCTCACGTCGCTCCGCGTCCGTGACCTCGCGGTCCTCGAGGACGTCGAGGTGGCGTTCGGCGAAGGGCTGACCGTCCTGACGGGAGAGACGGGCGCCGGCAAGACCCTCGTCGTGGATGCGCTGGCGCTCCTCGCGGGCGGGAGGGCGGACCCCGCGCTCGTGAGGGCGGGAGCCGGGCGGCTGGTCGTCGAGGGTGCGTTCGACTGCGACGACCCGGAGGCGGGCGCCGCGCTGGCCGAGGCGGGTCTCCTCGAGGACGGCGGCTCCCGGCCCTTCGAGGTCGTCGTGCGGCGCGAGGTCGCGGCGGGCGGCAAGGGCCGGCTCCTCGTGAACGGGTCCCCCGCGGCCCTCAGAACGCTGCAGGAGATCGCGCCGCGCCTTCTCGTACTGTACGGGCAGGCGGAGGCGCGGGACCTCCTCGATCCCGACGCCCCGCGAGAGCTCCTCGACCGCTTCGCGGGCCTCGAGGAGAAAGCGGCCGCGACGGTGGCGAATTTCCGCGAATTCCTCGGTCGGGAGCGCGATCTCTCGCGCCTCGGCGAGGCGGCGAAGGACCGCGTGAATCGCCTAGAGCTGCTCGACTTCCAGATCGGAGAGATCGAAAAGGTAAAACCGGAAGAGGGGGAAGACGAGAGAATTTCTTCTGAAAGGAAGAGACTGACGAGCGTCGAGAAGATGGGCCAGCTCCTCGCAACGGCCACGGGCGCGCTGGAGTCCGACGAGAACGGCGCAATCACGGCGGCTTCGGCGGCCCGCCGCGCTCTTCAACTACTCGAAGAAATCGACTCTTCGTACGGTCCCCGAGCCACAAAGCTTGGAGACGTGATCGAGGAGCTCACGCAGGTGGCCTTCGAGACCTCCCGCGACCTGGAGAGCCTCGAGGCCGACCCGGCGCGCGCCGCGTTCGTCGCCGAGCGGCTCGACGCACTCGCGAAGCTGAAGCGGAAGTACGGTCCGACGATCGGCGAGGTGCTCGCGCGGCGCGAAGCCCTCGGCAGGGAACGCGAGGAGCTTCTCGATCTCGAGGGCGCCGTGACGAAGGCCGAGGAAGGGGCGGAGAAAGCGTTCTCGGCGTATCGGCGGGTCGCGCTCGAGCTGTCGGCGGCCCGCGAGGCGGCCGCACCGCGGCTCGGCCGCGCCGTGGAGGCGCATCTGCGAGACCTCGCGTTTCTCAAGTCGTCGTTCTCGGCTGCCGTGACGCGCCGCGAGGAGGAAGGGAGCCGCTTCGTCGCGGGAGGCGGCCGCGTCTCGTTCGCCGCGCACGGCATCGATCAGGTAGGGTTCGCCTTTGCCCCGAACCCCGGCGAGCCCGCGCGGCCGCTTCAGAAGATCGCGTCGGGCGGGGAGCTGTCCCGCATCCAGCTCGCGCTCGCGGCGGCGCTCGCCGCCGAGGAGTCCGCCCTCGAAGAGGGCGCGCCTTCGCGTCGCGGCGGTCCCGTTCGGACGTTCGTGTTCGACGAGGTGGATGCGGGCGTCTCGGGCGCGACGGCGGAGGCCGTGGGGAAAAAGCTGCGCGGCCTCGCGGCCCGGGAGCAGATTCTCGTCGTCACGCATCTCGCGCAGGTCGCGGCGGCCGGCGAGCGGCACTTTTCGGTGTCGAAGGAGGCGGCGGGGGGCCGCACGCGCACGCGCGTCGAGGCGCTCGACGGCGACCGGCGCGTGGAGGCCGTCGCCGCGCTCCTTGCGGGGGCGTCCGTCGGAGAAGCGGCTCGCGCCCAGGCGCGGCAGCTCCTCGGGGTCTACGCGCAGGGCAAGGGAAGGCGGCGTCCTTGAAGGCACAGTTGAGACCGGGTCGCGGGCTGTAAAGCCCGTTCGAAGAAACCCCCGCAATTCCGAGCCTCGTCGCGTTCAAATCATTGGTTGTAAATGACTTGAGACATTTCAACGCAACTGTGGAAAAGCCTGTGCGATTCGGTTCAAGAAGCGGCTCTTAGCGGCGTCTTTACGTGGTTTTTTCCGCCTCGCACAGAACTCTGTGCAGCCGCCTGATTCGGGCCCACGGGCGCTTTGGTATCGTGCGATTTCGATGACGATTCGACCCTATCGCGGCATCTCCCCGAGGCTCGGCGCGCGGGTCTTCATCGCGCCGACTGCGGCCGTCATCGGGGACGTCGTTCTCGGCGAAGACGTCTCGATCTGGTACTCCGCGGTCGTGCGGGGCGACTGCTGCCACATCCGGATCGGCGCGCGGTCGAACGTGCAGGACAACTGCTCGCTCCACGTTACGAGCAAGACGGGGCCTCTCACGCTCGAGGAGGAAGTCACGCTCGGGCACAACGCGGTCG
>JBGPDK010000237.1:0-3758 GCA_041482235.1 Thermoanaerobaculia bacterium | reverse complement strand
GACCGGGGCGCGGGGCGCGGCGGAGGCCGCGTCCACGAGGCAGGGCGGCCCGGACGCCGCGTCTCTCAGCGGCGGCCGCTCCGGCGGGCGCGCCCGAAGATCGCGTCGGCCTTGCCGCGGGCTTCGCGCTCGACGCCCTCGCAGACGATCGAGCAGATCTTCAGGAGGGTCGGGTCCGCGATCCGGTAGACGGTCCGCGTGCCGTCCTTGCGGCGATCCACGAGCGCCGAGCCGTGCAGGACCGCGAGGTGTTTGCTCACGTTCGCCTGCGTGCCGCCGACCTCCTCGAGGATCTCGCCGACGGAGGCCTCGCTCCGGAAGAGCCGCCTCAGGATCTTGAGGCGCATGGGCTCGGAGAGGGCGCGGAAGCGCACCGCGACCTCTTCGCAGGCCGCATCGGTCAGCGGAAGGTGCGCGTGGATCGCCATATAGCGATCATGGTGCCCGCAGCAGGACGGGTCAATGATGCGGGTGCAGGGCCCGCCGGGCCCCGGGATCAGCCTCATCTGATGCGCCTGCCGGAGCCCGCCCCGCAGGAGGAGCCTCCGCTCGGGCTCCTTCACAGGATCTGCTCGACGCCCCAGGCGACGATGCGAAGCTGCTCGCCGCAGCTCGTGCACCAGCCTCGGATCGTCTCGACGAGCGGCCCGACCGCCTCGGGCTCGAGCACGGTGAAGATGAGAGCCGAGGTCTTCGGGAATGCGCGCGAGCCGAGCCGGGGCCCGCTTCGGCCCGTTCCGATCGCGTGCGGCATCTCGGTGTAGCCGGTGACGCCCGCTCGGTTCAGCAGCACCTCGAGCTCTTCCTTCTTCTCTTCGTCCACGATGAACATGAGGAGCTTCATGCGCGTGCCTCCGGGGCGCCGGCGGCCCGGGAGCCGGCCCGGCGCAGGTACATGTAATAGAGGAGCGGGATCACGATCAGCGTCAGCGCCGTCGAGACGAGGACGCCGGAGATCAGGGCGACGGCGAGTCCCTGGAAGATCGGGTCCAAGAGGATGACGGCGCCGCCTGCGACGAGCGCGAGGGCCGTGAGGACGATGGGCCTAAACCGGACCGCCCCCGCTTTCATGACGGCGTCCTCGAGCGTCTCTCCGGCCTCGAGCTCGAGGTTGACGAAGTCCACGAGGAGGATCGAGTTCCTCACGATGATTCCCGCGAGCGCGATGAACCCGATCATCGAGGTCGCCGTGAAGAAGACGCCGCCGAGCGCGTGCGCCGGGAGGATGCCGATGAGCGTGAGCGGGATCGGCGCCATGATGATGAGCGGCGTCACGAACGACCGGAACCAGCCGACGACGAGCACGTAGATGAGGACGAGGACGGCCGCGAACGCGATGCCCATGTCGCGGAAGACCTCGTACGTGATGTGCCACTCGCCGTCCCACTTCATCGCGAAGCGCGTCGTGTCGTCCGGCAGATGGGTGGAGAGAATCGTGAGCGGCGACCCGTCGGGCTGCTTCAGGGCCTCGATCGCGCGCTTCATGTCGAGGATGCCGTAGACCGGCGCCTCCGAAACGCCCGCCATCTCGGCGAGGACGTACGTCACGGGCTGCAGGTTCTTGTGGTACACGAAACGCTCGCGCCTTTCCCTCTGCACGGCGACGAGCTCCCGCAGCGGAACGAGCGACCCGGTCTGCGACGGAACCGTGACCGCGAGAAGGCCCTCGAGGCCGGAGCGCTGGGCTCGGTCGAGCCGGAGGACGATCGGAACCGGCGAGCGGGCCGTCTCGTCGTGGAGAAGGCCGGCCTCGGCTCCGTCGAGCCCGAGCCTCAGGGTGCGGACGACGACCTCGGGAGTCACGCCCGAGAGCATCGCCTTCTCGCGGTCGACGAGAAGCTCGACGCGCGGAGCCGGGGCCTGCACGAGCCAGTCCGTGTCCACGACGCCGGGGGTCGACTCGAAGATCGCGCGCACCTGCTTCGCGAGCGCGACGCGCTTGTCGGAATCGGGTCCGTAGATCTCGGCGACCATCGTCGAGAGGACGGGCGGCCCGGGCGGCACCTCGGTGATCTTCACGTTCGCGCCGAGGCGCCGGCCGGCCGCGGCGACGCGATTGCGCACGTCTTTCGCGATCGTGTGGCTGTCGCGTTTGCGCTCGTCCTTCGGAAGCAGGTTCACCTGCAGATCGGCGACGAGCGGCCCGGACCGGAGAAAGTAATGACGGACGAGGCCGTTGAAGTTGAACGGCGCCGACGTGCCGGCGTAGATCTCCACGTCGGTGACCTCGGGAATCGTCCGGACGATGCCGGCCAGCTCCCGCGCGGCCCCGGCCGTCGACTCGAGCGTCGTGCCCTCGGGCATGTCGAGAATGACCTGCAGCTCGCTCTTGTTGTCGTACGGAAGCATCTTGACCTTCACGGCGCGCAGGGCGAAGAGGCCGCACGAAAGGAGGAGGAGCGCCGCCACGGTGGCCAGCAGCGCGATCCGGCGCGCGGGGCGCGCGAGCAACGGCGCGAACAGCCTCCGGTAGAAGCGGTCGATGCGGCCCTCGGTCGCCGTCTCGGCGTCCGGATGGGCGTCAGAGGACCGCTTCAGATGCTCTTCGGCGTAACGCCGAAACAGCTTGTACGTGAGCCACGGCGAGACGACGAACGCGACGAGAAGTGAGAAGACCATCGCGGCCGACGCGTTCACCGGAATGGGCCGCATGTACGGGCCCATGAGCCCGGAGACGAACGCGAGAGGAAGGAGCGCCGCGACGACGGCGAACGTGGCGAGAATCGTCGGGTTTCCGACCTCGTCCACGGCGTAGACCGTGGCGAGGCGCGGCTCGCCCCAGCCCAGCTCGTAGTGGCGGTGCACGTTCTCGACGACCACGATGGCGTCGTCGACGAGGATGCCGATCGCGAAGATGAGCGCGAAGAGCGTGACGCGGTTCAGGGTGTAGCCGAAGAGATACGACGAGAAGAGAGTCAGGGCGAGCGTCGCGGGCACCGCCACGAGGACCACGACCGCTTCGCGGCGCCCGAGGAAGAGCGCCATGAGCAGCACCACGGAGAGCGTCGCGAGGCCGACGTGAAAGATGAGCTCCGACGACTTCTCGTTCGCCGTCCTGCCGTAGTCGCGGGTCTTCGTGACGTGGACGTTCGACGGGATGACCGGCCCTTTGAGTCGCGCGAGCCGCGCGTCGAGGTCGCGCACGAGCTCGACCGCGTTCGTCCCCGGTTTTTTGGAGACCGCGAGCGTCACGGCCGGGGCGTCCGCGCCGGCGGGGAGAGAGGCCGCCGTCGCCGCCGCGCCGGTCATCATCCAGGCGTATTGCGACGGCTCCTCGGGGCCGTCCGCGATGCGCGCGACATCGCGTAGGTACACGGGCTTGCCGCCGGATACGCCCACGACGGCCGCGCCGACGTCCTCGGCGCTCCGGAAGAACGATCCCACGTCCACGAGCGTCTCCGTATTCGAGGACGCGTACGTCCCGGCGGGGAGGCGCGTGTTCAGGCCGGAGAGCGCCTGATACACCTGCACGAGGGAGAGGCGGGACGCGGCGAGGCGGTCCCGGTCGAACGTGACGCGCACGACCCGGCGCTGGCCTCCGAGGATCGCGACCTGCGCGACCTGAGGGTGGCGCGTGAGCTGGGCCTTCAGCTCGTCGGCCACCTGCCGGATCACCGTCTGAGGAACGTCCCGCGACCAGAGCGTCCACGCGGCGACCGGCACGTCGTCGATCGAGCGCGGCGCGACGACGGGCGGCATCGCGCCCGGAGGGAGCGACGGAATCATCTCGGCGACCTTTGCGTGGACCCTCACGACGG
>JBGPDK010000236.1:0-3769 GCA_041482235.1 Thermoanaerobaculia bacterium | reverse complement strand
CTGCGCAGTCCGGCGAGGAGCGGAATCGCGTTCACGGGGAGCCCCGCGGCGGCGACGAGATCGATCCCGGCGCCTTTCGCGAGCACGGCGAGCGCGTCGGCGCCGAGCTCCTCGGCGAGCATCAACTCCGCGCTGCGCGAAAGGCCCGCCGTGGCCGCGCGCAGCGCCTCGAGCGAGGATGCCGCCGCGTCCCCGTCTCCGGGCGCGTCGTGCGACAGCAACGCGATGTCGCGGCCGGGGGCGCGCGCCACCACGACGAGCCGCTCGGCTTCGGGCGCGAGCCGGCGGATCGCCGCGGCGGCGGGCGCCGCGTCGCCCCCGAGCTCGATGATCAGGAGGAGCCGCCGGTAGCTCACGACACGATCCTCGCAGGCATCGGCACGCGCGAGAAGCCCGTCCCCGACGGGTCGAGGGCGTACGACTCGACGCGCGCCACCGCCCCGTCCCCCGCGATCTCGTAGAGGTTGAACCCGGCTCGGACCAGCGGAGCGGGGTGGTCGAGCGCGGCACCGCTCGCGGAGACGACGTCGAGCGTTCCCGTCGAGGTCCTGAGGGCGACGCGCGACCTCGCGTGGACGTGGCCGAAGAGAAGCAGCCCGCGTGGGAGATGATCGACGGCGCGCCGGAGCCGATCCGCGTCGAACAGGCCGTCGCGCAGGCGGGCGAGGCGGCTCCGCGCGTCCACCGGGGGATGATGGACGAGGAGAACGGGTGTGCGTGACGCCACTTCGGGGAGCGCGAGGAGCCTCTCGAGCGCGGCGAGCTGCTCGCGTCCGAGGACGCCGCCGGACACGAACGGCGGGCGCGGGACGGCGCTCGAAAGGCCGACGATCGCCGCGGGCCCGCGCAGCTTCACGAGCGGGTAGTCGCCGGCCGGCAGCGTGACCGCGAGAGAAGCACGCTCGCTGGTCACGAACGGGGCGAAGTGGTGCGGGAACCGGCGCTCGCGTCCGACCGCCGGCAGGTAGATGTCGTGGTTTCCCGGCACGACCGTCACCTCGACCCGGCGCGCGATCTCGTCGAGCAGGCGGCGCGCCTCGCGGTACTCGCTCTCGTGCGCCATGTTCGTGATGTCACCGGTCACGACGACGTGGTCGGAACGCGCGGCGGCCTCCTCGAGCACGGCCCTCAGGTAGTCGCGCCGGTGGACGCGCCCGCGCCGGAGGACGAGGTTCGCCCATCCCGTGATCCGCTTGTTGAACAGCATGCGGCGCCACTCGGCGCCGAGGCGGGACAGGACATGGACGTCGGAGACGTGGGCGATGCGCATCACCGAGCGTCCAGGACCTCGCGGACCTTCTGCGCCAGGGAACGCGGCGTGAAGGGCTTCTGGAGGAACGCCGTGCCGGCGTCGAGCACGCCGTGATGCACGATCACGTTGTCGGTGTAGCCCGACATGAAGAGAACCTTCATGAGGGGCCGGAGGGCGGCCGCGCTCCGGGCGAGCTCTCTCCCGCTCACAGCTGGCATTACGACATCGGTGATCAGCAGGTGGATCTCGCGGGCGTGTTTCTCCAAGAGGAGGAGCGCCTCGCCGCCGCTGGCGGCGGAGAGGACCGTGTAGCCCTGGGCTTCCAAAACGCGGCATGTCAGGCGCCGGATGGCCTCTTCGTCCTCGACGACGAGGATTGTTTGGGTTCCGCCGGCCAGAGCCGCGGGCGCCGATGAAGTGCGGTCCGTTTCCGGGGCGTCCTCCACCCGCGGGAGATAGATCTTGAACGTGGTACCCACACCAGGCTCGCTGTACGCCGTCACGTGCCCTCCGCTCTGCTTCACGACTCCATAGACCGTCGAGAGACCGAGTCCGGTCCCCTTTCCGGCTTCCTTCGTGGTGAAGAACGGCTCGAAGACGTGACTCAGCGTCTTCGCGTCCATGCCAGTTCCGGTGTCGCTGACGGCGAGCACGACGTAGGGGCCGGGAGGGACATCGAAATGGAACGTCGAGTAGGACTCGTCGAGCTCGATTTCTGAAGTCTCGATGGTCAGCTTCCCGCCTTTCGGCATCGCGTCGCGGGAATTGACCGCCAGGTTGAGCAGGACCTGCTCGATCTGCCCGGTGTCGGCCTTCACGGATCCCAGGCGCTCCTTCAGCGACAGGACGAGCTCGACGTCCTCGCCGATGAGCCGTCTCAGGAGCTTGTGCGTGTTGCTCACGACCCGGTTCAGGTCGATGACGCGGAGCTCGAGCACCTGCTTGCGGCTGAAGGCGAGGAGCTGTCTCGTCAGGTCGGCGGCGCGTTGAGCGGCCTTGTCGATTTCGGACAGATCCAGCAGCGACGGGTCCTCCGGCTTCAGCCGTCCGGCGGCGAGCTCCGCGTAGCCCAGGATGGCCGTCAGCAGGTTGTTGAAGTCGTGGGCGATGCCGCCGGCGAGCCGGCCTACGGACTCCATCTTCTGGGCCTGCAGGAGCTGCTCGTTCAGACGGACCTCCTCGGTCACGTCTCTCTTGATCGCGACGTAGCTCACGATCTGCCCGGCGTGGTCACGCACGGGGAAGATCGAGCCCTCCTCTTCGAAGAGCCTGCCGTCCTTCCGCCTGTTGATGAAATGCCCGGACCAGACGCCGCCGCTCGTGATGGTTCGCCAGAGCTCCGTGTAGAACTTCGCATCCTGCCGACCGCTCTTGAGGAAGCGGGGATTCTGGCCCTCCACCTCCGTGCGGCTGTATCCCGAGATCCGCTCGAAGGCCGGGTTGACGTACGTGATGTTTCCGTCGACGTCCGTCATGATGACGCCTTCGCTCGCCTGCTCCACGATCTCCGCGAGGCGGGTCCGTTCGGCCTCCGCTCGCCGCCGCGGCTCGATGTCCTCGATCACGCTGATGAAGTACTTCGGACGGCCTTCGGCGTCGCGGGCGAGCGCCACCGTCAACGCGATCCAGGCCGCTGTCCGGTCCTTCCGGATGTACCGCTTCTCCATGCCGAAGTTCCGGATGTCTCCGGCCAGGACCTTTCGGACATTCTCGAGGTCGGCGGGGAGGTCGTCCGGGTGCGTGATCTCCTGGAACGACCCCGCGAGGAGCTCCTCGCGCGTGTAGCCCACCATTTCGCAGAGGCGCTCGTTGACCCTCAGCCAGCGGCCGTCCGGGGCGACGTGGGCGATGCCCACCGCGGCCTGCTCGAACGTCGCACGAAACCTCTCTTCGCTCTCCTGAAGGTCGCTCGCGGCCTGCCTCTGCTCGGTGATGTCTTCGTACGCTCCGAGAACGCCGAGGACCGCGCCGCTTTCGTCGTGGAGCGGGACCTTGCTCGTCCGGAGCCAGATCGTCCGGCCGTCCGTGAACGTCATCGGCTCCTCGATGTCCACCTTCGCCATGTTCGACTCCATGACGAGGCGGTCGTCCGCGACGTAGAGGTGGCCGGTGGCTTTCCAGGCGAGCTCGAGGTCGGTCTTGCCGACGATGAGCGCGGGGTCGTCCAGGCCGGCGTCGCGCGCGAACGACCGGTTGCAGCCGAGGTAGACGGAATCCCGGTCCTTCCAGAAGACGCGCTGCGGAATGGAGTCGATCACGAGATGGAGGAGCAGCTCCGAGCGGGCCGGCATCGTCATGCTCCGAAGTGAAACCGCCCCGCCGCAATCCCGACGCAGACGAGCGCGAGCACGACGAGCGCGGCGAATCCCTGTGCGATCCAGAGCGCGGTGGTCATGACGAACTTACCCTTTCTTCGAAGTGCGGAACTCGTGCTTCATCGCAGCGATGCGGCCTTGCGTCCGCGAGAGCACGACAGGGGCTCTCGCGGGCGCCCGGCCGAGAACAACACCCGACCAT
>JBGPDK010000235.1:0-3775 GCA_041482235.1 Thermoanaerobaculia bacterium | reverse complement strand
CGCACTCGGGCGACAACGACGCGGCGACGGTCCGGATTCTCGACGTCGAGTCCGGTGCGGTCCGTCCCGTCACCGGGAGGACGCACTTCGAGGGCTTCCCGGTCTTCTCGCCCGACGGATCGAAGCTCTCGTACTGGTGTCCGCGCGACCGCGACCCGAACAACGTGAACGACATCCACGTGACGTCGGCCGCCTCCGGCGGCGAGGGCGTGAACCTGACGAAGCCGATCGACCGCTGCCTGTACGCGTCCGTCTGGACGCCCGACGGCAAGGCCCTGGTCGTGGGCGGGAACGACGGCACGCGCATCTCGCTGTGGCTCGCGCCGCTGGACGGCCCGGCGAAGAGGCTCGAGCTGGGCGACGTCAACCCGGCGTGGTCGTTCTTCGTCGACGTGTCCGTCGGCCGGAACGGCTCGATCGCGTTCGTCGGCAGCGAGCCGGGCCGCCCGGGGGAGCTGTGGTGGATGGCGTCCGCCTCGTCGGCGCCGAAGAGACTGACGGACCTGAACCCCGAGATCGCCGGCCGCGACCTCGGCACGGTCGAGGCGTTCACGTGGAAGGGGCCGGACGGCTTCGAGGAAGACGGCGTCGTCGTCCTGCCGCCCGGGCTTGCGCCGGGCGCGAAGGTGCCGCTCGTCCTCTACATTCACGGCGGGCCGCAGGCGGCGTCGACGCGCGCGTTCCCGGCCCCTGCTCACCTCTTCGCGGCGCAGGGATGGGCGGTCTTCTCGCCGAACTACCGCGGGAGCGACAACCGCGGGAACGCCTACCAGCGCGCGATCTTCAACGACGCCGGGGACGGCCCCGGCCGCGACGTCCTCGCGGGCGTGGACGCGCTCGTGAAGAAGGGCTTCGTCGACGCGTCGCGCATCGCGGTTTCGGGGTGGTCGTACGGCGGCTACATGACGAGCTGGCTCATCGGCCACGACACGCGTTGGAAGGCGGCGGTCGCGGGCGCGCCGGTGACGGATTTCGCGGACCAGTACGCGTTCTCGGACTTCAACGTCCAGATGCGGTACGCGATGAAGGGAAACGCGACGCCGTTCTCGGCCGGAGGCGACGCCCTGTACCGCGCGCAGTCGCCCATCACGTACGCGACCCGGGCGAAGACGCCGACGCTGATCCTGTCGGACACGGGCGACTTCCGGGTCCCGTTCATGCAGGCGTTCGAGCTCTTCCGCGCGCTCAAGGAAGCCGGAGTCGAAACCTCGTTCGTCGCGATTCCCGCCGAGGGCCACTTCCCGGGCGACCCGGTGCGGACGCGGGAGGTCTTCCGCCGCTGGATCGACTGGCTCGCGCCGCGGCTGAAGTAGGGAGCGACCCGAAACAGGGGGTACCCCTTTCTTACCGGCAGCGACCTTGCGGGCGTGATTCACAGGAGGATCCCTTGCTGTCTCGATTCCTCGGTCCCAGAACGGAGGGGGCCTACGCCCTTCTCCGTATCGTGTCCGGGCGACGATCAACAAGGGAGAGGTCGCGCTTCTCTACGCGGCCCTCTTTTTCTTCATCGCCTGCCGGGGGGCGGGCCGGTGGAGCGTCGACGCGCGGGCGGCCGGCCGGACCTGAAACATCCGGCGCGCTCTGCGCGTAGATCGGTCAAATCCGCCACGAAACCGGAAGGAGATGCAATGGCCGAAGTCACGTCTCACCCGCCGGGCGCGTTCTGCTGGGTCGAGCTCGGAACGTCCGACGCGAACGCCGCGAAGGACTTCTATACGAAGCTGTTTGGCTGGACCTTCACGGACAACGACATGGGTCCCGGCGGCGTCTACACGATCTTCCAGCTGAAGGGGCGCGACGTCGCGGCCGGCTACAAGCTCGATCCCGTGCAGATGCCGGGGGTCCCGCCGCACTGGATGCTCTACGTGGCGACGGACGACGCGGACGCGACGGCCCGGCGGGCGGGGGAAAAAGGCGGGAGCGTCAAGATGCCCCCCTTCGACGTGATGGATTTCGGCCGGATGGCCGTCCTGTCGGACCCCCAGGGCGGGACGTTCAGCGTCTGGCAGGCGAAAACGAACAAGGGCATCGGCATCCACGACGAGCCCGGGGCCTTCTGCTGGGGGCAGCTCAACACGACGGACACGGCGAAGGCCGAGGCGTTCTACACGGCGCTCTTCGGGTGGAAGGCGCATACGGGTTCCGACGGAGGCGCGGCGTACACGGAATGGCTCCTGGGCGGCACGCCGATCGGCGGGATGATGGCGAAGCCGAAGGAGGACCCGGCGCCGCCGCACTGGCTCCCGTACTTCGCGGTCGCGGACTGCGACGCGACCGCGGCGAAGGCCGCCTCGCTCGGCGCCCGGACGTACGTGCCGCCGACGGACATTCCCGGGGTTGGGCGCTTCGCCGTCTTCGCGGACCCTCAGGGCGCCGTATTCGCAAGCTACAAGGTGTGAGAAGAAACCTCGCCGCGGCGTGTCGATTTCGGGGAGGCTCCGTCGTCGTGTGGATGAAGGCGGGAATCATCCCGGCTGAAAGGAGACGACGACATGCGATTCCTGGTGATGGTCAAGGCCACGAAGGACAGCGAGGCGAGCGTGATGCCGAGCGAGAAGCTGCTCGCCGACATGGGGAAGTTCAACGAGGAGCTCGTGAAAGCGGGTGTCATGCTCGCAGCCGAGGGCCTGCACGCCAGTTCCAAAGGCGCACGGGTGCGCTTCTCGGGCGCGAAGAGGACCGTCGTGGACGGTCCGTTCACGGAGACGAAGGAGCTCGTCGCCGGCTTCTGGCTGTGGCAGGTGAAGTCGAAGGAAGAGGCGATCGAGTGGGTGAAGCGCTGCCCGAACCCGATGCCGGGCGACTCGGAGATCGAGATCCGGCAGGTCATCGAGATGGCGGACTGGGGGGAGCTCACGCCCGAGCTGCAGAAGATGAAAGACCGTCGCGAGAAGTTCGCGAAGCAGTCCAAGCCGTGACGCACCGCGGACGCGGGGGACGATGCTCTAATCCTCCCCCGTGTCCGCTCCCGAGGCGCATCGCGCGATCGACGCGATCTGGCACATCGAGTCCCCGAGACTCATCGCGGCTCTCGCGCGCGTGACGGGAGACGTCGGTCTCGCGGAGGACTTCGCCCAGGACGCCCTCCTCGCGGCGCTCCGGACCTGGCCCGAGACGGGCGTGCCGGACAACCCGGCCGCCTGGCTCATGGCGGCCGCGAAGAACCGGGCGATCGACCACCTCCGCCGCGGACGGCGCATCGAGCGCGCGCACGGGGAGATCGGCCGCGATCTAGAGGCGGAGCGCGAGAGGGCGGTGGCCAACCTCGACGCGGCGCTGGACGACGACATCGGCGACGACCTCCTGAGGCTCGTCTTCACGTCCTGCCATCCCGTCCTCTCCCGCGAGGCGCGCGTGGCGCTGACGCTGCGCCTCCTCGGGGGGCTCACGACGGCGGAGATTGCGCGGGCCTACCTCGTGCCGGAGGCCACGATCGCCCAGCGCCTCGTGCGCGCGAAGCGGACGCTCGCGGACGCCCGCGTGCCGCTCGAGGTGCCGCGCGGTCCGGACCGCGACGCGCGCCTCTCCTCGGTCCTCGAGGTCCTGTACCTGATCTTCAACGAGGGGTATGCGGCGACCGCGGGCGACGACTGGATGCGCCCGCAGCTCTGCGAGGAGGCGCTCCGTCTCGGCCGGATCCTGGCGACCCTCGCGCCTTCGGAGCGCGAGGTCCACGGGCTCGTCGCGCTCATGGAGATCCAGGCGTCCCGGACGAAGGCGCGGATCGGGCCCCGGGGAGAGCCCGTCCTGCTCCTCGACCAGGACCGCGGCCGAT
>JBGPDK010000234.1:0-3841 GCA_041482235.1 Thermoanaerobaculia bacterium | reverse complement strand
GATCGGGAAAGTCGACGACTCTCGCGGCGATGGTGAAGCTCATCACCGAGCGGCATCCCGTCCACATCGTCACGATCGAGGACCCCATCGAGTACCTGTTCCAGGACAACATGGCCTCCGTTTCCCAGCGCGAGATGGGAACCGACACCGTGTCCTTCCCGGAGGCCCTTCGCAACGTGATGCGACAGGACCCCGACGTCATCATGGTCGGCGAGATGCGCGACTGGGAGACGATGTCGACCGCGATCACGGCTGCCGAAACGGGCCACCTCGTCTACTCGACCCTCCACACGAACAACGCGGCGCAGACGATCGACCGCATCATGGACTCGTGCCCGCCCGCGCAGCAGAACCAGGTGCGCCGCCAGCTCGCGCTCGTCCTTCGGGCGATCGTCTCCATGGCGCTCATCGACCGCCTGGACGGCAAGGGCCTCGTCCCCGTCGTCGAGGTCCTCATCAATTCGCCGAAGATCGCCAAGCAGATCGAGTTGGGCGAGACGAAGGACATCCTCGAGCAGATCGAGGGCTCGGTTGCCTTTTTCAGGATGCAGTCGATGAACCAGTCGCTCGTCGCCCTGCTCGTGAACGGCGCGATCGACGTGAACGCCGCGATGAAGCTGTCGTCCGACCCCGAAGATCTCTCACTCAAGCTCCGGAAGCTCTTCCCGAAAATCGAGGAGCGTGGCCGAGGAGGAATCATGTCCCCATCCGCGAACGACTTCTCCGCCATCACCGAGCTCATGGACGTGAAGCGCCTTTACGAGGAGCAGGAAGACAAGTGGCGCCAGCGCCTCGTCGAGAAGGAGGAGCTCATCTCGTCCCTCGAAGCCGACCTTGCCGAGCGGGATCGGATCATCCAGGCCAAGGCCCAGCAGGGCGCCGAGACCGAGAACGAGATCCAGAAAGTCCGTGCGGACGCCGAGCGCCAGCGCCTGGAGGCGGCCGCGAAGGTGGCCCAGCTCAATGAGCGCATCCGGGATCTGAACCAGAAGCTCCTCGGAACCGGTCCGGGGTCCACCGCGCCGGCCGCATCATCTCCAGCCGGCTTCTTCAAACGCTGACGCTCGTCTTCAGCCAGCGCTTCTTCAGACGGCGGGCGGCGGCCTTTGCCCCCGGCAGGGCGTCGATCCTGAAGACGGACGCCCGCCGCTCGCCCAGCCGCACGCGGTGCATCTCGAGAAGGTCCCGCCGGAATACGGTCACGAGGGCGGTGGCGCCCGGCCTGCGTTCCTTTTCGAAGCGGGCGACCGACTCCTCGCTCGCGCGAAGCCCCTCGACGGCGACGAGCACATCGCCCGCGCTCACGCCGCCGCGCTCGGCCGGCCCTCCGGAGAGGACTTCCGCCACGACGAGCCGCCCGTTCTCGGATCTCGTCTTCCAGCCGAAGTGCGCGCGGAGGCGCGGGCGCCCTGCGTCGGTCACGCCCTCTTCGGCTTCGGGCACCTCGCGCAACCGCAGCCCCGCGGCCCTGAGAAGCCGTGCGAGATCGGGAGTACCGGTGCCCCTCACATAGCGGTCGAAAAAGCTCCGGACGCCTGCCCGCGCACCCGCGACACGCGCGGCCGCGTCCTCGACGGCCCCGGGCGGATATCCGCGGCCCTTGGCGGCGTACGTCCGGAACAGCCGCCGGAAGACGTCGTCGAGCCCGCGCCGCCCGCCGGTCGCGCGGCGGAGCGTGAGGTCGAGCGCGAGGCCCAGGAGCGCGCCCCGGCGGTAGTAGCTCTCCGAGACGTTCACCGAGTTCTCGTCGGGGCGGTAGAAGCGGATCCACGCGTCGAAGGAGGCCATCTCGGCGCTCTGGACGGTCCGGCCCGGCGTCTGGAGATGCTCCTTCCATTTCGCCGTCCACTGATCGAACGCCTGCGCCTCCGTGAGGAGGCCGGCGCGCGCGAGCAGGAGGACCTCGTAGTACGACGTGAAGCCTTCGAGGGCCCAGAGGTCCACCGTGTGGACCTCACGGCCGTAGTCGAACGGGCCGAAGGCCTCGGGCCGGATGCGCTTGACGTTCCAGGCGTGGAAGAGCTCGTGCGCGAAGAGGAGCAGGGCTTCGCGATAGGCCTTCTCGGGCCGGAATGCGTGCGGGTCGAGAGCCACCGACTGCGAGGAGCGGTGCTCGAGCCCGCCGCGCGCCCCGGCCGACAGGTGGACGAGGAAGAGGTATCGCTCGTAGGGCAGGCCGCCAAAGAGAGCCCCGGCCTCGTTGACGAGCCTCTTGAGGTCCTTGGCGAGGCGCGCCGGACTCTCATTGCCGCTGCCCCAGAGCGCGAGCGTATGCGGCACGCCGCGCGCCCGGAACGAGAACGTGCGGTGCGTCCCGCACTCGAAGGGCGAATCCACGAGCTCGTCGTAGTCGGCCGCGCGGAAGGTGCCGCCGCGCACCGGCAGCGCGATCGAGACCTTCCAGCCGTGCTGCAGCGCGAAGCGAAGCTCCTGCGGCTCGTCCTTCCTGCCGTCCACGTAGAAGAAGAGGTTCGCGCCGTTGCCGTACCCGTGCGAGGCGTCGAGGTGGGACGTCCGAACGGTCAGCTCGTGCGCGTAGACCATGTAGCGGACGAAGAGAGGACCGGGGGATTTTTCTTCGAAGGTAATACGCCAGATGTTCTTTGCGGTCTTCTCGATTGCGAGTCGGCGCCCGCGTGCCCCCGTCGCCGTCACGTCGCGGACGTGGCGTGAAAACTCGCGGACGAGGTACGAGCCGGGCGTCCAGACGGGGAGGACGAGGTCGAGCGTCTTCGCGCCCCGGGGGTCGACCTCCATCTCGATCTCGTAGAGGTGCGTCTCGGGCCGCGGCATCGAGACCGTGAAGCGTGTCGTGCGCATAGCAGGCGAAGGATAAATGAGGAGCGAGCCGGCGTGCCCTGCGACGCACGCGCTTGCTGTCTGAGCGAAGCGAGTTCAAGCGCGAAGGAGTAGGGCATGCCGGTCGCGACGAGGGTCACACGCCGGCTCGTCACTTGTCGAGGAACGCGATGGCGCGCCGCGCGAAGGCGACCGGCCGCTCGGTGGGCGGCACGTGCCCGCAGCGCGGCAGGATCTCGAGGCGGGCGTTCGGCAGGCCGCGCGCAAGGCGGCGGCCCGCCGCGAGCGGAAAGATGCGGTCGCGGTCTCCCCAGAGGACGAGCGTCTCGTTCGAGATCCTCGCGAGATCGCGAGGCCGCACGGCGTCCTCCCCCGCCGCCATCGACGCGACGAGCTTCATGAGCTGCGGGCGGTTCTTCCGGCGTCCCTTGTAGAGCACGGCCGCGAGGGCGACGAGCGGATGCCCGAGAAGGCGCGAGTTCACGCTCGTGGACAGGAGGCGCCGCGCGTCCCCGTAGCTGCCCGGGACGAAGGCGAGGGAGGCCGCCAGCACGTCGACGGTCTCGGAGACAGGCTGCCCCGCCGCGTCGACGAGGACGAGACGCCTCACGAGGCGGGGATAGCGGCGCACGACGTCGAGCGCGACCGCGCCGCCGAGCGAGTGGCCGAGAAGATCGACCCGCCGCGGCCGGTCCGGCAGCGCCTCGACGGCGCCCACGACCGCGTCCGCGAGCAGGCGGATGCGGTACTCGACGCCCTCTCCGGCGGGCTTGTCGCTTCGGCCGTGCCCGAGCAGGTCCATGGCGAGCACACGCCTCCCGCGCGCGAAGAGCGGCAGCGTGAGCGCCCACTCGCCGCGATCCGCTCCGATGCCATGCAGGAGAACGAGGGGCGGCGCTCCCGAAGGGCGGGACACGCCCGCGTCGAGGCAGGCGACGTGGAGGCCGGCCGGAAGCGAAAGACGGTGGAACTTCAGCTAGTACTTCCTCATCAACCCGACCACGATCCCCTGGACCTTGAGATCGCCCTCCGCAACCCAGAT
>JBGPDK010000233.1:0-3868 GCA_041482235.1 Thermoanaerobaculia bacterium | reverse complement strand
GAAAGGAAACCGGTGCACTGCATGCGGATGTCGAGCGCATGCGTCGTCTTCATGCCGAGCCGCCGCGCGAGAAGCCCTCCGTTGCCGGGGAAGTAGTGGTCGGGCGTCATCGTCGCGAAAATCACGAAGTCGATTTCGGAGGCCGTCAGGCCCGCGTCCGCGAGGGCGGCCTCCGAAGCCTTCGCGCCGAGCTCGGCCGAGCCGATTCCCGGCTCGACGAAGCGCCGCTCCTTGATGCCGGTGCGCGGCACGACCCAGTCGTCGTTCGTCTCCATGATCCGGCCCATCATTTCGTTCGTGACGACCTGAGGAGGCACGAAAAAGCCGGAGCCGCGGATGACGGTCGTGCGCTCTTTCTTCGCCGGCGACGTCAGATTTTTCACTCGGCTGAGTCTAGCGGACTTTTCCCACGAGCCGGACCACGGTTGCGCCCCATCCGCCCCGCTCGGGCGTGGCGTCCGCGAACGACTCGACGAGAGGCGACCTCTCGAGCGCCTTCCTGACGATCGCGCGCTGGACGCCGATGCCCCGGCCGTGGATCAGGCGGACCTCGCGGAAGCCTTCCGCGACCGCCGCCTCGATGTACTCGGCCACGACAGAGGCCGTGTCCCCGGGGCGGAAAGGGTGGAGGTCGAGGGCGTCGCCGATCGGGATCCGGACCGGATCGGACCCGTCTTCCTCCATCGTCCTAGAATAGCGTTTCGAATCAACCGAGGTGAAACGATGAACCGTTCTTTTCCGGCCGCTGCTCTGCTCGCCCTCTTCACGGCTTCTCCTCTTCTCGCGCAGGGCGCCAAGCCGCGCGTGGCGATTCTCGAGTTCAAGAACAAGGCCTCCCACTACACCTGGAGCTGGTACGAGGCCGGGCGCCAGGCTCAGGACATGCTCGTGACCGAGCTCGTCAAGAGCGGCAAGTACCGTGTCATCGAGCGCGAGCAGCTCCAGGCCATCATGCAGGAGAAGCACCTCTCGCTCTCCGGCGACATCGATCCGAAGACGGCCATCCAGTTCGGCAAGATGCTCGGTGTCGAGTACCTCGTCGCGGGCGCCGTCACCGAGCTTGGCGTCACGGACCGCAATGCGAGCGTGCCGGGCGGCCTGGGCCGGTTGGGCCTTCCGTCCGTGAGCGTGAGGTCGCAGAAGGCGGAAGCGGCGCTCGACGCGCGCGCCTTCTCCACGTCCACCGGCGAGATCGTCTGGGCCGACACGGCCAGGGACGAGACTTCCGACTCCAGCGTCTACGTGGCCGGCGCCGGCGGCGGCGCGAACGACCGCAACAAGGTGGACAAGCTCATGCGCCCGGTCGTCCAGAAGCTCGCCGCATCCCTCGCGAAGGCGAGCCTCTCGAGCTCGGGGCTCGGGGGGGCGGGCGACGCGTCGGGCGTCGTCGGCAAGATCGCGAAGGCCGACGGCGGCACCCTCTACGTCAACGCCGGCTCGGAGGCGGGAGTTCATGAAGGCGACGAGTTCCAGGTCTATCGCGTCGGCGAGCAGATCAAGGACCCCGATACGGGCGAGGTCCTCGGCGCCAACGAGGTGAAGGTCGGGCGCGTGAGGATCACGAGCGTCAAGGGGCCGCGCCTCTCGACCGCGGCCTCCGTTTCCGGCTCCGGCTTCAGGGCGGGCGACACGCTCCGGAAGTGACGCCCGCCGGCTCGCGTTACTTCAGGGCCTCGCGCAGGAACACGAGCGTCTTCGGCCAGGCCTCGCGCGTGGCCTTGAGGTTCGCGCCCTCCTTGCCGCCCTGCTGGCGGAGAAAGCCGTGGCCCGCGCCGTCGTAGACGCGCGCCTCGTAGCTCTTTCCGGCCTTCTTCATGGCCTCCTGCGTGGGCGCGACCGTGGCGGTGACCCGCGCGTCGTCGCCGCCGTAGTTCCCGAGGACGGGCGCCTTGATCGCGGCGAGGGCCTCTGGAGCCGTGCCGTAGAAGACGACGGCCGCGTTCAAGCCCGGCTGGGCCGCCGCGTAGGCGAAGCTCGCCGACCCGCCCCAGCAGAAGCCCGTCGTCGCGGTCTTGCCGTTCGTCGAAGGCAGCCTGATCGCCCAGTCGCGCACCGCGTTGAGGCGCGCCGTCGTTTCCTCCGGCGTCAACTCGCGGACGAGCTTCACGACGTCGTCGCGGCTCGCTGCCGACGCCGTGCCGCCGCCGCCCGGACCCTTGCCCGACAGGAGATCAGGCGCGACGGCGATGAAGCCCTCCTTCGCGAGCTGGTCCGCGACGCCCCGGATCCAATCGGAGAGGCCGAAGATCTCGTGGATGACGAGGACGACGCCCGCTTTGTCCTTCCGCTCCGGGTAGACGACCCACGTCCTGATCGGCGCTCCGCCCGCGGGCACCTTCACGTCGATCCACTCGCCGTGGCGCGGCGACTTCTCGAGAGCCGCCTTCGCCTGCTCCTCGGCGGGAGGGATGTCCTGAGCCGCTCCGGGCCGTCCGAGAGCGAGGAGCGGGACCAACAGGGCGAGAGCTTTGCGCATGGGATCCTCCAGAGAGAGATCGCTGGAATTCTATCGTCCGCCGGCCAGCGCGCGCGCCTCGCGAACGCGCGGGGAATGCGGTGCTCTCTCCTCCGCTTTCGCGAGCTCGGCTGCGAGGTCGCTGCGGACGTCGGCGAAGGCGAGACCCATCACCCAGCCCGCGTCCGGGCCGGGGTTCGGCCCGAGCGCCTGCACTTCGTTTTCGACGAAGCGGAGCGTGCGTGAATTCGCGGCCGGGCCCGCCCCGTCCAGCGCGCGCGTCAGGAGCTGCCAGGCGTCGGCGTCGCGGCCGTCCGCGAACGCGACGCCCGCGCGGCTGAAGGCGTCGAGAAAGCGCGCCTCCGCGGTGGGGCGCCGCGCGAGGACGGCGCGCGCGGTGCCCATCGCGTCGACGAAGTCCTCCCGCGCGAGGCGCCCGCCGGGCCGCCGCCCGTTGTCGAGCGCGGCCCACGCCGGGCCGAGCTGCGTGTCTCCGGAATGGGCGGCGCCCGAGAGGAGAGACGGAAGAGTTCTTTCCTTCGGAACCGGAGCGCGTGCGGCCACATCGGCCTTCGGGGCGAAACCCGTGGTTTGGCGCGGACGCTTTTCTTCGAAGGGTGATGAGCCATCTGCCCCGCCGGCGCGCTTCGAGTTGCCGGCTGCGCCGCGGGTGGCGGCGTCGTTTTCTTCGAGGGATGAGCCGGGTCGTGGCTCGGTCGCGGCCGAGGCGGTGCCCGCGGCCGAGGCGGTGCCCGCGGCCGAGGCTTCATCCACCTTCGAAGAAATGCCGGAGGAGGCGGTCGACTCGGCGCTGGTCGTGAGCACCGGAGCGGCGGTCGGCTCGGGGTCTTTCACCTTCGAAGCAATCTCGGACGATGCCGGCGCACCCGCGACGCTCGAAGCGCTCGTGGGAGACCCCGGGCGAAGCAGCAGGATGATCCCTCCTCCGGCGCTGAGAAGGAGGAGCGCCGCGAGGATGAACGTCACGCGGCGCGACGGATCCGGGGGCGTTTTCTTGACCGAGGCCGGTGCCGCGAGCGCTTCTCCCCCGAGAGCCGGAGCGGAAACGAGCGTCGCCATCTGCGACTCGCCATGCGCGGTCAGCGGCGCCGTGGCCGCCGCCCCCGGAACGGCGAGCGCGGTTCCGAGCGCCGCCACGAACTCGCCGCAGGAGGTGAACCGGTCCGCGGACTTTTTCGCCATGCCACGGGCGAGCACCGCATCCACGGCGGGGGAGGTGCCCGGCAGCACCGACGAGAGCGGCGGCGCAGGCGCGGCGACGTGCTGGTGAAGGACCCCGAGAGGCGTATCCGCCGTGAAGGGCACGCGTCCGGCCAGCAGCTCGAACGCGATCAC
This sequence comes from Thermoanaerobaculia bacterium, assembly GCA_041482235.1. Taxonomy (GTDB): domain Bacteria; phylum Acidobacteriota; class Thermoanaerobaculia; order UBA5066; family UBA5066; genus Fen-183. The sequence goes on along the minus strand of JBGPDK010000233.1, from coordinate 57 downwards.
GGCGAGCGCGTACTGGTCCGCGCGCCCGTCGAGGGCCGAGCCCGTCGCCTGCTCGGG
>JBGPDK010000232.1:0-3875 GCA_041482235.1 Thermoanaerobaculia bacterium | reverse complement strand
CTGCAGCGCCTTCTCGTAGACCTGGACCGACTCGTCGAGAGCGCCGCGCTCGTGGAGAAGGGCCGCGACGACCGCGTACTCCTTGAGGGCATCGACCTTCCGCCGCGCCTGCGAGTAGAGGTCCGCCAGCTTCACGTGCAGCTGAATGTTCGCCGGGTCCGTCTGGACCATCTTCTGGTAGATCCCGGTGGCGCCCACCGCGTTGTCGTTCTTCGCGTGGTAGTCCGCGAGGACCTGGTACTGGCTCTTGGCCTCCGTCGTGAGGCCCTGCTTGGCGTAAAGCTCGGCGAGCCGCTCGTACACGTCGAGACGCGAAGGATCCAGCCGGTTGATCTTCTTGTAGATCGCGATGCCGCGCAGGAAGAAGCCGTCGCGGGCGAAGTGCTCGGCGATCTTCGTGAAATAGGGGATGGCCTCCTCGTTTCGGTTCAGCCGCGTGAGAAGGTCGCCCGCCTTGTTCAGGACGTTGATGTCGCCCGGGGTCTCCTCGAGGACCTTCTGATAGTCCTTGAGCGCGGAATCGACCTTCCCCTTCGCCAGGGATTTCTCGGCCGAAGCGATGAGCGCGTCACGCCGGCTCGCCATGACTCCGTCACGCCGCCTTCGCCGCGCCGCGCCGCGCGAGGACGCGGTCGAACGTCAGCCGGTGTTCCGGGCACGGACCATGGCGCCTGAGCGCGGCGAGATGCCCGCGCGTCGCATAGCCGCGGTGTGATCCGAAACCGTACAGGGGGAAGCGCCTTCCGAGCTCTTCCATGCGGGCATCGCGCGCCACCTTCGCCACGATCGAAGCGGCGGCGATCGCGGCAACGCGCCCGTCGCCGCGGATGTAGGCCCGCTGCGCGGCCTCGATTCCCGGCACGCTCACCGCGTCGACGAGGACGAGCGACGGAGCGAGACCCGCGCGGCGCAGGAGCTCGAGAGCGCGGCGCATCGCGAGAAGCGTGGCGGCGACGATGCCGATCGCGTCGATCTCGGCCGCCGTCGCGGCACCGACCTCCGCGCCCCGCGCGGCTGCGCGAATCCTCGACGCGAGCGCCCGGCGCACTTCGGGTAGAAGAGCCTTGGAGTCGTCGAGGCCGGGCAGCGTCACGCGCCGGTCGAAGGCGACCGCTCCCGCGTAGACGGGTCCCGCGAGACAGCCGCGCCCGACCTCGTCCACACCCGCGATCAGGAGATGGCCCTCGGCGCGGGCCTCCTCCTCGATGGCGAAGAGTCCCTCCACCCGCTCCCGCTCCGTCGCGAGGTCGCATGCGTTCCGACTCCCGCCAGATCCCATCGTGCCTCGCTTCCTTCCGCCGGGGCCTCGCCCCAGCGCGGCGCTTCCGGGGTCAGTTGTCGCGCTTTTCCGCGATGCGGGCGGCCTTGCCGCGGCGATCCCGCAGGTAGTACAGCTTCGCGCGCCGTACCTGGCCGTGACGCTCGATCTCGATCTTCTCGAGCACGGGCGAGTGCACCGGGAACGTGCGCTCCACGCCGACACCCTGCGAGATCTTGCGCACGGTGAACGTCTCGCGGGTGCCGCCACCCTTGCGGGCGATGACGAGGCCCTGGAACACCTGGATGCGTTCCTTCTCGCCCTCCTTCACTTTCACGTGGACCTTGACCGTGTCGCCGGGAGAGAACGGGGGAACATCCGGGCGAAGAGCGGCCTTCTCGGCCATCAGCAGCTTGTCCGTCATCGCGGAACCTCCAAATTCGTGGTGACGGGAGAAATCAGGCAGGGACACTTCGACCGGCACCCGAAAACCGTTCACCCGTGAGGCGCGATTCTAGAAGGAACACTACTCCCCCGCAAGTTTCTCCAGGAGTGCCCTTTCCTCGTCGTCGAGGGGGGCCGTTCGGAGCAGGTCCGGGCGCCTTTCCAACGTGGCGCGAAGCTGCTGCTCGCGCCTCCACCGCCGGATTTCCTCGTGATGCCCTGAGAGGAGCACCTCGGGCACCTCGACGCCGCGGAACGAGCGCGGCCGGCTGTAGTGCGGGTGGTCGAGGAGTCCGTCCTCGAAGCTGTCCGCCGACACGCTCGCGGCGTCCTGAACCACGCCCGGAAGATACCGGGACACGGCCTCGAGGATCGCGAGCGCGGCCGCTTCGCCGCCGGAGAGAACGAAGTCGCCGAGAGAGATCTCCTCGTCGAAGAGGCCCGACGAGCGCGTGCGCTCGTCGATTCCCTCGTAACGGCCGCAAACGAGCGCGACTCGCCCGCGCGACGCGAGCTCCCTCGCGGACGGAGTGGCGAAGCGCCGGCCCTGGGGCGAGAGGAGTACGACGTGCGGCGGCGGCGCGCCCGCCTCGTTCCGGAGCGCCTCCACCGCCGCGAACACGGGAGGCGCCGTCAGGACCATGCCCGGCCCGCCCCCGAAGGGCTCGTCGTCCACCTTCCGGTGAGGGTCGTCCGAGAAATCGCGAAGGTCGAGGAGATGGATCTCGAGGATTCCCGCTTCCACCGCGCGCCCCACCAGAGACTCCCCGAGCGGCGAGGCGAAATATCCGGGGAACAGCGTGACGACGTCGAACCGCATGCGCTAGTCCAGCAGGCCCGGCGGCGGATCGAGGACGATGCGTTTCTTCGCGACGTCGACCGAGACCACGATCGGGCGGGCGAACGGCACGTCTCGCGTGCCGCACGGGGTTTCGACGACGAGAAGGTGGCGTCCGCCGACGTCCGCGAGCTCTTTCACGACTCCGAGCGGCCGGCCTGCGCGGTCCAGGGCTTCGCACCCCTCGACTTCCCAGTGAAAGACGAACCCGTCGGGCCTGGCCGCGACCTCGTCGCGTGAGACGGTCAGATCGAAGCTCCGAAGCGCCTCGGCCGCCTCGGGACTCGCGACCCCCTCGAATCGGATGAGGGCCCGGCCTCCATGCGGCCGAACGGTCGCGATCCTCTCGTCGCGCGCCGCCCCGTCGGGACCCGACAACCGGACGGCGAGCCCCTCGCGGAAGCGCTCGGGAAAGTCCGTGAGGATCTCGACGGAGACCTCGCCGAGGAGGCCGTGCGGCCTCACGACGCGACCGATGACGATGCGGTCGTCGGGCGCGGGCGCCATCGAATCTCCCGCCTCTTTCGCTGGCGCTCAGGCCTTCTGGACGATCAGTCTCCTGACCGTCTCGGACGCGCGGGCGCCCTTCGCGATCCAGGCCTTCGCCTTGTCGCGGTCGAAGTCGAGAAGCGACGGGCTTTTCGTGGGGTCGTAGTGGCCGAGCTCCTCGACGATCTTCGCGGTGGGCGCGCGACGCCCGTCGGAGACGACGATGCGATAGGCCGGTGCGTTCGTGCCGCCGACGCGGCGCAGACGGATCTTGAGCATGACGATTCCTTCCGTTTTCTCAAAGAGACGGGCGTCAACCGCGCATCCGCGCGGCCCCCTTCATCATCTTCTTCATCGACAAATATTGCTTGAGGAGCTGGTTCACTTCCGGCACCGACGTTCCCGAGCCCCTTGCGATGCGCTTCTTGCGGCTGCCATCGAGCAGCTTCGGGTCCTCGCGCTCCCCGGGGGTCATCGAGTCGATCATGGCCTCGAGGCTCTTCGTCGCGTTCTCGGGGATCTCGAGATTCGCGAGCCCCTTGAGCGGCCCGACCTTCGGCAGGTGCCCGAGCAGCCCGCCGAGAGGGCCCATCTTCTTGAGCTGCGCGATCTGCTCGCGGAGGTCGGTCAGGGTGAACGTGTTCCTGCGCAGCTTCTCGGCGGCGCGGAGGGCCGCAGCCTCGTCGGTCTCGGCGGAGACCTTCTCGATGAGGGTGAGGACGTCGCCGAGACCCAGGAGCCACGAGGCCGCGCGGTCGGGGTGAAACAGCTCCAGCTCCTTCACTTTCTCGCCCGTGCCCACGAACTTCAGCGGCTTGCCGAGGACCGTCGCGATCGAAAGCGCCG
>JBGPDK010000231.1:0-3877 GCA_041482235.1 Thermoanaerobaculia bacterium | reverse complement strand
GGAACGCCTGCAATTCGCATTCTTTCTCTCGCAGAAATCTTCGATCCCATGGCTTCCATGGCCTCGGGAGGGGGCCCGATCCAGACCATTCCCGCGTCCATGACCGCCCGCGCGAAATCCGCGTTCTCCGAGAGAAACCCGTAACCGGGGTGCACCGCGCCGCAGCCGGTCTCGCGGGCCGCCGCCAGAAGGCGCGGAATGGAAAGGTACGACTCGCGCGCGGGCGCGGGGCCGAGGCGCACGGCCTCGTCCGCGAGAGCGACGTGGCGCGTGTCACGGTCCGCGTCGGAGTACACGGCCACTGCCGGGAGGCCCGCGGTCCGGCAGGCGCGGATCACGCGCACGGCGATCTCGCCGCGATTCGCGATGAGCACGCGGCCGAGCCGCTTGGGTCCCGTCACTGCTTTTTCGCGGCGGGCTCCGAGGCCCACGACGGCTTCCGCTTTTCCAGGAAGGCCGTGAGGCCTTCGCGTCCCTCAGCCGACCCCCGCCGCTCGCTCATGCGCTGGATCGCCGTGTTCGTGGCCTCCCGGAGCGGCATCGTTCCGACCGTGCGCGCGAGCCGCTTGGCCTCCGCGACGGCGGCGGGACCGCCGAGCAGGATCGCGTCGAGAACCGTCTTGACCACGGCATCGAGGTCTTTCTCGGGCACGACGCGGTGTACGAGGCCCGCCTGCCGGGCCTCTTCGGCCGAGATGCGCTCCCCGGTGACGAACCAGGCGCGCGACCGGGATTCGCCCACCTTGCGCACGAGGTACGGCGAGATGACGGCCGGGATGACGCCGAGCCTCACCTCGGTCGTGCCGAACATCGCGTCGGCTGCGGCGACGACGACATCGCACACCGCCAGGAGGCCCGTTCCCCCGCCCAGCGCCGCTCCCTGAACGCGCGCCACGATCGGCTGATTCAGCTCGTCGAGCGCGTGGAGAAGCGCCGCCAGCTCGGCCGAGTCGCGGGCGCTCTCCTGCATCGTGAAGCCCGAGGCCTTCTTCATCCACTCGACATCGGCGCCGGCGCAAAAAGTCTTGCCCGCGCCCGAAAGCTCGATGACGCGGGCGGTCGCGTCGCCGGCCAGCTGGCGCGCCGCGCGCTGCAGCGCGGCCACGAGCTCCCCGTCGAGGGCGTTCCGCCTGGCCGGACGGTTCAGGATGAGGCGTGCGATCCGCGGATCGGGCGCGCGCTCGACAAGGAGGCTGGGCTCGCTCATTGCATCCCCTGTATCGACCCCGGAAGGTCGAGGGGCACGGTGAGAATCTGGTCCTTGCCCACGCGCAGGGAGACGCGCGCGACGAGCCGGCCCTCGACGCGGCCGCCGCCCGCCACCGCCCCGCCGAGCGCAGAAAGGAGATCGGCGCTCGCGGCGCTGATGGGAAGCTCGACCGCATTCTCGCGGCCGGGATGGAGCCTCACGCCGTGACGCTCGCCTTCGGCGAGCTTCCGGTCGCCCACCCACACGGCGTAGACGAGGTCCTTCACGTCCAGCGGAAACGACAGGGGGTTGAAGAGCGCCACCGTCGCCATCCCCTCGACCTCGGTAAGGGAGAACCCCGTGAAGCGCGCCCCGGAGAAGCCCGCGAGGGACGCGCCCACGGGCGCCGGAGAGCGCACGTCCGGCGTTCCGATCCTCAGGATTCCGGCCGCGCACACGGGCACCGGCGCTCCACCGCCGCCCACGAGCGAGCCGACCAGGGTCACGTCGAGCGCGAGAGGGTGCAAGCGCGAGAGAAGCGCCTCGGGAATCCGGGCGAGGTCGAGGTCCACGAGGAGCACGACGGCGTTTCCGGCGGGTCCCGGCTGGACGATCGCCGTCAATGAGGGCCCGACCGGAAGCGGAGTGTTCGCGACTTCGATCTTCCCGGCGAAGCTCTGCTTGTCGCCGGCGGCCGCGCTGGGAAGGGAAGTCCTGAGGAACGCCGTGAGCTTCGTCCGGGTCAGGGAAGTGACCTCGAGAGCGTCCACCGTGCCGCAACGGAGGCGCTCGTCCGCGCGCGACGAAATCGGCAGGAGTGCGGCCAGGAGCAGCGAAAAGAGAGCGCGCCGCACGTTCACATCCGGAACACGCCGAAGCGTGTTTCGCGCCGCGGGCCGTTCGCGGCGGCCGCGAGACCGAGCGCGAGAACGCGGCGCGTCTCGGCCGGGTCGAGGATCCCGTCGTCCCACAGGCGCCCCGTGGCGAAATAGGGGTTTCCCTCGGCTTCGTACTTGTCCAGCGTGGGCTTTCGGAACGCCCTCCGCTCCGACTCCGTCATCTTCGCCTGTCCCTCCCGCACGCGCTGATCGTCCTTGACCGTGGCCAGAACGTCCGCCGCCTGATCGCCACCCATGACACTGATCCGGGCATTCGGCCACGTCCAGAGGAAGCGCGGCTGGTACGCACGCCCGCACATTCCGTAGTTTCCCGCGCCGAACGAGCCCCCCACGAGCAGCGTGAGCTTCGGGACGGCGGCGTTCGCGACCGCATGGACCATCTTCGCGCCGTCCTTCGCGATCCCTCCCTGTTCGTACGTCTTTCCGACCATGAAGCCCGTGATGTTCTGAAGGAAGACGAGCGGCACCTCACGCTGGCACGCCATCTCGATGAAGTGCGTCGCCTTGAGCGCCGACTCGGAGAAGAGAACGCCGTTGTTCGCGAGGATGGCCACGGGGAACCCCGAGACGTGGCCGAAGCCCGTGACCAGGGTTGCCCCGTACCGCGGCTTGAATTCGTGGAAGCGCGAACCGTCGAGGAGGCGCGCGAGAAGCTCGCGCACGTCATAGGGCCTGCGGAGGTCCCTCGGGACGACGCCATAAAGCTCGTCGGCGGGATACCGGGGCTCCTCGGGGGCGATACGGCCAGGCGCCTGACGCGGCGTCCCTCCGAGGTGCGCGACGATCTCGCGGACCTTTTCGAGCGCATCGGCATCGTCCTCGGCCAGGTGGTCCGCCACACCCGACAAGCGCGTGTGCACGTCCCCTCCGCCCAGCTCCTCGGCCGTCACATCCTCTCCCGTCGCGGCTTTCACGAGGGGCGGGCCCGCGAGAAAAATCGTGCCCTGGTTCTTCACGATGACGGTTTCGTCCGACATCGCGGGCACGTACGCGCCGCCCGCCGTGCATGAACCGAGCACGGCCGCGATCTGTGGGAGGCCGGCCGCGCTCATGCGCGCCTGGTTGTAGAAGATGCGCCCGAAGTGGTCACGGTCGGGGAACACGTCCGCCTGCAGCGGCAGGAACGCGCCGCCCGAGTCCACGAGGTAGACCGCCGGGAGAGCGTTCTCCATGGCGATCTCCTGCGCCCGAAGGTGCTTCTTCAGGGTGACCGGATAGTACGTGCCGCCCTTCACCGTGGCGTCGTTCGCGACGATCACGACCTCGCGGCCCGAGACGCGGCCCACGCCGGCCACGAGACCGGCGCCGGGCGCGGCGTCGTCGTACAGACCCCAGCCCGCCAGGGGCGCGACCTCGAGAAAGGCCGTGCCCGGGTCGAGAAGGCGCTCGAGGCGCTCGCGCACGGGGAGCTTGCCGCGTGCCACATGCCGGGCGCGCTCCTTTTCGCCACCGCCTTCCCGGGCCTTCGCGAGCTCGCCGGTCAGGCGCGCGGCGAGCGCACGGTGATGAACGGCGTTCTCCCGAAACTCGGGCGAGGACGGAGAGAGTTGCGAGACGAGGACTTCGCTCACGCCCGCCCGGCCGCTAGGCGGCGGATGGCGTCGACGGTGGCGCCGGTGGTGGTTCCCGGAAGGAAGATGTCGCGGACACCGCGGGCCTTGAGCGGAGCGATGTCCTTCTCGGGAATGATGCCGCCCACGACGACGGCGATTCCCTCGCCGCCGCTCTCTTTCAAGGCGTCGATCACCTCGGGCACGAGGACGTTGTGGGCGCCGGACAGGATCGAGAG
>JBGPDK010000230.1:0-3939 GCA_041482235.1 Thermoanaerobaculia bacterium | reverse complement strand
TCAGACTTCACCTGTCTAGGAAATTGGGGAGCGGAGCAGGCGTCCCAGAAACGCGGTGCTCCCGGCGCAGGAATCCGCGGGTCTTTCCGCTGGCGTCTACGTACGTCCCGACGATGTCCCCGCGGGCGTTGATCCCGAACGCGCGCGTCGCGGAGGCGCCCGGAACGTCGATCGCGACATACGTCTCGTCTTCCAGCAGGTAGCCGTGAGTGCCGCCCGCGTCGCGGTACACGCCCACGATGGCCCCGTCAGGGCTCACGTCCCAGGCCGTCGTCAGGTTGCTGCCGGGCACCCGGAATCGCGTGAAGAGGCCGTCCTGGATCACGTAGCCCCACGACGCGCGCGGCGCGGGCTCCGCGAGGTCCGTGAAGCTGCCGGCGATGAGACGAAGGTCCGGCGTCGCGCCGTTGTGCATGGATGCGGACTGCAGGATGGCCTCCTCCCTGTCGCCGCATATCCACATGCCGAACATCGACGCCATCGTGTCCTTGTCGTGGTAGCAGCCCAGGATCGTGCCGTCGGGCAGGATCCGCTGGCAGATCGCGCTCGTGTGAAGCGGGTAGTCGACGTTTACCAGCTCGCCGTTCCTGCGCAGGAGGAACCCGTGGAAGTTCACCGCTGGCTCGCCCGTCATCCAGTAGTCGCCGACAATGTCACCGCCCGGCCCGATGCCTCGGGCCTCCGCCCCGGCGGCGCCCGGGACGTCGATCGTCGTGAAGACGCCGCCGCTCAGGACATAGCCGTGTACCTTCCCCGCCACGTCGGTATAGCTGCCGACGACTTCCCCCGAGGCATTGATGCCCATGGCGACCGTCGTGGCCGCGCCTTGCACGTCGATGTGCGCGAACGTGACGGGCCGGGTATCGGCGCCGGGGCTCGCGAGGAGCGGAAGCGACAGCAGGAAACCGAGACTCGACTTGAAGAGACGCATGGTGTGACCTCCTGTTTCCATACCGCCCGGCGGCATGGCTCTCTATTAAGGAACCGCTGGGAGCCGGGGCATTTCCTGACCTTTCCTTTCCACCCCGGATCGAATTGTCGATGCGTGATCTCGATGGATCTACAGGGAAGGTGGCTTCGAGTGGACGCGAAGTCCTAGTAGACTGATGAAGCTTTTCTGAAACCGAGATGAGGCTTCGCTTCGGCGACGTGACTTTCGACTCGGGCCGCCGGGCGCTCTTCCGCGGTCCTCGGCAGATCCGCCTCTCGCCAAAGGCGTTCCGACTCCTCGAGCTGCTCCTCGCGAAGAGGCCTGACGCAGTTTCGAAGGCCGAGATTCTGGAAACGGTTTGGCCCGACGTTGTCGTGAACGAGGGGAGCCTCGCCGCGCTCGTCAAGGACGTCCGCAAGGTGCTTGGGCGCGGGGCGGACGGGTCGTCGGCTCTCCGGACGGTGCACGGCTTTGGCTACGCGTTCGAGACCGAGATCCAGGAGGTTCCGGACGGGGTGCCCACGTCCCGCCGCCACGTCCTAGTCTGGGGAACGCAGGAGATGCCGCTGGGCGAGGGAGAGAATCTGCTTGGCCGCGAGCGCTCGTCGGGCGTCTGGGTCGGGCACGCGTCCGTCTCGCGCGCACATGCGCGCCTCGTCGTCTCCGGCGAAGGGGTCGAGATCGAGGATCTCGAGAGCAAGAACGGCACGTGGCTCGGCAACCGCCGCGTCGAGGGCCGCCTCCGTCTCACGGACGGCGACGAGATTCGCGTCGGCGAAGTCCGCCTCCTCTACCGCGGGCCGGAGTCGGGACTTTCCGGCGTGACGAAGAGCGCGCGGTAAGCGGGCGGCCCGTCGTCCCCCGGCCCCCGCACAATTTCCGCAACGGCTCGCCGGGTACGAACGGGGGCCCGGGGATCAGGGAAGGGTACAGCAAATGGTAACGGGTCGGCGCTTGCACTTCCGAGCGAATTCCGATGAACTCGGGGGCATGAAAAGCCCGAAAGGGAAGGCCGGTAGCCGCTCGACGCGTGGCTCGCGGGACCTCGCGATCGAGCTGAAGAAGGCCGAGCCGGCGCTGAGGAAAGCGGCCGCGATCGCCCCGCCGAAGGCAGGCGCGACCGGGAAACCCGCTTCCCGGCTCATCGACCAGCGGATCCGCGACCTGGGGGGATGGCGCGGGGAGACCCTGGCCCGCATGCGAGCGCTGATCCTGGAAGCCGACCCCGAGATGACCGAGGAGTGGAAGTGGATGACTCCGGTCTGGTCGCACCACGGGATTGTCTGCACCGGGGAGGCGTACACGAAGGTCGTGAAGCTCACGTTCGCCCGGGGGGCCTGGATCCCAGACCCATCGCGCCTCTTCAACTCCAGCTTGGAAGGCAACACGCGAAGGGCGATCGACATCCACGAAGGGGAGAAGGCCGACGCGGGCGCGTTCAAGGCGCTCGTGAAGGCCGCGGTGGCCCAGAATGGCCCGCCGGCGAAGAAACGGTAGACCCTGAGGTGCAATTCCGAGCTGCGGAGTGCGGCCGCCGGCCGCGCGCGGCGGGCGCCTTCCGTCCGTTCCTTGGCCACAGATGTGACACAATTTAGTAGAGAAGAACCGTTCGGACTCGCGCGCACGACCCAGCTCAAGGGCATATGAACCAGATATAACTTGTTATGCGACTTGCGTTTGGCCGGCGGGAGAATATACAGCTTTCAACTCGCCATAAATGGTATCAATATTGCTGCCAGTTGTGTCAGCGAATCACGAACTACACCCTCGAGTGACGAGTTCCAAAGTGACCCTACTGCCACGCCTGACCCTCCGTGCCCGGCTCAGGGCCGTCATCATGCTGACGACCGGGATCGCGCTCGTCCTCGCCTTCGCCGTCAACCTCGCGTTCGAGCAGATGAACCGTCGAAAGCGGATGGTGGACGACCTCGAGTCGCTCGCCGGCGTCATCGCGCTCGTTCTGGGCTGCGGCCTCATCGCGTTCATGCTCTCGGAGCGACTCCAGGAGACGATCTCGCGGCCGGTCCTCGATCTCGTCTCCGCCGCCCGCACCGTCACGCAGGATCGCAACTTCGCCGTGCGCGTCGAGGAGGGCGCCCACGACGAGATCGGCACCCTCACGCGGGCTTTCAACGAGATGCTGGCCGAAATCGAGACCCGGGACGACGCGCTGAAGGAGAGCGAGGCGAGGCTCCGCCACCTCGCGTTCCACGACCCGCTCACGCAACTTCCCAATCGGGCGCTCCTCCTCGACCACCTGAAGCTCGGCCTCGCTCAGGCCCGGCGGCACCAGACCCGCCTCGCGGTGATGTTCCTCGATCTCGACCGGTTCAAGATCGTGAACGACTCGCTCGGCCACTCGTTCGGCGACCGACTTCTCGGGATGGCCAGCGGGAGGCTGTCGGCCGCTCTTCGCGAAGGCGATACGGTCGCCCGCATCGGGGGAGACGAATTCATGTTCCTGCTCCCCGACCTGAGCACGCCGGCGGGCGCGGCGAAGGTCGCCGAGAAGATCCTGGCCGCCCTTCGGGAGCCGTTCCTCATCGACGACCAGACGCTCGTTGTCACGGGGAGTCTCGGGATCGCCCTGTTCCCGTCCGACGGAGCGGATGCGGAGACCCTCGTCAAGAATGCCGACATCTCGATGTACCGCGCGAAAGACGCCGGGCGGGACGGCTACCAGCTCTATTCGGTCGAGCTCCACGCCCGGGCGCAGCAGCGGATGCACCTCGAGAGCCAGATGCGAGCGGCCCTCTTGCGCAGGAATTTCCGCCTCCACTACCAGCCGATCGTCCGCGCCGCGACCGGCGAGGTCATCGGCGCCGAGGCTCTCCTGCGCTGGACGCATGCGGAGCGGGGCGTCGTCTCGCCCTCGGAGTTCATCCCCGTCGCCGAGGAGACCGGCCTCATCGTCCCGCTCGGGGAATGGGTGCTCAACAAGGCGTGCGCGAAGGTGGCGTCCTGGGACGCGGCCGGGCTCCCGCCGCTCCGCATCGCGGTGAATCTCT
>JBGPDK010000229.1:0-3988 GCA_041482235.1 Thermoanaerobaculia bacterium | reverse complement strand
CCGATCCCGTCTTCCAACGTCTCCTCGACGGAATGAAGACGCTTCAGGCGACGCTCTGCTCCGAGGCCCTCCCCGGAAAGTCTTACGTCGATCTCCACATGCGCGCGCACCTCCTGCTCGGAGCGCTGCTTTCCGAGGCCGGCGTCTTCCGCGTCTCCGGCGTCGAGGCTTTCGCGAGGGGACTGACGTTCCCCTTCCTCCCGCACGGCCTCGGCCATCTTCTCGGTCTCCAGGTGCACGACGTGGCTGGGCGCCAGATCGACCGTGAAGGCACGATCGCGCCGCCGCCGGAGGGCCATCCGGCTCTCCGGACGACGCGCCCCATCGAGGAGCGGATGGTCTTCACGATCGAGCCGGGGCTCTACTTCATCCCGATGCTCCTCGAGCCGCACCGTTCCGGGGCGGCGCGTGACGCCTTTGACTGGGCGCTCGTGGACCGGCTGATCCCATCGGGCGGCATCCGCATCGAGGACAACCTCTTCATCGGCAGGGAGAAAAACCGAAATCTGACGCGGGAATTCCTCCCGGACTGACGGATTCTCCCGTCTCGGATTCGGGAGCCGTTCGTGGCGTATATTCGTCGAGATGAGAACGCGTCGCACGCGAACGGCCGGTGCCGCCGGGCACCGGAAGTCTCGGGCTGTCGCGTGCCCCGCCCTCGCGCTCCCGATGACCCGATGTGAATGCGCCGGTGTCTCCTTCGTCGAGATCGGGAAGCTCCTCGAAGCCGGCGAGCCGCTTCCCTCGGCGCTCGCTCGCACGGGCTGCGCCGACATGTGCACCGCGTGCCTGCCCGACCTCGACTCCTATCTCGCGAAACGCGCCCGTACCCGCTGAAATTCTCGCGACCGGAGGAAGAATGCGCGGAGAAAAAGACGTCATCGCCCTCCTCAATGAAGTGCTCACGGCCGAGCTCACCGCGGTCAACCAGTACTTCATCCACGCCATGATGTGCCGCAACTGGCATTACAAGCGGCTTGCCGAGCATTCACGCACCGAGTCGATCGAGGAGATGAAGCACGCGCAGGAGCTCATCGAGCGCATCCTCTACCTCGAAGGCGTTCCGAACATGCAGCGCTACTTCAAGATCCAGGTCGGGCAGACGGTCCCCGAGCAGCACGCATTCGACCTCGAGGTCGAGCGGGCTGCCGTCAAGCGCCTGAACGCCGGTCTCGAGGCGTGCCGCGCCAAGGGCGACAACGGCTCGCGGCTCCTCCTCGAGAAGATCCTGAAGGAGGAAGAGGAGCACATCGACTGGCTGGAGGCGCAGCTCGGGCAGATCGAGGAGATCGGCCTGGCGCACTACCTCGCCCAGCAGATCGAGGGCTGACGCCCGCTCACGGCGGTCGGCCTCGGGCCCGCCGATATACTGACCTCAGATGGAGCCGGTGATCGCTTTCCGGGATGTCTCCTACGGCATTCGCGGCAAAGAGGTCCTTCGGCATCTCGACCTCGAGGTCGCGGCGGGCGAAACGCTCGTCCTTCTCGGCAGGAGCGGCTCGGGAAAGACGACCGCCCTGAAGATGGTGAACGCCCTCCTTTCGCCGGTTTCGGGCGAGGTCCTCGTCGAGGGGAAACCCACGCGCGAATGGAATCCGATCCTCCTGCGGCGGCGGATCGGCTACGTGATCCAGGAGTCGGGCCTGTTCCCCCATTTCACAGTCGCGCGTAACGTCGCGGTCGTGCCCGAGCTCATGAAGTGGGAGCCCGGCCGGATCGACGCCCGTGTCGACGAGCTGCTTTCGCGCCTCGGCCTGCCGCCTGAAGACTACCTGTCGCGCTATCCGAGAGAGCTTTCGGGCGGCCAGCGGCAGCGCGTGGGCGTGGCGCGCGCCCTCGCCGCGGAGCCGTCGCTGCTTCTCATGGACGAGCCGTTCGGCGCGCTCGACCCCGTGACGCGCCGCGATCTGCAGCGGCAGTTCATGGCGCTTCGGAAGACGTGGACGAAGACCTCCCTCTTCGTCACCCACGACGTCCGCGAAGCCCTCGCGCTCGCGACGCGGATCGCCCTTCTCCATGAAGGGCGGCTCGAGATCGTCGCCTCGCCGCGCGAGTTCCTTGCGGCGAGGGGCGACGAAGCGCGCACGTTCCTCGCCGCGCTCGACGACCCTCCGGAGACCTGATGCCGTCCGGCCTCGCCCGCGAGATCGTGGAGCTGACAGGCGAGCACGTCCTGCTCGTCGCCCTCGCGCTCTCGGCGGCGGCGGTCCTCGCCATCCCGACGGGCATCTGGCTCAGCCGAAAGGAGGCCTGGCGCGGCCTCGTTCTCGGTTTCACGAACGTCGTGCAGACGATCCCGAGCCTCGCCCTCTTTGGCCTCCTCATCCCGCTTCCCTTCCTCGGAGGCATCGGCAAGAGGACGGCGATCGTCGCGCTCGTCCTCTACGCGCTCCTTCCGATCCTCCGCAACACGCTCACGGGCATCCTCGGCGTCGATCCCGCCGTCGTCGAGTCGGCCGTCGCGATGGGGATGACGGACCGGCAGAGGCTCTTCCAGGTGGAGCTGCCCCTTGCGGCCCCTACCATCTTCGCCGGGATCCGCATCGCGGCGGTCACGACGATCGGCACGGCGACCATCGCGGCGGCCATCGGCGGCGGCGGCCTGGGCGTTTTCATTTTCCGCGGCATCGCCTCGGTCGACGTCTCGCAAATACTCGCGGGCGCGGTGCCCGCGGCCATTCTCGCGCTCGCGGCTGACGGAGGTCTGGGATTGATCGAGCGGCGCTTCGCACGTTACTGAAAATCGGCCTTTCGGCCGCGCTCGCCGCGGCGCTCTCGGCCGCGTGCCTCGAGGGGTGCGCGCGTCGTCGGCCTCTCGTCGTCGGCTCGAAGAACTTCACCGAGCAGGAGATCCTGGGTGAGATCGCCGCGCAGCAGCTCGAAAGGCGCCTCGGCGCACGCGTGACGCGCAAGCTCGACATCGGCGGGACGCTCCTCGCGCACGAGGCCCTCGTCGCGGGAGAGATCGATCTCTATCCGGAGTACACCGGCACCGCACTCACGGCCGTCCTGAAGCTCCCCGGCGTCACCGACCCGAAGGCCGTCTTCGACACCGTCGCAAAGGAGTATGGCTCCCGCTGGGGGCTCGTCTGGCTCTCCCCTCTCGGCTTCGACGACACGTTCGCGATGGTGATCCGCGGCGCCGACGCGCGCGCCTCGGGAATCGGGACGCTCAGCCAGGCCGCTCGAAGGAAAAAGGGCTGGGTTCTCGGCGTCGGCTACGAGTTCCTGCAGCGCCCGGACGGCCTCCGGGGCCTTCAGAAAACATATGCGCTGCCCCTCGAAGGGACACCACGCACGATGGATCTCGGTCTTCTCTACGCCGCGCTCGAGGGGGGGCAGGTCGACCTCGTGGCGGCAAACTCCACGGACGGCCTTCTCGCCGCGCGCGATCTCAAAGTGCTCGAGGACGACAAGAAGTTCTTCCCGCCGTACGAGGCGGCGTTCGTCGTGAGAGAGGAGCTGTTCACCCGCGTCCCGGGCGCCCGCGCGGCGCTCGAGGAGCTGTGCGGCAGGATTGCGACAGAGGTGATGCAAAAGCTCAACAACCTCGTCGTCGGGCAGCACCGGCGGCCGGCCGACGTCGCGTCGGAGTTCCTGGACGGCTTAGGCAGCCGTACCAGCCCTGCGCATCGGTGATCGAGGTGCGTCCTGCCGCGTGCTGTCGGGAGGATGCTTTATCGGCATGTATCTTGCGGACTCATACTTGGGGCCAACCGCCATGTTCAAATCTCTCCGCCGTTGCCTACCTTCGAGTATTACCGGCTCAATGCCGCGCTCGTTGAGGTCCCCGGCTCTCCGGATTGCAGTCCTTTCCGTCACCTTTTTGTCTCTGGCCTCCTGCGGTGTCGGGAGAAGGTCCCCCTCGGAGCCGTTCTTCAATTGCGACGACATCGCCGGCACCTACGACGCCACGTTCAGCAACTCCTGCGGAGGCTCCGGCTCCGGCATCGTGATCGTGGCTCAGGTCGGCTGCACGTTCAGCGCT
>JBGPDK010000228.1:0-3994 GCA_041482235.1 Thermoanaerobaculia bacterium | reverse complement strand
GGAAGATGCTCTCTCTTTCGGACTTCCTCACGGGCGTCCTCCTCAAGGACTCGAAGGAAACCGTGCTGCTCTACAACGTGGCGACGGGGGTCCGCTTCACGAAGAGGGGTCCTCTCGCGGACGCGCTGGACGACCTCGCCAACGTCACGCAGAAGGACCGCGTCCTCCCGGCGCTGGAGAGGCTCCTTTCGGCGTCCAACAAGACCGCCGTCGTCCTCGAGTACGCCGAGGCCCTCGCGCCCACGGGCGATCCCGCGTTCCAGGGCGACTCCGACCGCGCGGCGCTCGTCACGCTTCACCGCTGGTCGTTCCTGCCCGAGATCGAGAAGGGCGACAACGTGGTCCTCCTCGTGGCCGAGAACCTCACGGACCTCTCGCCGAAGCTCCTCTCGAACCCGAAGGTGGCCGTCGTCGAGATCCCGATGCCCGATCGCGCCACGCGCCGGGCGGCCGCGATGCTGGCGGACCCGGACCTTTCCGGCCGCGACGCGGACCGGTACGGAGACGGGACGGCCGGGCTGAAGTCGATCCAGATCGCGACACTGATCACGCCCGCCATGAGCGACGCGGCAAGGGCGGAAGCGGACAAGCTCATCGCCGAGAGAAAGCGCGAGATCCTCGAGCGCGAGTGCTTCGGCCTCGTCGAGTTCCTCTCGCCCGAGCACGGCTTCGAGGTCGTCGGCGGCATGGACGAGGTCAAGAAAGACCTCCTGCTCATCGCCGAGAACATCCGCGAGGGACGGACGAGCCGCGTCCCGATGGGCATTCTCTTCACCGGCCCGATGGGCACGGGCAAGACGTTCGTCGCCGAGGCGTTCGCGAAGGAGTGCGGGCTGACGGCGATCAAGCTGAAGAACTTCCGCAGCAAATGGGTGGGGGCCACGGAGGGCAACCTCGAGAAGATCCTGAACGTCGTCAAGGCGATCGGCCAGGTCGTCGTCATCATCGACGAAGGAGACCGTGCGTTCGGGTCCGGAGAAGGGGAGTCGGACGGCGGGACCTCCTCGCGGGTCATCGCCCGCATCAAGGAGTTCATGTCCGACACGTCGAACCGCGGGCGCATCCTCTTTCTCGTGATGACAAACCGGCCGGACAAGCTGGACGTGGACCTGAAGCGTGCGGGCCGCCTCGACAAGAAGATCCCGTTCCTCTATTCGCAGACGCCGGAGGAAGTCGAGAACGTCGCCCGGGCGCAGGTCAGGAAGAACCACATCAACACCAAAGTCGACTTCACGGCGCTCCGCAGCGACTTTTCGGCGAAGCTCGTCGGCTACTCGAATGCGGACGTGGAAGCCGTCATCCTGATGGCGAACGACGACGCCGCGCAGGAGGCGGGGGGCGCGGGGGCTCCGAATGGGCCCCCGCGGCAAAGCGGCGACACGGAGGTGATGGCCAGACACCTCCTCAACGCCGCCCACGACTACTTCCCGAGCCGCGACGCCGAGCTCCTGGAATACATGGAGCTCCTGGCCGTGTTCGAATCCTCCAGCCGGCGCCTCCTCCCCGCGAAGTACGCGAACATGACTCCGGAGGAGCTGGATGCGCGGCTCCGCCTCCTCCGCGCGACGGTGGGCAATCGACGGTGAGCCGGGCCTGTCGGCCCGAGGAGGCTCATTTGAACCGCTTCCGGCACGTCCTCGTTCTCGCGTCTCTCGCCTGCCTCCCCTCCCGGGTGAACGCGCAGCAGTCTCCTCCCGGCGTGGACGGCGACCGGCCCGCCGTCCTCCGCGCGGCGCACGAGGTGATGCGGAAGGCCCGCTACTGCGCGCTCATCACGCTGGGCGAGGACGGCCAGCCGCAGGCCCGGGCCGTCGATCCGCTCGGGCCGGACGACGACATGACGGTGTGGGTCGGGACGAACGCCGCCACCCGCAAGGTGGCCCAGCTCCGGAAAGATCCCCGCGTCACGCTTTACTATTTCGACGCGGCGGCGCCGGCATACGTGACGCTGATCGGGATGGCCGTCGCGTCTTCCGATCCGGCCGAGAAGGCGAAGCACTTCAAGGACGAGTGGTTGCCGTTCTACAAGGACCGGCATCGCGGCCCGGACTTCGTGCTGCTCAAGGTGACGCCGCGCCGGCTCGAGATCGTCAGCCAGAACCACGGCCTGATCAACGACCCGAAGACGTGGCGCCCCGTGGCGGTCGAATTCCCGGAGGGCGCCCAGAAGCCGCTGCCGGACCGCTGATCCCAGGTCCTGTGTGCGGCCTGAATCCTGCTTCGAGCGGGGCAGAACGACCGGAGGTGCCGATCTGTCCTCCCGGGGAATCGCTGCGCTCCTGATCGCCGCGCTGCTCTTACAGGGGTGCTCGAGCGCGCTGAAGGCCGAAAAGCGGGCATTTCTCGCCGCGGGACTCGCGCTCCAGCGGGAGGCGGCCGAGCCGTCGTTCGACGAGCTGAGGACCGAGCTCGACCTCTACCTCAACGACGAGCTGCAGGATCTGAAAGACCGCGCGAAACGCCAGGAAGAAAGCGAGCTGGACCTCTACCGCAAGATCTGGTTGATCGGCTCGGGAGCCGCCGTGCTCGCGACGACGTCCGGCAGCCTGAACAACCCGAACAACCGCGGAATCCAGTACAGCCTCGGCGGCTTGAGCGCGGTCGTCGCGCTCTCAGGGTTCGCGCTGTACCTCGTCCGCACGGGCGAGATGAAGGACTGCCGCGAGTTCCTCGACCGAGGCGGGCAGGACCTCTCGGACTGGGGGCGCCTCCACCTCGTCCCCTCGCAGGGGAAAGTGCCACGGGCGCTGTGGCTCGACTACGTGGACCGCGTCTCGGCCATTCGCGCCCACGAATCCTGCCTGCGGATTCGGTAAGCTTCCGGTCGAGCAGGTCGACGTCCTCGCCGCGAAGCTGACGGGCTGAGTCCGTTTACCGGAGAGACTCCATGATCTCTTCGAGCGCCTCGCGGCCGGGCCGGACCTTCTCGAGCGGCAGGTTCGTGAGGGACTCGCCGGTGGACCCGAGGAGCGCCGAGAGATCGGGCTTCAACGGGTCGACATAGAGGATCCCGGTGAGGATCTCCTGCTTCCCGTGGCTCTCGTGAATCGCCGTGAGCGCCTTCTCCCGGTCGGTCGGGTCGTAGTCGCGGCCCACGCCCCGGAAGCGCAGGAGGCTGCCGTCGGGGAACGCGACGTCCTTCGTGTCGCCCGCGGGGATCTCCGCGAGCGTCTCCTCGAAGAACGGCACGAAGCCGACCTCGTGGACGGGCGTGTCGTGCTCCTTGGAGTACTTGTAGCTCTTCGTGGACCCTTCGTGGTCGTTGAACGTCACGCAGGGCGAGATGACGTCGATGACGGCGGTGCCCCTGTGCGCGATCGCCGCCTCGAGGATGATCTGGAGCTGTTTCATGTCGCCCGAGAACGAGCGCGCCACGAACGTGCCGCCCAGCTCGATCGCGAGCGAGCAGCAGTCGATGGGGACGAAGTCGTTGAAGGCGCCGCCCTTCTGCTTCGCGCCGACGTCGGCCGTGGCCGAGAACTGGCCCTTCGTGAGGCCGTACACGCCGTTGTCCTCGATGATATAGACGAGCGGCAGGTTGCGGCGCACGACGTGGACGAACTGCCCGATGCCGATGGAGGCCGTGTCGCCGTCGCCGGAGACGCCGATCCCGTGGAGAGTGGGATTCGCGACGAGCGCGCCGGTCGCGACGGACGGCATGCGGCCGTGCACGCCATTGAAGCCCCAGGCGCGGTTCAGGAAGTAGGCCGGGGTCTTCGAGGAGCACCCGATGCCCGAGAACTTCGCGATCATATGGGGCTCGACGCCCATCGCGTAGTAGGCGTTGATGATCTGCTTCGTGATGACGTCGTGCCCGCAGCCGAGGCACAGCGTGGATTTCGCGCCCTCGTAGTCGGCCTTCGGCAGCCCGAGGCGGTTCGTCTTCGGGGCGGCGGGGGAGGGAGTCGGAGGCTGGGCGCTCATGTTCAGGCTGTTCCCTTCTTCTGGTCCCGGTCGCCGAGCACCCCTTCGATCACCGTCGTCGCGTCGAGGG
>JBGPDK010000227.1:0-4088 GCA_041482235.1 Thermoanaerobaculia bacterium | reverse complement strand
GCCGACGAAGGAGAGCAGTTTCGGATCGGGCAGGTTGCCCTCGACGATCTCTCCGCCGAGCGGATTCGGGCGGTCGAGGACGACGACGGTAATTCCGCGCGCGGCGCAGGCCTTCATCATGAGAGCCGTCGTCCACACGAAGGTGTAGTAACGGCTGCCGACATCGGGCAGGTCACAGACGACGGCGTCGAGGCCCTCGAGGTGCTCGTCCTTCGGTGAAAGGTCGTCGGACGTCTCCCCGTAGAGGGAGATCACGGGCAGGCGCGACGGCTCTCCTCCCGCGACGGCCTCCATGTCCTGCGCCGCGCCCGTGAAACCGTGCTCGGGGCCGAAGAGGGCGCGCACGACGAAGCCCGCGGCGAGGAGCGCCTGCGGTGCGGGGACGAAGTCGAGAGTGACGGAGGCGGGATTGCACAGGAGGCCGAGGCGCTTGCCCGAGAGCGCCCGCTTCGCACGAGCCGCTGCATCGCGAGCCGAATCGGCGGAAGATCCGGATTCTTCGAGTGCGCGGCCATGGGCTTCGCGCGCCGCGGCCGCATCGCCGCGCCTCGGGCCGCCCTCTATTCCTTTCAAGAGAAAATCCAGCCCCGACTGCAGCCGAGAGTCCCTGTCGTGCGAGAGGGGCGGCGGGCTCATCCCAGCGAGTCTAGCTGGACGACCGTCGCGCCGCGGTAGTACAGCCCGAGGATCGCATCGCGGCTCTCGCCGCGTTTCGCGCGCGCGATCGCTCCGGCCTGGCACATCCCGGCGCCGTGTCCCGTGCCCCGACCGGACAGAAGGTAAGCGGGCCGCGTCTCCTCGAGCGTGAAGTCCGTGGACCGCACGGAGGCCCAGCCCCACAGCTCCGACGCCGCCCGGCGGAATTCGAAGCCGCGCGTGAGGCGCAACGCCCCGCCCGGCGCCGCGAGGCGCACCATCGACACGCGTCCGCTCCCGTCGTGGCCGTACACCTCGAGAAAACGCGCCTCGGGGAACCCGAGCGACGCGCACAACGCGGGCATGGCCGCGCGCGGAATCGCGAACGACCACGTGGCGCCGGGTGCCGCGAGGCAGGCGTCGTCGTCCACGGACGGCAGATCGGGAATCTCCTCGTCGTCCCAGACGTCGCTGGGGCGCGCGGTCCGCCCGCCGCAGACCGCGTGAAACGGAGCCGCGATGACGCGCCCTTTCTGCGTCAGCACGAGGCCCGCCGTCGCGGCCGCGGCCCGGCGCGACTCCGCCGTGGCGGCCGAGAGGTCGCGGAAGACCTGGCAATGCGTTCCGTCGCAGAGATCCGCGCCGGCCTCGAGATGCCGCTCGGCTCTCGCGAGCGCGTACGAGCGCGCCGCGACGGCCTGTGCTTCGAGCGCGGCCGCCGGCGCGCGGCCGATCTCCGGCGGCACCACGGCCGCCACGTATGCCTCGAGCGGGACCTCGTCGACGGCGCCCGTTTTCAGGCGCAGGATTCTGAACGTGCGCGGCGCGGCCGCGGCCAAAAGCCGCGCGGCAACCGCGAGAAGCGAGGCGAGGAAGAGCCGCCGGGTCACGCGAGACCGATTCCAGGGTCAGGCGCGGCCGGCGTCAGGGCGAGGATGCGCGTCACCCGCCTCGCCGCGGAGCGTCGCCACCGCATGCCCGAGCACGGGCGCGACCGCCTCGAGGCACTCCACCGCGCCGCGGGGCGAACCCGGAAGGTTCACGATGAGCGTCCGTCCGCACACCGCCGCGACCTGCCGCGACAGGATCGCCGTGGGCACGGCCCCACGGGTCGCCTCGCGCATGACCTCTCCGAGGCCGGGAACCTCGTAGTCGACGACGTCCCGGGTCGCCTGCGGAGTGACGTCGCGTGGAGAGAGGCCCGTCCCGCCCGTGGTGAGGACGAGATCGGCCGCGTCGGTGTCCGCGAGGCGCTTGAGGTTCCAGGCGATGTCTTCGCGCTCGTCGGGCAGGATCGTCTGCTCCACCACGACGGCGCCGGCGAGCAATCGGAGCACTCCATCCGCCACGGCCGGTCCGCTCTTGTCGGCGCGCTCGCCGTCGTACGAGCGGTCCGAGATCGTCAGGATCGCGACGCGCACGGCGCCGTCAACCGCCGATCTCGCTCATGTTGCGCCCGTGCAGCGGCAGGGCCGACTTGCTCATGCCGACGAACATGGGATGGCGCTCTTCCTTGATCGCCGCCGCGCGCGCCACGAGGGCACGCAGCTCCTCGTCGCTCGCCCCCGCGCGCATCGGCTTGAGGAGGTCGACGTCCGCGTGCCCGAAGAGGCAGCCCTTGAGGAAGCCGTCCTGCGTGAGCCTCATGCGGTTGCACGTGTCGCAAAAGCGGTCGGAGACGGGCGTGATGAAGCCGAGCGTGCCCGTGTGGGCGCCGGCGGGCGACGTGACGGAATACTCGTCCGCGGGCCCCGCCACGAGCGTCTTCTGGATCGGCGTCAGGACGTAGCCCTCGGCCGCGAGGCGGTCCCAGACCTCCTCCCAGCCCACCCAGTCCGACTCCTTCCAGTCGTTGTCGCCGAAAGGCATGAACTCGATGAAGCGCACGCCGAGCTTCTTGTCCCTCGTCATCGCCGCCAGCGGGAGGATCTGGTCGTCGTTGAGGCCGCGGATGACGACCGCGTTGATCTTCACGGAGTCGAACGGCAGCGAGAGGGCGAGGGCGATCGAGTCGAGCACCGGCTGGAAGTGGTCGCGCCGCGTCATCTTGCGGAAATGCTCGGCCTCAGCTGCGTCGAGCGAGACGTTCACCTTCGTGAGGCCCGCGGCGAGGAGGTCGTGCGCCTTCTTCGGAAACAGGACGCCGTTCGTCGAGAGCGCGATGCCGCCCGGGAAGCCGATCTCGGCGAGATCGCGAATGATGTCCACGAGATCGGGGCGCGTCGTGGGCTCTCCGCCCGTCACGCGGATCTTTTCGACGCCGAAATCCGCGAGGAGGCGCGCCGCGCGCCGGATCTCCTCGCGCGTCAGGAGGTGCGCCATCGGCCGGAACTTCTGGTCCTCCGGCATGCAATAGATGCAGCGGAGATTGCAGCGGTCCGTGACGGAGATCCGGACGTAGGTGATGCGGCGTCCGTGCCCGTCGATGAGCGCCTGGTCCATACCGCCCCCTGAGAATCAGTCTAACTCAGCCGGACAGGGTCCGGCGCCAGTGTCCACTCTTGCCGCCGGTCTTCTCGAGAAGGGCGATTTCGCGGATCTCGATGCCCTTGTCGGCGGCTTTGCACATGTCGTAGAGCGCGAGCGCCGCGGCGGACGCGGCGACAAGGGCTTCCATCTCGTACCCCGTCTTGCCCGTCCCCCTGACCTCGGACGTGATCGCGACCGTGGACGTCGCGGGATCCTTCGCGAGGTCCACGGCGACCGAATCAAACGCGAGCGGATGACAGAGCGGGATCCACTCGGCCGTGCGCTTGGCGGCCTGGATCCCGGCGAGGCGCGCCACGGCGAGGGCGTCACCCTTCCGGTTGGTCGCGGCGTCGAGCGCGCGGAACGCGGCCCTGCCGAGCGACACGAGGGCGCGCGCCCGCGCCGTACGGACGGTCGGCCGCTTGCGAGAGACGTCCACCATGCGGGCCCGCCCCTCAGCGTCGAGGTGGCTGAGCCGCGCGGGCCGGGCCGTCCGCTGCGGGCTCTCTTTCGAGCGCGTCATATTCCTCCGGGGTGTTGACGTTGAAGAAATTCGCGGGAGCGCCCCCCGGCATCGCGGCCGTGACCTCCTCGGGAATGAGCACGGCGTGAAGCTCGCGGAGCGCGGCGACGAGAGAGTAATCCCCGGCGTCGAGACGCGCGCGGAGCGGCGCGAGCGCGGACCGCCGCCACACGGCGCACAGCGGCTGGGGCCGCCCGCCCGAGACCGGCACCACGGCGGGCGCGTGAATCGCCTCGGCGACGTCGAGGAGAGCCGCCAGAAATGCCTCTGAGCAGCGCGGCACGTCAGCGGCGAGGACGAGGTTCGTCTCCTCCGGCGAGAACGCGAGCGCCGCGGCCACCCCGAACGCGGCTACCGCCTCCGCCGCTCCGTCTTCCACGAAGGGAAAGGGAGACCCGGCGAAGGCCGTGGGGTCCTTCCCGACGAGGGCGACGCGCCCGCAGACGACCGCGAGCTTTTC
>JBGPDK010000226.1:0-4122 GCA_041482235.1 Thermoanaerobaculia bacterium | reverse complement strand
CTCCGCATCGACGACAAGCTGGGCCGTTTCATCACGATCGTGGGCATCCCGTCGGCGTTCCTCCTGCACGGGTACGTTGGCTTCATTTTCGGCTCCGTCAAGGCGAACCCGTGGTGGTCGACGCCAGTGATGCCGATCGTGTTCCTGTTCTCGGCCATCGTGTCGGGCATCGCCCTCGTGCTCCTCATGTACATGCTCGTCTGCTTCCTGAAGGGCCTTCCGATCGACATGCCGTGCGTGGACACGATCGCCCGCTACCTGATGTACGCCTTCCTCATCGACTTCTCGCTCGAGATGCTCGACCTGATCCACCGCGTCTACGAGGCGGATGAGTCCTTCAAGAGCCTCGACTTCATGGCGCGCACGCAGCTCTTCACCTCGCAGATCATCCTGCAGATCATCTTCGGCACGATCATCCCGATCGCCATGCTGGCCTTCGTTCAGGTCGTGAAGCTGAGCGAAGCGGCCCGGAAAGGCATTTACGCCTTCGCCGGCCTGCTCACGCTCATGGGCATCTTCGCGATGCGGTGGAACGTGGTCATCGGCGGGCAGCTCTTCTCGAAGAGCTTCCTCGGGTACACGACGTACAAGATGGCATTCGCGACGAAGGAAGGGCTGCTCCCCGCGATCCTCCTCATGATCCTCCCGTTCGGAATCCTCTGGGTCCTCGTGAAGTTGCTGCCGCCCTTCGAAGAGGAGAAAGCGGCCGTCTGAGCTTCTGTCCGCAGGGGAGCCGGAAACGCCGCATCGGGAGTTGACCGCCATGGACGACCCGGTCTCCGGGCTCGAGAAGGAGGTCGCCGAGCTGGCCCGGTCACTCCGGTCGGTGGAGGCGCGCGTGGCTATGCTCGAGGGAGCGGCCGCGACGGCTCTCTCGCCTCCGAGTGCCGAGCCCGTCCCGGCCGATGGGCCGGCGAGCGTGCCCTCCCTGGCGACGGAGCCGGCGCTTCCCTCGATCGCCGCCCTCGCGGGGCGCTGCCTCTTCGTCCTGGCAGGGGCGTTCCTCGTGCGGGCTCTGACCGACTCCGGCGCGTTCCCGCGAGGCGCGGGGGTGGCGCTGGGTCTCGCGTACGCGCTGACCTGGCTCGTCCTCGCCGACCGGGCCGCGCGGGCAGGCTCCGCCGCGGCCGCGACCGCGTGGGGCGTCACGGCGCTCGTCATCGCATGCCCCCTCGTCTGGGAGGCCTCCACGCGCTTCGACGTGCTCCGGCCGACGGCCGCCGCCGCCGTGCTCTCCGCGGTCGCCGCCGCCGCCCTCGGCGCGTCCGTTCACCGCAACCTCCCCGCGCTGGCCTGGACCGCCGTGCTCTCGGTTCTCGCGACGGCGTGCCTGCTCCTGGTCGCCACGCATGCCCTCGTCGCCTTCGGCGCCTTTTTCGTCGTCCTCGCCGCGGGGGCCGGGGCAGCCTCGGTCCGCCGCGGCTGGGCAGGCCTTCCGTGGCTCCCGGCCGTCGTCGCGGATCTCGTCATTCTGGAAGCTGTCTGGATCTCGGCGCGCCCCGAGGGGCTGCCCGAGGCATACGCAGGCCTCTCCCGGGGCGCCGTCCTCGCGCTCGCTCTCGCGCTCTTCGCCGCTCCTCTTGCGGGGATGGTTCGGCGCTCGTTCGGGCGCGCGGGGACGCCCGAGGCCTTCGAGGCCGTTCAGCTGGGAGCGGCTCTCTTTCTCATGGTCTTTGCGGTCTCGCGGCTCACTCCATTGGCGGGCCTTCCACCCTCCCTCGTCTGGGGCCTCGCCGGGTTCGCGGCGGCCGTCGCGCCGGCCCGCACCGTCGGCTCGATGGCTCCGGCGTATGGTGCGATCCTGCTCCTCACGGCGGCGGTCGCCTCCGGGCTGGCCGGGTTCGCCCGTCACGCCTTCCTCGGTTCGCCCGTCGCCGGGATGCCGGCCCCGGACTCCCTCGTCGTTCTCGTTCTCTCGGCTGCGGCGACGGCGCTCCTCGCGCGCCGCGTGCGGGCGGGCGGCGGAGGGCGTGCCGCGCGCGGGGCGATGTTCGCGCTCGCGTGCGTCTCGATCGCGGGGGCCGGCGCGCTCGCCGTGCGCGGACTGGCGCTCCTCGTCGCTCGCGACGGAGACCCGGGCCGCACCGCCGCGGCGCGCGGCGCCGTCCTGGCCGCGGCCGCGGTGTTGCTCGCCTCGTGCCGGCGCCTCCCGACGCTCTCCCCCCTCTCGCGTCTCGCCTATCCAGTGCTCGCGGCCGCCGGGCTCAAGCTGCTCCTCGAAGACCTCCCGAGCGGGCACCCGAGCACGCTCGTCGCGACATTCGTCCTCTATGGCGCGGCCCTGATGGTCGTGCCCCGGATTCTGCGGGCCGCGCGCGCGTAAGATCCCCCGGGGGAGTGCGTTGGGCCGCTGATGGGTTTGCACCATAGCCGCGGACCCCTGCAACCCGGAGAATCGGCGGCCATGTACGAGATCGTCCGACGCCACCAGTTTTCAGATTCGACCTTTCTATGGGACGTCTACGCACCCGACGTGGCCCGCGCGGCCCAGCCGGGGCACTTCGTCATGCTGCGCCTGCGCGAGGGGGGAGAGCGAATCCCCCTGACCGTGGCCGACTACGACCGCGAGTGGGGCACCGTGACGATCGTCATCCAGGCGATCGGCAAGACGACGCGCGAGATGATGGCCGCATACAAGGAAGGCGACACGTTTCTCGACTTCGTCGGACCCCTCGGGATGCCGAGCCACGTGAACAAGGTCGGGCACGTCGTCCTCGTCGGCGGCGGCCTCGGGGTCGCGCCGGTGTTTCCCCAGCTCCGCGCCTTCAAGGAGGCCGGCAACCGCGTCACGGGAATCATCGGATTCCGCTCGAAGAATCTCGTGTTCTGGGAGGACCGGTTCAAGAAGCACTGCGACGAGCTGATCGTCTGCACCGACGACGGCACGTACGGCCGGCCGGGATTCGTCACGGCCGCGCTCGAGGACGTCCTGTCGCGCGAGAAGGTCGACGAGGTGGTGGCGATTGGCCCGCTCCCGATGATGCGCGCCTGCACCGAGGTCACGCGCGCGCGAGGCGTGCCGACGGCCGTGAGCCTGAACGCGATCATGGTGGACGGCACCGGGATGTGCGGCTCGTGCCGCGTCTCGGTCGACGGCGAGATCAAGTTCGCGTGCGTGGAGGGACCCGATTTCGACGCGCACAAGATCGACTTCGACGAGCTCATGCTGCGCCAGCAGCGCTTCAAGGCCCAGGAGACACGCGCGAACGAGGATTTCGCGCACACATGCAACCTCGAGAAGGCACTTTTCGAGGAAGAGAAGCGCAACTACAAGAAGCTGAAGGACGTGGTGCCGCATGCCACGCCCATGGCCGAGCGGAACGCCGAGGAGCGCGCCCGCAACTTCCTCGAGGTGAACCTCGGCTACACGATGGCCAACGCGCTCGCGGAGGCCGAGCGCTGCATCCAGTGCCTGAGGCCCTCCTGCATCCAGGGCTGCCCGGTCGCCATCGACATCCCGCGCTTCATCCGGCACCTCCTCGTCCGCGACCTCGCGGGCGCCGCCGCGGTCATCCGCGAGACGAACCACTTCCCGTCCGTGTGCGGCCGCGTCTGTCCGCAGGAAAGCCAGTGCGAGGCGCAGTGCATCCTCATCAAGAAGATGGAGCCGGTCGCCATCGGCCGGCTCGAACGCTTCGTGGGCGACCACGCGCCCGTCACCGCCCCGCCTCCGCGACCGGCCGTGTCGATCGGCAAGGTCGCGGTCGTGGGCTCCGGCCCCGCCGGCCTCGCGTGCGCGGGCGACCTCGCGCGCGACGGCGCGGAGGTCACGATCTTCGAGGCGCTTCACGTCATCGGCGGAGTCCTGCGATACGGGATCCCGTCCTTCCGGCTGCCGCGCAACATCATCGACCGCGAGGTGAAGCAGCTCGAGGACATGGGCGTCCGCTTCGAGACGAACAAGGTCATCGGGAAGACGTTCACGATCCCTCAGCTTCTCGGGGAGCGCGGCTTCGACGCGGTCTTCGTGGGGACCGGCGCGGGCGCCCCGGCGTTTCTCGGCATTCCGGGCGAGTTCGCCGGGCAGGTCTACAGCGCGAACGAGTTCCTCACGCGCGTGAACCTCATGGGCGGCGAGAATTTCCCGTATCAGGACACGCCCGTGACGCTCGGCCGCCGCAT
>JBGPDK010000225.1:0-4259 GCA_041482235.1 Thermoanaerobaculia bacterium | reverse complement strand
CGTGGTCACGCTGAATCTCTCGACGATCGAGGGCGCATGGCGATTCCTCCTCGCGCTCGGGAGCGGCACGGGCCTCGTTCTCATCCTCCGCTGGTACTGGTGGCGCATCAACGCGTGGAGCGAGATCTCCGCGATGCTCGCTTCGATGGTCGTCTCCGTGACGAGCCTCATGCTGATCAGGAACCCGCTCCCGAGGGACCACCCGGGCTACGGCGCGGAGGAGTTCCGCATCCAGGCGATCGTCATGCTGCTCACGGTCGTGATCACGACCGCCGTGTGGGTCCTCGTCACGTTCCTGACGAAGCCCGTCTCCGACGAGACGCTCGACGCGTTCTACCTGCGCGTGCGCCCCGGCGGTCCCGGGTGGGAGACGGTTTCGCGACGGCTCGGGTTCGGACGCGAGCCCATCCCCGGCGGGGCCATGTCGTTCGTGAACTGGATCCTCGGCATCATCCTCGTCTACACGGCCCTCTTCGGCATCGGCAAGATCGTGTTCGGGCAGTTCTGGGTGGGCTTCGAGCTTCTCGACGTCGCGATCGTGGCCTTCATCCTCATCATGTGGAGCTTGAAGCGTCAGGAGAGGACGCAGGCGTAGCGGGCCGTCTCAGGCGGCGCGCGTGGCCCCGGCCGTCGCGTCCGCCGCGGCGACGTGGCTCATCGCGCGCTCGGCGAGCGCCGTGATCGTGAGGGAGGGATTCACGCCCGGATTCGCCGAGATGGCCGAGCCGTCGATGACGTAGAGGCCCTCGTATCCGAAGACGCGGTGCCTCTCGTCGATGACGCCGCTCGCCGGCGATGACCCCATGCAGCAGCCGCCGAGGATGTGCGCGGTCGTCGGAATGCCGAGCAGCGTCTCGGTCGCGAGGCTCTCCGTGTAGCCGTCGAGCTTCTTCTCGATGCGGCGCGCGAGCTCGGTCGCCTCCGGCACCCACGCCTTCGCCTGCGGTCCGCTTCCGGCTCCCGTCGTGAGGCCGCGGCGATACAGCGTGCGAATGCCGCGGCCCAGCTTCATGCGAAGCGTCCCCTCGGAGGTCCGCATGTAGAGGAGGATCATCGTGTACTTCGCCCAGTCCGGCACGAACGCCGCCTTCAGCGTGGCCCACGGCTTCTTCACGAACATCGCGCCCGCGTTCAGGAGGCGCGTGCCGACGGTGTCGCCCGGAGCATGCGGCATCGCGAGCGGGCGGAAGAAGCCCGAGCCTTTCGGATAGCGCACGGGCTCGAGGTGCGAATGCTCGTCCGTCTTCAGGATCGAGCCGATCGCGATCCCCTCCGACAGGTCCACGTCGCGCCGCTCCGTCACGACGCCCATGAGGACCTCGGAGTTCGTGCGCACGAAGTCGCCGAGGCGGTCGGAGATCTTCGGGAGGCCGGCGGGGCTTTCCTTCAGCTTCAGCAGGAGCTCCACCGTGCCGAGGACGCCTCCCGCGAAGACGACGTTCCGCGCCGAGATCGTCCTCGTCTTCCGGAGGAACGGAAAAAGCGAACGCCCCGTCCGTGCCGTGATCTCGAAGCCACCTCCTTCGCGCGGGTTCACCCAGGTGACCTCGGTGTCGGCCTCGACTTTCGCGCCGCGCTTCTCGGCGAGCCACAGGTAGTTCTTGTCGAGCGTGTTTTTCGCGTCGTGCCGGCAGCCGACCATGCAGCCGCCGCAGCGCGTGCAGCCGGAGCGCTCCGGCCCCTCACCGCCGAAGTAGGGATCGGGCACCTTCACGCCGGACTCGCCGAAGTACACGGCGACGTCGGTGGGTGTCCAGGAGCTCTCGCGGCCGATGTCCTTCCCCACCTCGCGGAGAACTTCGTCGGGCAGCGTCGTGAACGGCACGGGCGTTGCCCCGAGCATTCGCTTGGCGGTCGCGTAGTGGGGCAGCAGCTCGCGCTTCCACTCGGCGAGGTCCCCCCATGACGGCGCGGAGAAGAAGTCGTCGCCCGGCACGGGGAGCGTGTTCGCGTAGACGAGCGACCCGCCGCCCACGCCCACGCCCGAGAGCGCCGTCACGTGCGGGAGGAACGTCATCTTGAAGATGCCGCGGCAGCCTGCCGAAGGCAGCCAGAGCCACCGCCTCACATTCCAGTTCGACTTCGGAAAGTCGGAGGCGGCGAAGCGCGTTCCCTTTTCGAGAACGAGAACCCGGTAACCCTTCTCGGAGAGCCTCAGCGCGCTCACGCTCCCGCCGAAACCCGAGCCCACGATGGCGTAGTCCGCGTCGAAGGTCGTCTCCACGATCGACAGTCTACAAGGTCGGATCCGGCTCCTCGCGCTCGCTCTCAGGGCGGCCACGCGAGCGCGAACCGTGTCAGAGAGAGGAATGTGCCTCCGCCCTTCTCGAGCCCCACGACTTCGACCTCGAGGCCGGCCGCGGCGGGAGTGCACAGCAGGAAGTGGAAGTGGCGCACCTCCGGCCCGTCAAACACGTCGTCCGCGTGCCGGCGGGACGCGCCGCGGGCGAGCCGCACGCGCGGGCCTCCGCCGCCGCCCGCGACGAGGAACGTCTTTCCGCCGCGAATGAAATGCTCGTAACTGTGGACGTGCCCGCAGACCATGGCGATCGTCTTCTTCGCCGCGGAGAAGGGCGGCACGAACGCCCGCCGCACGTGGAGCTCGTCGCCCGTGACCGTGCTGTTCGTGTACGGCGGATGGTGGCCGAAGACGGCGACGCCCTTCACGGCCTCCTCCGCATCGGCCCGCGCGAGTTCGGCGTCGAGCCAGCCGGCCTCCTCGCGCCACGCCGCCGCGCCGAGGGCGCGCTCGTTCGAGTCGAGGAACACGAGCCGAAGGGAGCCGTACGTCTCGGCGTACCAGCGGCTCGCGGCGAGGCGCGGAAAGCGCGCGAAGACGTTCCGCAAGGCGGGACCCCGGCGCGCCCAGTACTCGTGATTCCCGAGGACCGGGAGGATCGGCACCCCGGCGGCGCGGAGCGGCGCCGTCAACGCGTCGAACCGCTCCCAGTCCCGGCGCGACGATCCCTGGAAAACGAGGTCGCCGAGCCCGACGACGAAGTCCGGGCCCCGCGCCGCGATCTCCTCGACGAGGCGACGACTCTCCTCGGGATTCGACTCCTTCCAGAATTCCGCGCGCGAGGTGCGCTGGAGGTCGCCGACGACCGCGAAACGCCCGGACCGGACCTCGATCACGCCCGGATTGTCACTCAGCGCGTGTTACGCTGATGGCGTTCACGGAGGTCGCATGCGCAAGCTCCTGATCGTCGCCGCGGCGATCGCTCTCGCCGTGTGGTTCTACCGAAGGGCCCCGAAAGACGCCACTCCAGTCGTGTCCGCCGGCGCCGCGACGTCTCGCGCCCCGGGCTGCCTGATGGCCGCCGAGAGCGCAAACGGCTCGCTGGCCGAGGCCACACGTCTTCTCCTCTCGATGCCGGTCGACTCCTCGAAATGGAGCGACGCCGAGAGCCGCGTCTCCTCCGCGATCTCGAGCGCCGAGTCGGCGTGTACGGGCGGGACGTCGGAGGCCGAACGCGCGGGCATGGACGTCGCGCGGGAAGCCCTCACTCTCATGCGCGCGACGCTCCGGGAGGGCGCGAACGCCGCCGCCGGCGCGGGCGGCTTCCAGGGCGCGATGCGGCAGGAGGCGATCGACAACCGGCTGTCCACCGCACGCAGGAAGCTCGGGCTCAGGTAGGCCTGCACGCCCGGCCAGTCAAGGCGATTCTTGGCTTTGCCGACATGGTCCAAGTTCTCCGGTGCACATCGGTGCTCAGGTACTTCAGGCCCGAGTCGATCATCAGCGTGACCACCTTTGCGCCTGGCCCCAGCCGCTCCGCCACTTGAATCGCGGCGACGACGTTTGCTCCCGAAGACGTCCCCGCGAAGAGAGCCTCCTCCCGCGCGAGGCGCCTCGCCATTTCCTCCGCGTCGTCTGTACTGACCGCCAGGATGTCGTCCACGAGGGCCGGCTCCCAGAGCGGAGGCGTGTAGCCAATCCCAATGCCTTCGATCTTGTGAGGCCCGGCCTGACCTCCCAGCAACACCGAGGATTCTGCGGGCTCGACGCCGACGATCCTGATACTCGGGTTGTATCGCTTCAGCACGGTGGCGACTCCACGAGAGGAAGCTGCGGTACCCACGCACTGAACGAAGGCGTCGATCTCTCCCTTCGTTTGACTCCAGATCTCCTCGCCCAGCGAGGAGTAGCCCGCGATGCTGTCATGGTTGTTGAGCTGGTCGGTCCAGTAGGTGCGCGGCTCCCGGCTCAATCCACGGGCGGCCTCGATCATGTCCAGGAACAGCTTCCTGGTGAATTT
>JBGPDK010000224.1:0-4360 GCA_041482235.1 Thermoanaerobaculia bacterium | reverse complement strand
CCGTACGCGGGGAACATGGACATCCGCGAGCTGACCGAGGGCACGACGCTCTATGTGCCCGTCTTCGTGCCGGGCGCGCTCCTCTGGTCGGGCGACTCGCACGCCGCGCAGGGGAACGGCGAGGTGAACCTCACGGCGCTCGAGACCGCGTTCAAGGAGTTCAACGTCACGATCGACGTCGTGAAGGGCAAGCCGCTGGAGTGGCCCCGCATCCGCATGAAGGAGGCGTGGATCACGATGGGCTACGACAAGGACCTCAACAAGGCCCTCGAGATCCTCAGGGCCGAGACGGTCAAGTTCCTCGTCGAGGAGAAGCGCGCGACGCCCGACAAGGCGGCCGCCGCGATGGCGACGCTCGCCGACTGCCGCGTCTCGGAGGTCGTCAACATCCTGAAGGGCGTCTACTGCATGGTCGCAGACCCGGGCAAGCAGAAGAGCCTCCCGCCGCGCCCCGTTGCCGAGACGCCGGCCGAGTTCGTGACGACCGGAACCGACCCCGACCTCAACAAGGCGATGGACACGGCCTCGATGGCGATGATCGGCCTCCTGCAGGAGAAGAAAGGTCTCACGCGCCTCGACGCCTACGGCCTCGCGAGCCTCGCGATGGACTGCCGCCTCGGCGACATGTCCGACGCGAAAAAGAGCGTCCACTGCCTGCTGCCGAAGAGCTTGTGGGTCGGAGGCGCGAAGCCCTGACAGGTCCGTTTGCATCATTGCGGAGGACGTGCCCCCACGGGCAGCCTGTGAGGGAGTGGAAACAGCTGAAGTCGTGAGTGCGCGGCCTCCGGAAACGGAGGAAGCCGCTCAGCGGCTCTCCAAGTCCCGATACATGTCCGGTCTGCAGTGCCCGAAGATGCTCTGGTGGAAAGTCTACGAGCCCGAGGCGCCGGAACTGATGGCCGACGACTGGCTGCAGGCGATTCTCACCCGAGGCCAGCGGATCGGTGAGCTGGCACGCGCGCAGGTTCCCGGCGGCGTGCTCATCGATCTTCCGTATCACGACCTCGAGGGCAGGGTCGCCGCGACGGCCAGGGCCCTCGCCGAGGGAGCGCCCGCCGTCTACGAGGCGAGCTTTCTCGAGGACGGCGTATTCGTGGCGGTGGACATCCTCGAGCGGCGGGACGACGGGTTTGTACTGGTCGAGGTCAAATCGACTCTCGATGTGAAGAAGGAGCACCTGCCGGACGTGGCGGTCCAGATGCACGTCGTCCGCCGTGCCGGGCTCAAGGTGAAGCGCGCGGAGGTCATGCACCTCAACCGCGCGTGTCGCCACCCGGACCTCTCGAACCTGTTCGTGCGCGAGAACGTGACGTCCCTCGCGCGGCCCGCTCTTCGCGACGTGCCGAAGCGGATCGCTTCGCTGGCGGCGGCGCTGGCCGGCCCGCTGCCCGACGCGCTCACGGGGCCCCATTGCAAATCGCCCTACGCCTGTCCGTTCGTCGAGCGATGCCGGCCGCCGCTCCCCGATCACCATGTGAGCACGCTCTACAAGATCCGCGCGAGCAAGGTCGTCGAGCTTTTGGCGGACGGCATCGAGACTCTCCACGATCTCCCGCCCGGCTTCGCCGTTTCGGGACCCGTGGATCGGCAGATCCGAAGCATCAAGGCGAGCGAGGTCATCGTCGAGCGCGGCCTCCAGCCCGAGCTTGCCGCGCTCAGGCCGCCGATCGCCTACCTCGACTTCGAAACCGTCAGCCCCGCGATTCCGGTGTGGCCGGGATGCCGTCCCTACGGGCAGGTGCCGGTGCAGTTCAGTTGCCACGTCCTCAAACGCGGCGGCCTGGAGCACCATGCCTGGCTGTCGGAGGGACCTTACGACCCACGGGTGGAGTTCGCCGGCGCGGTTCTCAAAGCCTGCGCGGAAGCCAGGACCGTGCTCGTGTACCACGCGCCGTTCGAGCGGGGGTGCATTGACGCTCTTGCGGATTCCCTTCCGCATCTTCGCGCGGACCTGACGGCGCTCTCCGGACGGATCCGGGATCTGCTCCCGATCGTGCGCGACCATGTCTACCACCCGGACTTCGGCGGCAGCTTCAGCCTCAAGGACGTCTTGCCTGCTCTCGTGCCCGGGCTCGGCTACGAAGACCTGGAGATCCAGGACGGCAGCATCGCCTCGACGGCCCTCGAGGCGCTTCTCCTCGGCGCGGGCGCTTTCAGCTCCCCGGAACGGCTGGCGCTCCGGCGCGACCTTCTCCGCTACTGCGAGCGCGACACGCTCGCCATGGTGCGGATTCACGAGCGGCTGCGCGCCCTTGCGGGGCTTCGATAGCTGCTTCGGGTCGCTCACTCCCCATGCGCTGCCTCCCCGTGCTGGCTCACGTTGTCGCCGTCTCCCGGCTTCAGCTCGCGGAAAACGAGGGCCGAGACGACGGTCATCGCGCCGAGCACGAGAAGGGCGCGATGAATGCCGTGGAGCAGCTCGCCGGGGTGTGACCGGAACCGGTCGGGAATGAAGATCGCCGTCGCGAGCGACGCGGCCGCGACGCCGAAGCTCAGCGACATCTGCTGCATGGTGCTGGCGATCGTGCTCGCCATGCTGGCGTCGGGCTCGGCGATGTCTGCGTAGCCGAGCGTGTTCATGCTGGTGTACTGCAGGGAGGCCGCGGCGCCGAAGAGCAGCGCGAGGACGACGATGAGGGCGACGGGCGTGCCGGAGCCGATCGTCGCGAAGAGCGCGATGGCGCCGCCCATCACGATCGTGTTCGCGAGGAGCACGCGCCGGTAGCCAAAGCGCTTGAGGATGTGCGTCATCGCCGCCCTGATCCCCATCGCGGCAATCGACTGGGGCATCAGCAGGAAGGCCGACTGCACGGGCGTGTAGCCGAGGCCGACCTGATAGAGGAGCGGGAGGAGGAACGGAATTCCGCCGGCGCCGAGCCGCGTGATGAAGCTGCCGATCACGGCAGACCGAAACGTCCGGATGCGGAAGAGGGCGAGCCGGAGGAGGGGATACGCGGCGGCGATGGCGTGCCGGAAGTAGCTCGCGAGGAGAACGATCGAGAGCGCGAAGAGGCCGAGGATCGCGCCGGTGCCCAGGGTGTGCTCGCCGAAGACCTCGAGAATGTAGGAGAGGAGGCCGATGCCGGAGCCGAAGAGGACTCCGCCGAGGATGTCGAGCTTGTCGACCCGATCGGCGTGATAGTCCGGAAAGCGGCGGCGGACGAGCGCGAGGCCGAGGAGGCCGATCGGCAGGTTGACGAAGAAGATCACGCGCCAGTGGAAGTAGCCCACGATGAGCCCGCCGGCCACCGGCCCGAGCATCGGGCCGATGAGCGCGGGGATCGTCACGAAGCTCATCGCGCGCACCAGCTCGGACCTCTCGAACGTGCGCACGATGGTGAGCCGGCCGACGGGCACCATCAGCGCGCCGCCCATGCCCTGCAGGATGCGGCAGGCGACGAGGACGTGGATGTTCGTGGCGAGTCCGCACAGGAGCGACCCGAACGTGAAGAGGGCGATCGCGGACGCGAAGACGCGGCGCGTCCCGAACCGGTCCGCCATCCATCCGCTGACCGGGATGAAGACGGCGAGGCTCAGCGTGTAGCTCGACAGGACCGATTTCATGCTGAGAGGCACCACGTGAAGCGCCTCGGCGACCGTCGGGACGGCGGTGTTCAGGATCGTCGTGTCGAGCGACTCCATCAGAAACGCCACCGCGACCATCCACGGCAGCAGGCGCTTGACCGAGGGGTCGGGGGGCGCAGGCATCGGGGGATTGTGACGTGGGTCGCGCCCCGGCCGCGTCTCGGAGGAGGAGTTCAGCGACGCTGAGCCGGAGGCAGGAGCGGGGGCTCGATCGAGACGCTCGGCTGGGAGGAGGCGCCTGGACCCCTTCGCCGGGTGGCGAGGAACACCGCGATCGTCCAGGTGGGGGCGAGGTCGACGACCGGAAAGAGCTCGACGGCGAAAGCCGGAAGGAAGGCCCAGTGCCAGCCCAGGAGAGCGACCATCGCGGCTCCGACCGCGATGTCGAGGGCGGCGTCGAAGCCCGTGGGCGCGCCGGCGGCGAAGAGCGGCATGAGGCCGAGCTGAACGGCGTCGGCGGCGACCGCGATGATCCGCGCGGCAAGGACGCGCCGTGGCAACTTGTCCACGCGCGGACGTTAGGCTCGGTGACGAGAGGCGGTCAACCGCCGTGCGCGAGAATCGGCCATCTGGAAGTCCCTGATCCTCGCCGCCCTTCTCGCCGTTTCGCCCCTCGAGGCGGCTGAGCCCACACGTCTCGTCATCGAGCCCCAGCCCGGCCTGCCCGCGTCCGCGAACAGCCTCGCCGCCGGGCCGCATCCGTGGGTCGCGAGCGTAATGGAGCTGGTGGGCCTCGACGCGCCGGGGCCGGACATCCGCGTCGTCCTCGCGCCGG
>JBGPDK010000223.1:0-4391 GCA_041482235.1 Thermoanaerobaculia bacterium | reverse complement strand
ATGCCGACACCTCCTTGTCGAGCTCTTCGCGCACCCGGTCGCCCACGACGGCGATGACGTTCCCCACCTTCGCGTAGATCTTCCCGGTCGCGTCCGCCTTCGCGGATCCGAAGGCGATCGTGGCGACGACCTCCTCTCCCTTCTCCACCTTCAGCGTGGCCCACGCCGGAGCGAGGCCGACGCGGGCGAGCTCGGCCGCGGCGATGCTCGGGAACTCGGAGATGCGCTCGCTCGCGAGGTCGCCCAGCAGCCGGTCGACAAACGCGTCCGACGCGAGATCCGCGACGGGCTTCTCCATCGTCCAGCCGCCCGCCGCGCGGTCCGGCTTCGGCGCCCGCGCCACGACGACGGTGTTCGGGCCTTTCGTGACGGTGAGGCGGGTGATCTCGGCGGTCGGCGTTTCGAAAAGGGACCGGCTTCGATACTCGTCGACCGGCTTCGTCAGGGCCGCGAGCGGCGCCGCCCGCACGGCTCCGAAGCGCGCTCCCTCGGCGGCCGCGGTCGCGTCCGTCCCGGGAATGGGCTGCCCGAAGGTGAAGGTCCTCGTGGACTTGTCCCGGAGGCGCAGAGTGATCTTCGCCTTCGGCTCGTCGAGGCCGAACTCCTTCGGATCGACGTCCGTCCGCACCTCACCGACGACGTCGAGCCGCCCGAGGTCGCTCACGAGGTTCTCGGCCGAAAACCCGTCCGCCGGGCCCGCGGGCTCGCTTTTCAGCGTCCAGCGGTTTTTCTCGAGGCGGAAAAGCTCGACGTTCGGAAGGCCGGGGCGCTCGAGGAGGACTGAAACCACTTCCTCGACGTTCACATCCGCCAGCCGCTTCGCCGACTTCGCGCGCTCCTCGGACGTCGGCTGCTTGCGCTCGAAGAAGACCACGAACGCGAGGAGCGCGAGGAAGGCGCCGGTCAGGACGAGGAGCTTCTTCGTCGGCATGTCACGGCTACGCGCGCCGGCGGACCCAGATCGCGATGCCCATCGCGATGGACGCGAGCGGCAGGAGAAGGAGCACGACGAGCGCGACCTGGCCCATGTCGCGGCGCGTGAGCGTCACGGCGACCTGATCGGCGTTCTTCGGGGGGATCGCGACGAGAGATTCCCGCTCGAGCGCCCAGTTCACGGCGGAGGACAGGAGCAGCCGGTTCGCGGCATTCGCGATGCCCGCGTTGGACGCCCAGTCCGCGTCGCCGAAGACGACGGCGCGGGCTTTCTTCTTCGGCGCGTCTCCGCCCTTCGCGCCCCCATCGGGCACGGTCTGGCGGGGCTCGTCCGCTTCGACCGCCGCGGCCAGGGAGACCGGACCCTTGATGTCCTTGTCGTCCTTCCGGGGCAGGCCCGACTTCTCGAGATCCTTGAGGTTCGTCTCGCCCCAGCCCTCGGGCGAGGTCTCGACGAGCGGCGTCACCTTCCAGCCCGGAACGGGCGCGGCAGCCGCGCTCACCGAACGCGCGAGCGGGAAGACGACGGGCATGCCCGCGAGGAGCTTCGTGATGGGATGGCTCCGGAAGGACTTCGCGAAGACCGTTTCGGCTCCCATCATGGGGAGCGCGTTCTTCGGGTCCACCACGACGTCGCTGTCGAGCGTCAGGCCCAGCGGTGCGAGAAGAGGGCCCAGTCCGAAGTCGGACAGCGTGCTCGGCGCCCCCTGCGGGAATTCGACGTCGAGGAAGAACAGGGCGCGGCCGCCGGCGTCGAGATACTTCTTCAGGACGTCGCGCTCGCTCTCGGTGAAGGGCGTGCGCGGCCCCGCGACGACCACGAGGTCGGCGCCCTCCGGAACCGCGGCCGCGCCGAGCGTGGCCCATTCCTCGACGGTGCAGTTGTCGGCCTTGAGCGACTCGGCGACCTCGGAGAAGCCTTCGCGACTCCGCGCCGCGTCGAACCTGCGTTCGCCGTGCCCGGACGTGAAGAGCACCTTCGGGGCCTTGGCCTGCGTGACGCTGAGGATCGCGGACGTGAACTCCTGCTCGCCGCGAAAGTTCTTGACCGACGGCTCCCCGCCCATGCGGGCGCGCCCGTAGTCGTACTCGACGATGCGGTCCTCGGTGACGATCTTCTTCTTCTCGCCCGCCCGGAAGACGACGGCGAAATTCCTCACCCCCGTCTCCTCGGCGAAAGGCTTCGCGCGCGCGGGGTTGCGCGTCGGGTCGAGCGTCTCGACGGTGAGCATCGGGCTCTTCGCCTTGTAGCGCTTGAGAAGCTCGTCGAGCTCCGCGTAGAGCGGCGTGCGTTCGGGCGTCATGAAAACGGTGACCGTCACGGGAGTCTTGAGATCCCTGAGGACATTGAGAGTCTTCTCGGAGAGCGAGTAACGGCCGGTCGTCGTCCAGTCGAAGCGCGCGTAGCGCCGCGAGCCGATGTAGTTCACGAGGACGAGAATCCCGAGGCCGAGGACGATGGAGACCGCGAGCGTCGCGCGATAGGTCGAACGGGAGGGCGGCTCTCTCGCGTCCATCTCAGCGTGCCTTGTTCGCTTCGAGGGCGCGCGTGGAGAGGAAGAGGAAGAAGACGACCGTCGAGACGACGTAGAGGATGCGGCGGGTGTCCACGATTCCCCGGGAGAAGTCGTCCATGTGCTCGAGGATGTTCAGATACGACAGGGCGTCGCGCGCCTCGGGGAACGGCAGGAAGTCGCGCGCGACGCCGATGATGAAGGTGCCGAGAATGAGGACGAAGGCGAGGATGGCGGCGACGATCTGGTTCTTCGTCAGGGCGGACGCGAACGTCCCCGCGGAGATGAAGAGCGCGCCGATGAGCGCGATCCCGAGATAGCCCGCGAGAACCGGGCCGGGGTCGAGCCCTCCGAAGCGGGAGAGCAGGAGCGGGTAGATCGCGGTCGGCACGAACAGGAACAGGAAGAAGCACCAGGCTCCGGTGAACTTCGCCGCCACGACGGTCGCCTCGGACACGGGCGCGGTGAGAAGAGTCTCGATGGAACCGGACTTGCGCTCTTCGGTGAGCAGGCGCATCGCGATGATCGCCGAAACGAGCATCAGGAAGATCCACTGGAACACGTTTGTGAAGAACGTGGACATGAGAGCCATTCGGGGAGTCTCCGGCGCGTTGAGCGCCCCGACGAGCACCATGAACACCCATCCGCTCACGAGCAGAAACGAGGTGAGCACGAGATACCCGAGCGGCGAGACGAAGTACGAGAAGAATTCCCGCTTGACGATCGCGACGAAGGCCCTCACGACGGCACCTGCGGGCCCGCCGCGGCCGGCGCGTCCGGGTCGACTCCCGGCTGCGTATCGACCCCCACGGCCGCGTCGCGCGAAACGAGGCGGACGAAGACGTCCTCGAGCGAGGCCTGGCGCGGCGTCAGCTCGAGGACGGTCCAGCCGCGGGTGACGGACTCCTTGAACACGGACTCCCGCAGGTCGGTGCCCGGCACGCCTTCGAGCATGACGCGCGTTTCGCCGCCCGCGCCGATGCGCGACGCGCCGGCGACGCCGGGCAGCTGGCGAAAGACGGCATCGGCCTCGGGCACCTCGCCCTTCAGGGCGACCGTCACGCTGGGCGTCTGGGACATCTGGTGGCGAAGGGTCTCGGGCGTGCCCGAGGCCACGATCCGCCCCCGGTCGATGATGAGGATGCGGTCGCAGACGAGCTCGGCCTCGGGAAGGATGTGGGTCGAGAGGAGGATCGTGTGGTCCTTTCTGAGGTCTCGGATCAGCTCGCGGACCTTCACGATCTGTCGCGGGTCGAGGCCGACGGTCGGCTCGTCGAGGACGAGCACCTTCGGCTTGTGCACGAGCGCCCCCGCGAGGCCGACGCGCTGGCGATACCCTTTCGAGAGGTTGCCGATGGGCTTGGACGCGACGTCGTCCACGAAGCACTTCCCGAGCGCCTCGTCGACGCGCGCCTTCACGTCGCGGCCCGCCACGCCGCACAGCTCCGCCCGGAAGGCGACGTACTCCCTCACCCGCATCTCCGGGTAGAGAGCGAGCGTCTCGGGCAGGTACCCGAGCGAGCGCTTCGCCAGGAGCGGCTTTTCGGCGATGTCCACGTCCGCAAGCGTGACGCGGCCGGCGGTCGGGGTGAGAAAGCCCGCGATCATCCGCATCGCGGTGGTCTTGCCGGCGCCGTTCGGGCCGAGGAAGCCCAGAATCTCGCCGCTTTCGACCCGGAAGCTGACGTCCGTGACCGCCGGCGTTCCGAAAAACGACTTTGAAAGTCCTTGTGCTTCGAGCATGTCTTCTTTTCGGTGACCTCCGCGCAGGGTCTCGACCGGACGCCGTGTGCCGCCGGCGGGCCGCAGAAGCGGTGGGAATATAGCAGGCCCTGTGGGAGAGTGAGAACGTGCCGGCGCCTCTGCGACGACCCCTCGCCGTCCTCGCCGCTCTCACATCCATCGTCATCTGGGCGGTGAACTACCCCGCCATGAAGATCGCCT
>JBGPDK010000222.1:0-4454 GCA_041482235.1 Thermoanaerobaculia bacterium | reverse complement strand
TCGGTGAACTTGCCCTGCCTCTCGTAGGCCCGCGCCAGGAGGTCGATCGCTTCGGCGTCGAGCTTCTCGCGGGGCACGTTGTACAGGAGGTCGTGAATCACGTCGTCGGTGTTGCCGTCCGCGAGCTTCTCCCTCGCGACGCGCTTCAACTCGCCGATGTCGGCCGCCGGAGGGGGCCTCGCGGCGAGCGCGGACGAGCGCACCTCGCCGGCGAGCTTGACGAATTCGGGCGAGAAGAAGTCGGCCACGATCTCGAGGTCGGGGCTGCCCGTGAAAGCTCGGCGCAACGCTTCCTGTGCGTCGGATTTCCTGCCGTCGTTGAAATGCGCCCACGCGGCCTGGACGAGCATGCGCGAGCGGCGTTGCGGGTCGCTCGCCGCCGAAGCGGCGCTCTCGAACTTCAGCGCAGCCTTGCGGAACTGGCCCGCGTTGACGGCTTTTCGTGCCTCTTTTTCGAGCGATTCCGAGCCTTCCTGCGCGCGCGCCGGGGCACCGAGCAGGAGGATCACCGCGACCCCGAAGAGGAAGATGCGCTTCACGGGAAGGATTCTAGCTATTCCCTCTTCAGCTCGATACGGGGGAGGGAGATGGAAACGTCCTCTTCGACACTGATCGTCTTCGAGAACGTCTGGTACCCGGCGAGGCTCGCGCTGATTTCATGAGGGCCGGCGCGCAGCGCCTTCTTCATGGGTCCGCCGGTCGAGACGCCGATCGAGGCGCGGTCGATCCGGACCTCCGCGCCCGCCGGGAGCACGGTGACCGTCACGATCCCGCGGCCGGGAAACTCGGCGACCAGTGTGACCGGCCTGGGGTCGGCCGCGGGGATCTGGAACTCCTTCGTGATCTTCATGAATCCCGGCGCGTCGAATACGGCGGAATACCGTCCGGGCTTCAGAGTCGCGCGGGCGGGCGCCGGAAGTTTGGCCGGGTGGCGCTTGCCGTTGATCGAGAGCTCGGCGTAGATGTTCGACTTGAACGTGACGACGGCCGTCGTCGCCGCGTCCCGGACCTTCACTGCCGCGGCCGGCTCCGCCACGGCGGTTGGTGCGGGCTCGGATTCGCGAGGCGAAGGCGAAGCGCTCGCGGGGGGCGCGGCGGTCGCCGGGGCCGCCGAGGTCGTATCGGGCGC
Organism: Thermoanaerobaculia bacterium; assembly: GCA_041482235.1. Lineage (GTDB taxonomy): Bacteria > Acidobacteriota > Thermoanaerobaculia > UBA5066 > UBA5066 > Fen-183. The sequence goes on along the minus strand of JBGPDK010000222.1, from coordinate 3,325 downwards.
CGCGGTGGCGGTGGCGGGAGTTCCGGACGTGGAAGCAGCCGGAAGGGGAGCGGGCGCGGGCGCGACCGGGACCGCCGGGCGCCGCTGCTGCGCGAGGTACCAGATGCCGCCCGCCACGGCCACGAGGACGACGGCGGCGAGGAAGACTTTCAGGGCCGAGCCGCCCTCTTCGCGCTCGGTGCCGTGCGCCGCCCGTCCGCCTTCCGTGCGGAGGTGCACGTCCGCGGCGCCTCCCGCCGCGGACCGCGCGCCCGGCGACCCAATCGGCGTGTCGAGGACGCCCTGGGGCGTGCCGGCAGCAAGCCCCCGAAGCTTCACGGAGGCCGAGATCGGGAATCCGGCGGAAGGTGTCGCGAGCGTTTTGTCCATGTCGGTGACGGGCATCTGAAACGCGGGCCCGTCGGGGACGTTCTGGAGAAGCGACACGCACTCGGCGCGCAACTCGGCACACGATGAAAAGCGCCTCGTACGGTCCTTTTCGAGAGCCTTGAGGATGGTCGCGTCCAGGCCGCGCGGGAGCGCGGGGTCGAGCGAGCTCGGCGGCGCGGGCATCTCGTTCATGATCTTGTAGAGGACCGTCGAGATGTGGTCGCCCGTGAAAGGCTTCTGCCCGGTCACGATCTCGTAGGCGAGGACGCCGAGCGAGAAAATGTCCGTCCTGGGGTCGAGATCCTCTCCGCGGATCTGCTCTGGTGCGAGGTACGAGGCCGTACCGAGCGTGATCCCCGTCTGCGTGAGCGTCGACGGGGAGACCATGGATTTCGCGATGCCGAAGTCCATGATCTTCACGGTCCCGTCCTCGAGGATGCGGATGTTCGACGGTTTGACGTCGCGGTGGATGATGCCCGCCGCGTGCGCGTAGCCGAGCCCGTCGCAGACGTCGATGAGGATCTGGAGCTTGCGCGCGAGGGTGAGCGGCTCCTTCCTCTTGATCGCCTTGTCGAGGTCGTCGCCGGTCAGGAATTCCTGCACGATATAGGGCGTGCCGTCGTCGGTGACCCCGAAGTCGTAGATCGTCGTGACGTTCCGGTGATGGAGGTTGCCCGCGAACTCGGCCTCGCGAAAGAAGCGCTTCTTGATCTCCTCATCCTCGCTCTGGCAGGTCTTGATGGCCACGGACCGCTTGATGAACGGATCCCGGCCCTTGTAGACGGTGCCGAATCCGCCGACACCGATCTTCTCGATGATCTGGTACTTCCCGACCTGCGTCAGCATGGAACGAAAAATCGTACCACGCGGCTATCATCCGGGCGTGCGCCGCCGCGTTTCCGAACTCCTGGCGATCTTCGCGACCGTATCCGCCGGCTGCGGCTCGCCGGACGCCGGACCCGGGACTCCCGCCAGCGCGCCCTTGTCCCGGGCGGCCGAAGCGCGCGACGTGTACCGGCCTCCGGCCGACGGAAGGGTGACTCCTGCCCAGGTGGAGGCGTATCTGTCGATCCTCGACCGGGTCCGCCTCGACCTCCGCGGCACCCGGGCCACGCCGGCCGGCGACCCCCTGACCACCGTGCCCGCCGACGTTGCCGCGGCGGGCGCCCGCGGCGTGAACGTCGAGGAGTTCCTCTGGGTGAAGGAGAAGGTGCTCGAAGCCGAGGCCGCGACGATGACGGCGCGGCTGAACGCCTCGGCTCTCGCGATGCTGGAGAAGACGTTGGCCGACCTGAAGGACCGCCGGGCGGACGCGGCGGACGAGGGTTCCCGGAAGCTCCTTGCCGAGCAGACGTCGCAGTTCGAGGCCGAGGCCGAGCGCGTGCGTCGGGAGTCGAAAGTGCGTGAGAGGGATGCCGTCCGCGCGAACATGAAGACGCTCGACCCCTACCGGGCGCGCCTCACGGCCGCGCAGGATGCCGTGGACAAGCCGCTGATCGGCGAACCCGAGAAAAACGGCCCGAAGACGGCCTCTCGCAAGCCGTGAGCACCATGAACTCTTCGATCGTTCTCGCCGAAGGAGTCCGCACGCCGATGGCCGATTACAACGGCCTCTTCGCGGACACCACCGCCACCGATCTCGCGGTGGCCGCCTCCCGCGAAGCCTTGCGCCGCGCGCGTTTCGAGCCCGGGGAGATCGGGCACGTGATCTTCGGGAACGTGATGCAGACGTCGCCCGACGCCATTTACCTCGCGCGCCATGTCGGCCTGCGGTCGGGAGTGCCGAATGAGGTCCCCGCTCTCACGGTGAACCGCCTGTGCGGCTCCGGGTTCGAGGCGATCGTACAGGCGAAGCAGCGCATTCTTCTCGGGGAAACGGACGCCGTGCTCGCGGGCGGCACCGAGAACATGAGCCAGGCTCCGTTCGTCATCCGCGGGGCTCGCAGCGGGCTCAGGCTCGGGCAGGGCAAGCTCGAGGACTCCCTCATGAGCGGCCTTTTCGACACGGTTCCGGGCCTCGCCATGGCGCAGACCTCGGACAACGTCGCCCGGCGCCACGGCATCTCGCGCGAGGAGCAGGACGCGTTCGCGCTCGAGAGTCAGAAGAAGGCCGCCGACGCGCGCGCGAAGGGGCGGCTCGCGGAAGAGATCGTCGCCGTCGAGGCGAAGAAGGGCCGCAAGACCGTCACCGTGACCGAGGACGACCATTTGACTCCCGACTCGACGCCCGAAGGGCTCGCGAAGCTGCCGCCGGCCTTCGGCAAGGACGGGATGGTAACGGCAGGCAACGCGTCGGGCATCGTGGACGGGGCCGTGGCTGCGGTCGTGACGACCGAGGAGAAAGCCCGCGCCCGGGGGATCGTCCCGCTCGGGCGTCTCGTGGCCGAGGCGGTCACGGGCTGCGATCCCGCCGAGATGGGCCTCGGACCGGTTTCGGCCTGCCGCGCGGCGCTCGCGAGGGCGGGGAAGTCGCTCTCGGACATGGACCTCATCGAGATCAACGAGGCGTTCGCGGGCCAGATCCTCGGGGTCATCAGGGAACTGGCGATCGATCGCGCGAAGCTCAACGTGAACGGCGGCGCGATCGCCCTCGGGCACCCGCTGGGCGCGAGCGGCGCGCGGCTGACGCTCACTCTCCTCAAGGAGCTGCGCCGGCGCGGCAAGCGATGGGGCCTGGCGTCGGCCTGCATCGGCGGGGGCCAGGGCATCGCTTTGGTCGTGGAGGCGCTGTCGTGAGTGACGTTCGAAGAGTTGGAATTCTCGGCGCCGGCCTGATGGGCTCGGGCATTGCCGAGGTGTGCGCGAAGGCCGGGTTCGAGGTCGTCGTCCGCGAGCCGACCGACGAGCTGCTCGCGAAAGGGCGCAAGCGCATCACGCAATCCCTTTCGAAGGCAAAGGAACGCGGCAAGCTGCGAGAGGAAGATGAATCCACGATCCTTTCGCGGTTGCACTTTTC
>JBGPDK010000221.1:0-4535 GCA_041482235.1 Thermoanaerobaculia bacterium | reverse complement strand
GTGCACCGACAGGTAGACGAGCCGCTTCACGCCCGCGAGACACGCTCCGTTCACGGCCATGAGTCCCTCGTGGCACTCGGTCGCGCTGACGGCATTGAGGAGGAAGACGCCGTCCATGCCGGTGAAGGCCGAGCGCACCGTCTTCGGGTCGAGGAGATCGCCGGTGACGGCCTTCGCGCCGGCGGGGAGCGCCCTGGCCTGTGCCGCTTTGCGCGTGAGGATGTGGACCTCGACCTGTCTCGCGAGGAGGTTCCGCGCGACCTCCGACCCGACCGTGCCCGTGCCGCCGAGGACGAGGGCCTTCACGGTCACGTCCCCATGTGCTGGATGATCGCGTCTCCGAAGCCGCTGCACTTCACTTCCGTGGCGCCCTCCATCTGGCGCGCGAAGTCGTACGTGACGGTTCGGGCGCCGATCGCTCCGTCCATGCCCTTGAGGACGAGGTCGGCGGCCTCGTTCCAGCCCATGTACCGCAGCATCATCTCGCCCGAGAGGATTTCGGATCCCGGGTTGACCTTGTCGAGGTTCGTGTACTTCGGCGCCGTGCCGTGCGTCGCCTCGAAGATGGCATGGCCGGTCACGTAATTGACGTTTCCGCCCGGCGCGATCCCGATGCCGCCGACCTGGGCCGCGAGAGCATCCGAGAGGTAGTCGCCGTTGAGGTTCAGCGTCGCGATGACGTCGAACTCCTCCGGGCGCGTGAGCACCTGCTGGAGGGTGATGTCGGCGATCGCGTCCTTGACGAGGATTTTCCCGCCCGCCAGGGCCGCCTTCTGCTCGTCGTTCGCCGCGGCCTCGCCCTTCTCCTTCTTCGTCCTTTCCCACTGGTCCCACGTGTAGGTCTGGCCCTTGAACTCGCTCTCGGCGAGGGCGTAGCCGTAGTTCCGGAAGGCGCCTTCCGTGAACTTCATGATGTTGCCCTTGTGGACGAACGTGACGCTCTTGCTCTTGTGCGCGATCGCGTACTGGATCGCGGCGCGGACGAGGCGCTCGCTGCCTCCCTGCGAGACAGGCTTCACGCCGAAGCCGGTCGTCTCGGGAAAGCGGAGCTTCTTGTACTGCGTGGGGAAATTCTCCTTCAGGAACGCGCCGAATTTCTTCGCCTCGTCGGTTCCGGCGGCGAACTCGATGCCGGCGTAGATGTCCTCGGTGTTCTCCCGGAAGATCACCATGTTCACCTTCTCGGGATGCTTGACGGGAGAAGGAACCCCCTTGAACCAGCGCACGGGGCGGAGGCAGACGTAGAGATCGAGGACCTGCCGGAGCGCCACGTTGAGCGACCGAATGCCGCCGCCGATCGGCGTCGTGAGGGGGCCCTTGATGCCGACGAGGTACTCGCGAAACGCGTCGACCGTCTCGTCCGGGAGCCAGGTCTGGAGGTTGTCGAAGGCCTTCTGCCCCGCGTAGACCTCCATCCATTCGATCTTCCGCTTCCCGCCGTAGGCCTTCTCGACGGCCGCGTCGAGGACGCGCACGGCCGCGCGCCAGATGTCCGGCCCGGTGCCATCACCCTCGATGAAAGGAACGATGGGCCGGTCGGGAACATGGAGCTTCCCTCCGGAGATCGTGATCTTCGCTCCCGTGGCGGGCACCCTGGGCTTGGAGCTGGGCATGGAAGAACCTCCTTCGTGGGCGGAGATCATAGCGAACGGCTCTCGGGCCACCCCTCCTGATGCATCTGCACCGGTCGACCGCGGAGGCCTCGAGGACCCACCTTTTCCCTCAGGACGGGAGTGAAGAAAGGATCACCATGGTGAAACACAAGACCGAAGTTCTCGACAAGAAAGCGGACCTCGCCGGACCGGGTATCGGCAACTACGGGGAGCTGGAGAAGATCCTGCCGACCGACTACGTGCCGCTCCTCGACCCGAAGGACACGCAGCGGGCGATCACGGCCGTCAAGCGGTATATCGAGGACGGCCTCTGCCGCGAGCTGAATCTCATCCGGGTGGAGGTTCCCCTCATCGTCGACGCCGAGAGCGGCGTGAACGACTACCTCGACCGCGACGGATCGCGGGGCCCCGTCACGTTCCACATCGCGAACGACAACGGCCAGCACCCCATCGAGGCGCAGGTCGTTCAGGCGGCGACGAAGTGGAAGAGGGTCGCGCTCGCGCAGTTCGGGATGAAGCCCGGCGAAGGGCTCGTCACCGACATGCGCGCGGTCCGCAAGGACTACTTCCTCGACCACGACCACAGCGCCTACGTCGACCAGTGGGACTGGGAGAAGGTCATCACGCCCGAGCAGCGCAGCCTCGATTTCCTCACGAAGACCGTCGAGGGCATCTGGAAGGTGATTGTGGGCGCCGAGGACTTCGCGCTCGAGAGCTTCCCGGACCTGAAGAAACGGAAGCTCCCGCGCCTGCCCGCGAAGCTCGCCTTCCTCCATGCCGAGGACATCCTCGACAAGTTCCCGGACCTGCCGCGCAAGGCGCGCGAGAACGCGATCCTGAAGGAGCACCCGGCGATCTTCATCTACGGAATCGGCTGGACGCTGAAGGACGGATACCCGCACGAGATGCGCGCGGCGGACTACGACGACTGGGTCACGCAAACGCACACGAAAGACGGCCGGACGATGCACGGCCTGAACGGCGACATCCTCGTGTGGAACCCGGTCACGAAGCGGCGGCACGAGCTCTCGTCGATGGGCGTCCGCGTGAACGCCGAGACGCTGAAGAAGCAGCTCGAGCTCACGCACCAGCTCCATTTCCTGAAGTATCCCTACCACCAGGGCATCGCGAACGGCACGCTGCCGCTCTCGATCGGAGGGGGCATCGGCCAGTCGCGAGTCCTGATGCTTCTCCTCCGAAAGGCGCACCTCGGGGAGGTCAGCGTCACCGTGTGGCCGAAGGTCCTGAAGGAGATGTGCGCGAAACGGAACATTCGCGTCATCGAGTAGTCCGGGCGGAGCGCCGGGGGGCCGCACGCCGGCCTCCCGGCGCCCCTTCGGGGTCAGACGCCGTCGGGACTTAGACGCCGTCGGGACTCAGACGCCGCTCCCTCGCGTACGGGAAGACGTCGATGATCTCGCCCACGCGCGTTCGGCGCTGCGCCTCGAGCCAGAACCGCACGCCGAGAAGGTCGGCATGGCGCTCGAGGAAAGCCTCCCGGGCCGGGCCGCGGAGCCCCATGAACGTGAAGAGCTCCTCGGGAAAGACGTCGTCCGGCCCGACCCAGAACGGAGGCTCGGCGCTTTCGTCTCCCTCGTCACTGCCGCCGGGCAGCTCCCGGAAGTTCACGTCGGTCAGGAAGCAGATTTCGTCGTAGTCGTAGAAGACGACGCGCCCGTGGCGCGTGAGGCCGAAGTTCTTGGGAAGGATGTCTCCGGGAAAGATGTTCGCCTTCGCCAGGTCGCGGATCGCCTCGCCGAAATCGATCGCGGCGGCCCGGGCCGCTTCGGGTCCCGCCTCCCGGAGAAAGATGTCGAGCGGCGTGAGCCGCCTCTCGGTGAAGAGATGGTGGATGACGACCTCGCCTCCGCGCACCTCGATGGTCCTGGGCGCTCCGGCGAGGAGGCGCTCGAGGAGCCTTGGATCGAAGCGCGAGACCGGGAACGAGAGATGCTCGAACTCCTGCACGTCCGCGAGGCGCCCCGCGCGCGTGTGGTGGAAGACGAGGCGGTACTTGTCGAGGACGTCCTGCCGCTCTGTCGTTTTCGGCGGGGCGAAGGAGTCGCGGATGACCTTGAAGACGACGTCGTAGGAGGGGAGCGTGAAGACGAGCATGACCATTCCGGCCACGCCGGGCGCCTCGACGAAAAGGTCCTCGGACCCCGCAAGGTGCCGGAGAAGATCGCGGTACAGCTCGGTCTTGCCGTGCTTGTTGAACCCGAGCGCCGTGTAGAGCTCGGCGACCGGCTTCTTGGGCATCAGCGTCTTGAGGAACGCCACGAGGGCGGCGGGGTGGGAAGACTCCACGTGGAAGTACGAACGCGTGAAGCTGAAGACGATCGAGGCTTCGTCTTCCTCGGCGAGGACCGCGTCGACGACGATGCGGCCGCGTGGGTTGAGAAGGGCGAGCACGAAGGGACGCGCCTCGTCCCCGCGGCGGACGCGGCCCACGAGATAGGCCCCCTTGCTTCGAAAGAACACGGGGCGGAGGAGGTCGAGCGCGTCGAAACTCGGCGCGCCCCAGGCCTCGGCGAGCATCGCGTCGAGACGGCTCGCGGCGTGTCGGGCGTCGCGCGCAAGGTCTTCCCAGTCCGTGGAGAACCGGAACGCGGCAAGCGCCTCCTCGAGCGCGGCCTCGGTCCCGGCCCCGCCGTCGAACGTCACGAGCAGCTCCGAGGCGGCGCCGGGAAGCGCGGCCGGAGCGGCGGAAACGAACTCGGCGCGCGAGTCGACGCCCACCGTGTGGAAGATCCGGCGCGACGCGGAGTTGAAGAACGTCTCGGCCAGCTCCGCGTCCTTGCGGCCCGCGACGAAACCCTCGAACGCCGCCTTCATCGCGGACCAGACCGTCGTCTCGGACACCCCCGGGCCCAGAAGGGCACGGAGGTCGGTCACGGCCGGGTCCAGAGTCCGGCGGTAGAG
>JBGPDK010000220.1:0-4603 GCA_041482235.1 Thermoanaerobaculia bacterium | reverse complement strand
TTTCTCGCGTTCGCCCCAGCCGCCTCCGCCCAGCCGCAGCTCGTCCTGCCGGAGGGCAGCCCGAAGGCGTCCGTCAGCCAGACCGTCGGGCTGACCGAGTTCAAAGTCACGTATCACCGGCCCGCGGTGAACAAGCGGAAGATCTGGGGCGCCCTCGTGCCGTATGGCGGCGTCTGGCGCGCCGGCGCGAACGAGAACACGACGCTTTTCGCCTCGACGCCGTTCACGTTCGGCGGGAAGGCGGTACCCGCGGGCACGTACGGCCTTCACATGCTGCCGGCGGAAGGCGACTGGACGGTGATTCTGAGCTCACAGGCGAAAGCCTGGGGCAGCTTCACCTACGACCAAAAGGAGGACGTCGCCCGCGTGAGCGTCAAGCCCGAGCCGGCGGACTTCGTCGAGCGGCTGGCCTTCACTTTCGACGAGCCCACCGGCGACGCGACCGCTCTCGCCCTGCGTTGGGAAAAACTGCGCGTCGCCGTGCCGATTACGGTCGACACGAAGGAAGTCACGCTCGCGAGCATCCGCGACCAGTTGCGCGGCCTGCCACGCTTCTCCTGGCAGGGCTGGAACGGGGCGGCCGCCTGGTGCGCTCGCAACAACATCACGACGGACGAGGCGATGGCATGGGCGGACCGGTCCATCTCGATGCAGAAGAACCTCGTGAACCTGCGCACGAAGGCCGCGCTCCTCGAGAAGAAAGGCGACGCGAAGACCGCCGCTGCGCTGCGCGCCGAGGCGATGTCGCTCGCAACCGAGGTGGAGGTCAACAACCTCGGATACCAGCTTCTCGGAGACAACAAGATCGCCGAGGCCCTCGAGATGTTCCGCAAGAACGCGAAGGACCATCCGCAGTCGTGGAACGTCTGGGACAGCCTCGCGGAGGGGCTCGAGAAGTCAGGTGACGCGAAGGGCGCGCGCGAGAACTACCAGAAGGCGCTCGCCACGGCCCCCGAGGACCAGAAAAAGCGCATCACCGACATCATCGGGAGGCTGAAGTAGACGGCGCCTTCGAGGGCGCGGGAAGCGCGCGCCGAAACCGGGCGGTCAGCGTGACGGGCTGGCCGCCGCGGCGCACGCCGAGCGTCACCCGATCGCCCCAGCGCTTCGCGGCGAGCAGGGTCGCGAGCACCTCCTTGTCGGGCACCGGGAGCCCGTCGAACGAGAGCAGGAGGTCTCCGGTTCTCAGGCCGGCCGCCGCCGCCACCGAGTCCTTCTCGACGTCGATGACCGCGAGCGGTTCGCCCTCCTTGCCCTCGCGCGTCGAGAGGCCCAGCGCGGGGTAGAGCGGCGCGGCTTCGCGGGGGACGCCCCAGAGGTAATCCGCAAAGGAGGCGCGGACGGAAACGGCTTCGCCTTTCTCTCCCGGGACCTCGATCGGAATGAGGGACGCCACGGGCCCGTCGAAGAAGGCTGCTGCCTGCCGTTGGATGCCAAGGCCGTACGCGACGTGGCCCGAGCCGGCGAGGACGACGAGGACGGCGGCCGGCGGAGCGGCCTTCAGAGCGTTCGCGGCATTGAAGGCCATCGTCGCGTCCCACGTGCATTGCGCCCGGAACATCCCGTCGAGCGCCTCTTCCGTGAGGCCGGCATGCAGGCCGGCGTCGGCGCCGAAGAAAGCCTTGAAGAGCCTGCGATGCTCGGCGCTGTCGATGTCGACGCGCGCCGGCACGTGGGCCGCCTCCTCGGGGGTCAGGTTCGTGAACCCCTTCTTGCGCACCGCGGAGACGACGTCCCGCGGCGTATTCACGCCCGCGAGGGGAAGGCCTCTGTCCCTCGCGAACAGGAAGACGTCGCGGTAGTAGCCCCAGTTGTAGCCCCAGTTCCGGTACCAGCGCGACAAGGCGAGAAAACCGTCTTCGGTGAGCTGCCCCTTGGACCAGCGGTCGAGCCACGCCTGCTCGGTGTACGGGTACATCTCGAGGCCGACGCTCACCGGGCGACCGGCCGAGACGAGCGCCTCCAGGAGCCGGCGCTCCACGCGGTGGGACTCGATGCTGGTGTGTCCTTCTCCAACGAGAAGGAGACGGATCTTTCCGAGGCGCGAGGCGAGCTCGTCCGGAGAGAGGACGTCGCCGGTCCGGGTGTCGACGATCGCGTCGAGGGTCACCGTGACGTGGCGGTCGCGCCGGGCCGGGTCGCCGACGGCGAGGTCGAGCGGCTCCTCGGCGGCCCGGGAGGCGGAGGCGGCACCGAGGCAGAGAGCGAATGACAGCGGGAGGCTGATCGAATGGAGTGTCGTGAGCTTCATCGGCTTCCTCGGGGGCGGCGCTCTCAGGGCAGCGTCGCGAGCCCTTCCATCTCGTCGATGGTGTAGACGCGCCTGCCGGCCGGGCGCTCGCGCGCGACGGCGACCATCGCGCTGGCGACCGTGTCGGCCTTGATCGGCCTGTATTTCCGGGCGGGCCCGACGAGGGCGATGGAGAAGAGGCGCGCGGCCGCGATCCCGAACGCCTCTCCGGGGCGCCTCTCGGTTCTCCGGCCGATGAGGAACGACGGCCGGAAGATGTGGAGTCCCGCGAAGGGGAGCTTCGCGACGGCGTCCTCGGCCTCGCCCTTCACGCGGCTGTAGAAGACACGCGACTTCGGGTCTGCGCCGATCGCGCTCACGAGATAGAAGTGGTCCGCGCCCGTGCGCAGGGACGTCTCGGCGAGACGCACGACGTACTCGTAATCGACCTTGAGGAACGCCGCTTCGGAGCCCGCCTTCTTCATCGTCGTGCCGAGGCAGCAGAAGACATCCTGCCCGCGCGGAAAGGCCGACATGCGGCTGAGCCGCTCGTAGTCGATCGTCCGCTGCTCGAGCCGCTTGTGCGCGAAGTTGAGCGGCCCCCGAACGAACGCGACGACGTGCTCGTGCAGGCCGCTCGCGAGGAGGCGGCGCAGGCAGTGCCCGCCGACGAGCCCGGTGGCACCCGCCACGATGGCCGTGCGCTCCGACGTGATCGCGATGCCGGATTGTAGGCGAGAATCGGGCGTGCAAACCGTCGAAACGGTCCTGACGCTCCTCGTCCTGACGACGGCCCTCGCGTTTCTGGCGCGCAAGGCGAAGGTTGCGTACCCGATTTTCCTCGTCCTCGGGGGAATGGCGCTGGGGTTCGTGCCCTCCCTTCCCCAAGTCACGCTCGACCCCCAGCTCGTCTTTCTCTTCTTTCTGCCCCCGATTCTCTTCGCCGCCGGGTACTTCACGTCGTGGCGCGATTTCCGGACGAACCTCTTCGCGATCACGCTCCTCGCCGTGGGTCTCGTCATCGCGACCACGACGGTGGTCGCCGCGGCGGTCCACGCGCTCGTTCCCGGCGTGGCCTGGCCCGTGGCGCTCGTGCTCGGCGCGATCGTCTCGCCGCCGGATGCCGTCGCGGCCTCCGCGATCGCGCAGCGGCTGAGGCTGCCCAGGCAGATCGTGACCATCCTCGAGGGCGAGAGCCTCGTCAACGATGCGACGGGCCTCGTCCTTCTGAAGTTCGCGACGGCCGCCGTGGTGACGGGATCGTTCCCTGTCGCGAAAGGAGCTCTCGAGTTCGTGCTTCTCGTCGCGGGCGGCATCGCGGTCGGGTTCGCCCTGGGCCACCTCTTCGTGTTCTTGCAGCGCTTTCTCGACGACGCCATCCTCGCGACGACGGCGTCGATCCTCGCGTCGTTCCTCGTCTACATCGTGGCCGAGCGCCTGCATGTTTCGGGCGTCCTCGCCGTGGTCGTGGCCGGGCTGGTGCAGGGGCGCTACGTGCCGTACATCTGGTCGCCGTCGATGCGGGTCGAGGGAACCGCCGTCTGGCAAACTCTCGTGTTCCTGCTCAACGCGCTCGTCTTCGTTCTCATCGGGCTCCAGCTTCCGATGATCCTGCGCGGTCTCGACCGCCCGTGGCCGGCCGTCGTGGACGGCATTTTTGCGGCGTTCGGAGCGATGGTGGTCGTGCGCCTCGTCTGGATGTTCCCGGGCGCGTATCTTCCGCGGCTTCTTTCGGCGCGCTACCGGAAGAGCCATCCGTACCCGCCCTGGCAGGCCGTCACGATCCTGGGCTGGGCCGGGATGCGCGGCGTCGTCTCGCTCGCCGCCGCGCTCTCGCTGCCGCTCCTGCTGGCGGACGGAAGCCCGTTTCCGGCGCGCAACTTCATCATTTTCCTCACGTTCTCGGTCATCCTGGGTACGCTCGTGATTCAGGGGCTCACGCTGCCGCCGCTCATCCGCTGGCTCCGCGTCGCGGAGGACCGCACGGCCGAGCGCGAGGAGCGCCACGCCCGCCTCGCCCTCGCCGAGGCCGCGATCGGGCATCTCGACGGGAAGCTGGATGACGGCGCGCTGCACGCGCACCAGGTGCATCCGGTGAGGAGCGAGTACGTGCAGAGGATCCGGTCGCTCAAGGGGCTCGATGGGGGGATCCCTTCGGCCGGCCTCGCCACGGTGGGCAGCACGAAGACGCTGCGTCAGGAAACCCTCGACGTCCAGCGCCGCCAGCTTCTCCGCCTGAGGGACGAGGAGGTCATCGGCGACGACGTCCTGCACCGGATCCAGCACGAGCTGGACCTCGAGGACATGGGGCTGCGCTAGCTGTCGGGGCTAAACAGGTTGTTCACTCTGGACACCGGTGGCTTACCTCCGAGC
>JBGPDK010000219.1:0-4631 GCA_041482235.1 Thermoanaerobaculia bacterium | reverse complement strand
GGTGCACCCGGCGCCATCCTCCATTTCCCGACCGTCCTCGGCGGCGTCGTCCCGTCGTACAACATCCCGGGCGTCACGGCGAACCTGAAGTTCACGGGCACCGTCCTCGCAGAGATCTATCTCGGGAAGATCACGAAGTGGAACGATCCGGCGATCGCGAAGCTGAACTCCGGCGTGAGCCTCCCCGGGACGGACATCGCCGTCGTGCATCGGTCGGACGGCTCTGGAACGACCTACATCTGGGTGGACTACCTCTCGAAGATCTATCCCGAGTTCAAGAAGAAGGTCGGCGTCGCGACGTCCGTGAACTGGCCCGTGGGCGTCGGCGGGAAGGGAAACGAAGGCGTCGCCGGCCTCGTGAAGCAGACCCCGGGCGCCATCGGCTACGTCGAGCTCATCTACGCGATCCAGAACAGCATCAGCTACGGCGACGTCCAGAACTTCGACGGCAAGTCCGTGCGCGCTTCGCTCGAGAGCGTCACGGAGGCGGCCGCCGGCGCCGCGAAGGCGATGCCGCCCGACTTCCGCGTCTCGATCACGAACGCGCCCGGCGCGAACGCCTACCCGGTCTCGTCCTTCACCTGGCTGCTCTTCTACCAGAGCCCGAAGGACAAGGCGCGCGCGAAGGTCATGGTCGACTTCTTCAGGTGGGCTCTCGGAGACGGACAGAAGTATTGCGCCGATCTCGGCTACGCGCCGCTTCCGAAGGAGGTCGTCGTCCTCGAGCTGAAGGCTCTCGAGAAGATCAAGCTGTAGGCGCGGGCCTACAGGAGAGCACGATGCCGAAGAGAACGGCCCTACGACGGAAAGGCGAGGACCTCGGTTTCCGTATGGGGACGGGCTTCTTCGCGGCGCTCGTCGTCCTCCTCGTCGCGGGGATCGCATTCGTCCTCTGGCGGGAGTCGCGCCTCTCGATCGCGAAGTTCGGCTTCGATTTCTGGACGACGAAGACCTGGGATCCCGTCTCCGGGGAGTTCGGCGCTCTTCCGTTCATCTGGGGCACGCTCTATTCCTCGTTTCTCGCCCTCCTGATCTCGGCGCCCGTCGCGCTCGGGATCGCGATCTTCCTCTCCGAGCTTTCGCCGCAATTCCTGAGGACCCCGCTCGCCTTCCTGACCGAGCTGCTCGCCGCGATTCCCTCCATCGTCTATGGCCTCTGGGGCGTCTTCGTCCTCGTCCCGCTCGTGCGGAGGGTCGAGGTTCTCACCCCGTCCTGGGCGAAGGGCCTCCCGTTCTTCTCCGGCCCGCCGCTCGGCGTCGGGATGCTCTCCGCGGCCCTGATCCTCGCGGTCATGATCATCCCGTTCACCTCGTCCGTGGCGCGCGAGGTACTCAAGGCGGTGCCCGCGACGCAGCGCGAGGCCGCTTACGCGCTCGGGGCGACGCGCTGGGAGGCGATCCAGGTCGCGTTGCGGTACGGGCGGACCGGCGTCATCGGGGCCGTCATCCTCGGCCTCGGCCGCGCGATCGGCGAAACGATGGCCGTCACCATGGTCATCGGCAACAGCCCGCGGATCACCGCCTCCCTTTTCGCGCCGCAGTACACGATGGCCGCCGTCATCGCGAACGAGTTCACCGAGGCCGCCGACGACCTCTACCTGTCGGCCCTCGTCGAGATCGGGCTCGTCCTCTTCGTGATCACGCTCCTCATCAACGCGGCGTCGCGATTCCTGATCTGGAGCGTCAACCGCGAGGTCAAGGCGGAGGCGCCGAAGGCCGCGGCCGTGCCAGTCGGTGAGGCCGCGTGAACCGCAACGTCCGGCGAAGGCTTCTCTCGAACGCCATCGTCGGGCTCTGCGGCGCGTCGGTCGCGCTCGCGCTCGTGCCGCTCTTCTTCGTCTTCTTCTACGTCGTCAAGCAGGGCTTTTCCTCCCTGAACTGGGACTTCTTCACGAAGATGCCGAAGCCCGTCGGCGAGCCGGGCGGCGGCATGGCGAACGCGATCGTCGGCACGCTGCTCCTGATCGGGCTGGCGTCCTGCGTCGCGATCCCCGTCGGGCTCGTGTCGGGCATCTACCTTTCCGAATACCCGAAATCCCGGCTCGCGACGGCCGCCCGCTTCACGGCGGACGTCCTGAACGGGATCCCGTCCATCGTGATCGGAATTTTCGCGTACGCGCTCGTCGTCCTGCCCGTCAAGCACTTCAGCGCCCTCGCGGGCGGCGTCGCCCTCGGATTCATGATGATCCCGATCATTACGCGCACGACCGAGGAGCTCCTGAACCTCGTGCCCCAGACCCAGCGCGAGGGGGCCCTCGCCCTCGGCGCGACACGCTCGCGTGCCGCCTTCACGGTCATGGTCCCGGCGGCGCTGCCGGGCATCATGACCGGCATCCTCGTCTCCCTCGCGCGCATCGCAGGCGAGACCGCGCCCCTTCTGTTCACGGCCTTCTCGAACCGCTTCTGGTCGACGACACTCACTCAGCCGATCGCGTCCCTGCCCGTGCAGATCTACACGTACGCGATCTCGCCTTACGAAGACTGGCACCGGCAGGCGTGGGCGGGGGCGCTCGTCCTCGTCTCGGTCGTCTTCCTCTTTTCCGTCCTCGCCCGCGTCGTCACGAAGCGCCTCGAGAGGATGCACCGCACATGATGGAGATGGTTGTCCGGATGGAGGCACGGCACCTGAACTTCTTCTACGGGCCGAGCCAGGCGCTGCACGACATCTCGATCCGGATCCGCGAGAAGTGCGTGACGGCGTTCATCGGGCCCTCCGGCTGCGGCAAGTCGACGTTTCTGAAGTGCCTCAACCGGATGAACGACATCATCCCGGACATCCGCGTCGAGGGGGATGTCCTCCTCGACGGACGTGGCATCTACGGCGCGGACGTCGACATCGTCGACCTGAGACGGCGCGTCGGAATGGTCTTCCAAAAGTCGAATCCGTTCCCGAAGTCGATCTACGACAACGTGGCTTACGGGCTGAAGATCAACAGCGCCCTCGGCGGCTCGGAGCTCACCGAGCGCGTCGAGTCGGCGCTCGTGCGTGCCGCCCTCTGGGACGAGGTCAAGGACCGCCTCAAGACGTCGGCCCTGGGCCTCTCGGGCGGCCAGCAGCAGCGCCTCTGCATCGCGCGCGCCCTCGCGGTCGAGCCCGAGATCCTCCTGATGGACGAGCCCTGCTCGGCCCTCGACCCGATCGCGACGAGCAAGGTCGAAGAGCTCATCTTCGAGCTCAAGGAGCGCTATACGATCGTGATCGTGACGCACAACATGCAGCAGGCCGCGCGCGTGTCGGACGAGACGGGCTTCTTCATGCTCGGCAAGCTCATCGAGTTCGACAAGACCGAGACGATGTTCACGAAACCGAGCGTGAAAACGACCGAGGACTACATCACGGGGAGGTTCGGATGACGGCCGGACCGAGGCCTCTCGGCGCCACCGGTCGCGACGTGACACCTTCGGGCGCCCCTCTCTCCACGCGGCTGCGGATCGCCGTCGTGGAAGACGACGAGGATCTCGCGTTCACGCTCGTCTACAACCTCAGGAAGGACGGGCGCTACGAGATCGAGCGCTTCGCCGGCGGCCTCGTGGCCCTCGACGAGCTGCTCGTGCGTCCTCCGGACCTGATCGTCCTCGACCTGAACCTGCCCGACGTGGACGGGCTCACGATCTGCCGCGAGCTGAAGAAGCACGAGGAGACGCGCCGCGTCCCGATCATCATGCTCACGGCCCGGGTGGAGGAGCGCGACAAGCTCCTCGGCTTCGAGCTGGGCGCGGACGACTACGTCACGAAGCCTTTCTCGATGAAGGAGCTGCTCGCCCGCATCACCGCCCAGCTCCGCCGGACCGCGTTGCCGCAGTCGCCGGACGACGTCTACGACGACGGCCATCTCCGCATCGACCGCGCCCGGCACACCGTCGAGAGCGAAGGGAACGCCGTGCACCTCACGAAGAAGGAGTTCGACCTCCTCTGGCTCCTCCTCCGGAGCGGAGGACGCGTCGTGTCGCGCGAGACCATCCTGTCCCGACTCTGGGACTATGCCGCCGACATCGAGACGCGCACGGTGGACGTCCACATTCGCTCCCTGCGCAAGAAGATCGGCGAGGACGTCATCGAAACGGTCGTCGGCGTGGGGTACAAGTTCGCGAAATGAGGCGCATCTTCCGTCGCGCGGCTCTTCCCGCGCTCGCCGGCCTCGTTCTCGGCGTCGTCTTCGCGCTCGTCCTTGGGCGCATCCTCGATGGCGCCGTGCGCGAGCGCAGCCGGCGCGACCTCGTCCTCAAGCTCGAGCGCCTCGCGCCCGAGTTCGAGGCCGAGCTGAAGGCAAGGACCGCCGCGCCGGACCGCGTTGGCCTCGCGGCGCGGCAGGCCGGGGCGCGCCTCACGCTCATCGCGGCGGACGGGACCGTGATCGCCGACAGCGAGGTCCCGCCCGAGCGCATCGAGCGCGTCGAGAACCACGGATCCCGCCCGGAGGTCCTCGCGGCGCGGCACGGCCTCGTGGGTTTCGGCGCGCGCACGTCCGCGACTGTCCTCGAGCCGTTCGTCTACGTCGCGCGCCGCGTGGGCGAGGAGGCGAGCCTGATCGGCTACGTCCGCCTCGCGATCAGCCAGAACGACCTCGACGCGCTCGAGGAGCCGTTCCGGCGGACGCTCCTGCAGATCTCCGTCTTCGCGGGACTCATGG
>JBGPDK010000218.1:0-4648 GCA_041482235.1 Thermoanaerobaculia bacterium | reverse complement strand
CTCGCTCGGGGGCGCGGCGGCGTTCTCGAACTGGGACGCGCTGCAGAACGCGCCGATGCTCGGCGGGTTCCCGGTCGGGATGAACCTCCTCGCGATGTTCATCACGATCGTCATCACGGCGCTCTGCGCGTGGGGCATCAAGGAATCCGCGCGCTTCAACAACGTGATCGTCTTCGTGAAGGTCGTGCTTCTCCTCGGCGTCATCGTCGTCGGCGCGTTCTACGTCACGCCGGCGAACTACGTGCCCTTCTCGCCGAACGGCCTCAAGGGCATCCAGGCCGGAGCCGCGATCATCTTCTTCGCGTTCATCGGCTTCGACGCGGTCTCGACGACGGCCGAGGAGACGCGCGACCCGGGCCGCGACCTCCCGCGCGGGATCATGGGGAGCCTGGCCATCTGCACGGTGATCTACGTGGGCGTGTGCGCGGTCATCGCGGGCATCCTCCCGTACGCGGCCTACCGCGGCGTCGCGGATCCCATCGCCCACGCCTTCTCGTCCATCGGCATGAACCGCGTGGCCGGCATCGTGAGCGTGGGAGCGGTCGCGGCGCTGTCGGGGGCGCTCCTCGTCTATCAGCTCGCGCAACCCCGCATCTTCATGTCCATGGCGCGCGACGGCCTGCTTCCCCGCTGGTTCGCGACCGTCGGCCCGCGCGGCACGCCCCTCAACGCCACGTGGGTCACGGGCATCCTCGTCCTCGTTCCGGCCGGGCTCCTGAACATCGACGAGGTCGTCGAGCTCACGAACATCGGGACGCTCTTCGCCTTCATGATCGTCTGCCTCGGCGTCCTCGTCCTGCGCGTCAAGCGCCCGGAGGCGCTTCGCAAGTTCAAAACGCCGGCCGTGTGGGTGAGCGCGCCGCTCGGGATCCTCTTCTGCCTCTGGCTCGCGCTGGGCCTGCCGAAACACACGTGGGAGCGTTTCGTGATCTGGCTCGCGATCGGCCTCGCGCTCTACTTCCTCTACGGCGTGCGCCGGAGCCGGCTCGCGCGGACCTGATTCACTTCGCCTCGCGGAGGAGCCCGAGCTCGCCCGCGCCCGCGTAACCCGTCATCTCGACGTACGCGCGGCCGAGCGAAGCGCCGCCGCCGGGCGCGCTCACGTCGCAGGCGCCTTCCCAGTACGTCACGCGCGTGGACTTCTCCGTGACGAGCTCCTGGTCCTTCACGAGCGGGACGACTTCCGCCGCGACTCCCGCGCGCGGGACGCGGAGAATCCACCGCGCGGGATAGGTCGCCCCGCTCTTCGCGCTCTTCCAGCGAGCCGTCTCCTCGATCGTGAAGTCCGAGGCGCCGAGGGGCGTCGCGCGCCCCTCCCTGTCGACGAGCGTGCCCGTCGAGAAGCGGGTAGGGGATCCGGCAGTGCCGCGCATCCGGTAGAGCATGAGGTCGCGCCCGTCGAGGAGCTGCAGCGCGAACCAGTCCCAGCCGGCGGTGTCCTTTCCGATCGAGCCCGAGCCCCACTCGTGGTCGAACCACGAGAGGCCCGTCACGGCCTCGCTCTTTTCGCCGGCGGTCCACCAGCCCTCGGAGCGCAGGCGCGTCAGGCTCACGTACCGGCTGACGGCGTCGTTCCCGGGTCCCTTGCGCGAGAGACCGCCCTCGCCATGGACGACGGGAGGCTTCTCGGGCGTGAGGACGAGCGAGATCTCTTCGCCGCCGCCTTCCGCGAAGAGAACGAGCCGGCCTCCGACCTGCTCGAGACGCCAGTCCTCGTTCGCGACGGAGAGCCGGTCCTCGCGTGAGAAGGCAGCCCCGACACCTGTCCGGTGGGTCCTCTCGGCGAAGCGAAAGGTTCCGGCGGCCGCGTCGGTCCGGGCGAAATGCGCGAGGAAGAGATCCCGCGCGGCGAAGCCGGACGCCCGCGCCCCGCGGGGCTCGTCGGCGATGCCCGTGCGGAAGAACGTGAGCTGGTAACCGAGGCGCCTCCCCGAAGCGGTGTCCAACTGGCCCGTGACGTACCACCACTCCACGCGCGCGCCGTCGTGCGACCCGTGGTCGCGGGGGAAGAGGATTTCCTGCTTCGGATCGAGAGGCTTGAATCGGCCGCCGCTTTCCCTGCTTTCGATGCGTGAATCGAGAGCGGAGATTTCTTCGATGGTGAAGAGGGCGAACGCTGTAGCAAGGGCCAGCAGCAGGGCTCCAATGCGGCGCGTGCGTCGCCCGCCGCCGCACAGCCCATTCACCCTTCTAAGAAAGACACCGTTGCGTTCTGCCCCGCCTGCAGCAGGAAACACTGAAGGCCGGCCCCTTGAGGTCCGAAGCAAAAATTCTTCTCCTATTCTTCTTTCAGCGCCGCCGCGACGTCCGTCGCGGCCGCGAGGCCCGCGGGACGCGAGGCCGCCGCGAGCGTGGCGAGGAGGACGAGGCCGAGCGCCGCCGCGAGGAAGCCCCATGGGGCGTGCATCGCGATCGTCCAGCCGAACGACTGGCGGTTGATGACGTGGACGAGGACGAGCGACATCGCGCCTCCCGCGAGGGCGCCGAGGCCGGCGCCGAGGCCTCCGATCGCGGCCGCCTCGTAGCGCACGGCGCGCTTCACGCGCGCGGCCGAGGCGCCGAGGACACGCAGGAGGCCGATCTCGCGCCGCCTTTCCAGGACGAGCGCCGTGAGCGTGTTGAAGACGCCGAGCACCGCGACCGCGAGAGCCACGGCCTCGAGCGCGTACGTGACGGCGAACGTGCGGTCGAAAATCCTCAGGACGACGTTTCGGAGCGTCGCGTTCGTGCGCACGCGGAGCGCGTACCGCCCGCGGAGCGCCGCCGCCACGCGGCGCGCGCCCTCTTCCGGCGAGACGCCCTGCTTCAACGTTACGGCGGCGGTCGAAGCGCCGGCGAGCGGCCAGATCCGCTGGAAATGCGCGCGGTCGAGGGTGATCGTGCCCCGGTCGTTCGAGTAGTCGGTGTAGACGCCGGCGACGCGGACGCGCACGGCTCCGCGGTCGGAAGGCAGCTCCACGTCGTCGCCCGTCTTCACGTGGAACTTCTCCGCGTACGGCTCGGACACCATCGCCTCGCCCCTCTCGAGCGCCCCGGCGAGGACCACCCTCGGGTCGCGCCCGTCGACGAGCGGCAGATTTCCGTGCTTCGCGATGAACGCGAAGAGACCCGAGCCCACGATGAACGGCACCCCGTTTCTCGTGGCGCCGAAGGCGAGGAACGGGTCGACTTCGTCCACGCCCGGCACGGCGCGCACGAGCTCGATCGCCTCGTCCGGGATCCGGCCGAAGGACGGGCCGGACCTTCCGCTCGCCGGCGACAGGAACAGGTCGGAGGAGAGCGTCTGGCCGACCCAGGTCGCGACGGTCGTCCGGAAGGAGCCGACCATGACCGCGACGGCGACCATCATCGCGAGAGCCATCGTGAGCGCGGCGACGGCCACCGAGGTGCGCGAGAGGCTGCCGGTCAGGTTCGCGCGCGCGAGCCGCGCCTCGACACCGAACAGACGGAGCGCCGGCCCGTCGAGGCGCGCCGCGGCGAAAGTCACGGCAGCGGGCGCGAGCAGCGAGACGCCCGAGACGATCAGGAAGACCGAGGCGAATCCAAAGAGCGGCAGGCCCCGGACGGGTCCGGGCCGCGTCGCGAGGGCGGCCAGGACGAGAAGCACGACGCCGGCGACCGCGAACGGGCGCGTCCGCCGGCGGCGCACCGCCTCGACCGAGCCATGGCGCATCGTCGCGGCCGGCTCCACGCCTGCCGCCTCGAGGGCGGGAGCGAGGGCCGACAGGACCGAGGAAACGACACCGAGAGCGAACGCCAGGAGCAGCACGAGAGGATCGAAGTGCAGCGAAGGGTGCGCCGACGGGATGTAGAGCTGGGTCGCGGTGCCGCCGACGAGGAGGAGCGCGCCCTTCGCGAGCGCCGCCCCGAGGAGGGTGCCGGCCGCGCTTCCGAGGGCGCCGAGCGCGAGGCCCTCGGCGAGGAACACCGCGAACACGGAACGTTTCGAGGCTCCGAGCGCGCGGACGGTGCCGATGTCCGTGCGGCGCCTGAGCACCGAGATGGAAAGGGTGTTGTAGACGAAGTACATCCCGACGAGGAGCGCGATCAGGCCGAGGGCCGAGAGGTTCACGCGGAACGCCCGCACGAGACGGTCCACCGTCTCCGTGCGGCGCTCCGGCCGGCCCGCCGTCGTGCCCGGCGGCAGCGAAGCGCGGATCTCCTCCTCGAACCTCACGCGCTCGTCCTCGGAGAGCCCGGGCGGCAGGACGACGTCGATGCGGTCGAGACGTCCCACCTTGCCGAACGCCTCCTGCGCCGCGGCGAGGTCCATGAAGACGATGGAGCCCGACGCGGCGCGCGCCGCCCCGGTGGGGCGCAGCACGGCGGCGACGCGGAACGTGCGCTCGACGGAGTTCGTGACGAGGTGTAGAGAGCTGCCGGGACGAAGAGAGTTTCTTTTTGCAAATACAGACGTGACCAGGACGGAATCCTTCTCGAAAATCCCTATCCCCCTTTCACCTTCTAAGAAAAACCGCGTTGCCTGAGCCCCACTGTAGGTCGTGCGCTCCGCCGAATCGTCCTGCGAGGGAGCAAAACTGTATTCGCGCGCAGCGCCGTCCGCGAGCGGGTCGATGCCGAGCACCTCGACGACCTCGCCGTCCGCGGCGCCCGCCGCCGCCGTCTCGGTGATCGCGGGCACGAGCGT
>JBGPDK010000217.1:0-4664 GCA_041482235.1 Thermoanaerobaculia bacterium | reverse complement strand
GTCGTGAAGCAGAGCGGGGGCCACGTTACCGTGTACAGCGAGCCCGGCGTGGGAACAACCTTCAAGATCTACCTTCCCCGCGTGGACGACGTCCCGGAGAAGGACCGTGCGTCATCGGTGCACGCGGCGCTGGTCGGCGGAACAGAGACGGTCCTCGTCGTCGAGGACGAGGAAGCCGTCCGGCGCCTTGTCTGCCGGTCACTGGAGGCCCATGGCTACAAGACGCTTCCCGCCCCCGGCGCGAGCGAAGCGCTCCTCGTCTGCGAAAAGCACGCCGGCGAGATCCACCTGCTGATAACCGACGTCGTGATGCCTGGCGTGAGCGGGAGAGAGCTCGCCCGGAGCGCGGCTGCACTCCGGCCCCGGATGAGGGTGCTCTTCATGTCGGGCTACACCGACGATGCGATCGTGCACCACGGCGTGCTCGACGCCGGCACGCCTTTCCTGCAGAAGCCTTTCACGCCGCGCTCCCTCGCCGAGAAGGTCCGCGAGGTTCTGGACGCGGGCAAGTCGGCCGGGGGATAGCGACCGGGAATCGGGCGGCGCTACGGATAGATCCGGTACAGCATCCTCGGGTACGGGATGCACTCGCGCAGGTGCGGGACGCCGCACATCCACGCGACGAAGCGCTCGAGGCCCATGCCGAAGCCCGAATGCGGGAACGTGCCGTACTTCCTGACGTCGAGGTACCACTGGAACGCCTCGAGCGGCAGGTCGTGCTGCCGGATGCGCGAGAGGAGCAGGTCGTGGTCATGGATGCGCTGCGAACCGCCGATGATCTCGCCGTAGCCTTCGGGCGCGAGCAGGTCGAGCCCGAGCACGACCTCCGGGTCGTTCGGGTCGGGCTGCATGTAGAACGCCTTGATGGACACCGGGTAGCGCGTGACCATGACCGGCGTGTCGAAGCCCTCGGTGAGCGCCGTCTCCTCGTCGCCGCCGAGGTCGTCTCCGAACGTCACCGGGAAGCCCTTTTTCGCGAGGATTTCCACGGCATCGCGGTAGTCGAGACGCGGAAATTTCTTCGACGTGACGGGCTCGAGCTTCGCGGCGTCGCGCTCGAGGCGCTTGAGATCCTCCTTGCGGCGGTCGAGGACGCGGGCGGTCAGCTCCTTCACGAACTCCTCGGCGAGGTCCATCAGGCCGTCGATCTCGAGGAAGGCGACCTCCGGCTCGACCATCCAGAACTCACGCAGGTGCCGGCGCGTCTTGGACTTCTCGGCACGAAACGTCGGCCCGAAGCAGTAGACCTTTCCGAGAGCCGCGGCCGCCGGCTCGAGATAGAGCTGGCCGGACTGCGACAGGTAGGCTTTCTCGTCTTCCGTGTACTGCGTCTCGAACAGGCTCGACGTGCCTTCGCAGGCCGCGGGGGTCAGAATGGGCGAGTCGACGCGCGTATACCCGCGCGAGTAGAAGAAGTCGTGGATCGCGCTCTCGACCTCGCTGCGCACCCTGAGGACGGCGACCTGCTTCGACGAGCGCAGCCAGAGGTGCCGCTGCGACATGAGGAAATCCACGCCGTGTTCCTTCGGCGTGATCGGCCAGTCGTGGCAGAGGTCGAGGATCTTCATGTCGGTGACGGCCAGCTCGACCCCTCCCACCGACCGGGCGTCGGCCTTCACGTGGCCGGTCACCTCGAGCGTGGACTCCTGCGTGGCGCCCGTCGCGGCCTCCCACACGGACTCCGGCACGTCCGCCTTTGATACGACGCACTGGAGGTATCCGCTGCCGTCGCGCAGCACGAGGAACCAGATCTTCCCGCCTTTCCTCCAGTGGTAGAGCCATCCCTTGAGGGTGACGGCCTCGCCGACGCGAGACGGAAGATCGGAGATCGAGAGCGAGCTTCCCATGCCGCTCTTTCCTACTTCGGCATCCTGGTCCGCCAGCTGTTCAGAACGACGGTCGCCTGCGAGAGCCGGAGGAGCTTGCGGTTCTTCGCCTGGCTCGCCTCGGCGTCGTCCTGCGGCACGATCTGCGAGCGCGTGTCGCGGATCAGCTTCTCGATCTCCTTCGCGAGGGCATCGACCTCGTGCCTCTCGTACTTCTTGAGGGTGACCGGGTTGAGCGTGACGTAGCCCTCGGACAGGTCCGCCGCCACTTTCCATGCTGGGGTCGCCATTCGGCGATTATGACGCGTCCGAAGAGGACCTTCTCCGATACTCTTCGAGCCTGGAGGCTCACCGTGGGCTTTACCGGCGTGGACTTTCTGGGCATCGAAGACATGTTTTCCGAGGACGAGCGCGCCGCACGCGACCTCGTGCGCGACTTCGTGGACGAGGACGTCCTCCCCATCATCGAGGAGTGCGCGTACGAGGGGCGATTCCCGAAGGAGCTCATCCCGAAGATGGCCGCGATGAACCTCTTCGGGTCCACGCTGACGGAGTACGGCCTGCCCGGGCTGAACAACGTGGCCTATGGCTTGATCACGCAGGAGCTCGAGCGCGGCGACTCCGGGCTTCGCTCGTTCGTCTCCGTGCAGTCGTCGCTCGTCATGTATCCGATCCACACGTACGGCTCGAAGGAGCAGAAGGACCGCTGGCTCCCCGCCCTCGCGAAAGGCGAGAACATCGGCTGCTTCGGCCTGACCGAGCCGGACTTCGGCTCGAATCCGGCGGGCATGCGCACGGTGGCGAAGAAGGACGGAAGCGACTGGATCCTGAACGGCGCCAAGGCCTGGATCACGAACGGCTCGATCGCCGACGTGGCCGTCGTGTGGGCGAAGGTCGGCGACGCGAACGGCCCCGTGCGCGGCTTCCTCGTCGAGCGCGGAATGAAGGGCTTTTCCGCGCCCGAGCACCGGATGAAATGGTCCCTCCGTGCTTCGGTTACGTCGCAGCTCGTCTTCGAGGATGTCCGCGTGCCCGCCGCGAACGTCCTGCCGGGCGCCGAGGGGCTCAAGGGCCCGCTCTCGTGCCTGACCCAGGCGCGGTACGGCATCTCCTGGGGCAGCCTCGGATCGGCGATGGCGACGTACACGTGCGCTCTCGATTACGCGAAGAGCCGCAAGCAGTTCAAGGACCGGCCGATCGCGTCGCACCAGATGGTGCAGGCGAAGTTCGCGTTCATGATCACCGAGATCACGAAAGGCCAGCTCCTCGCGCTCCGGCTCGGACGCATGAAGGACCGAGGGGCCATGAAGCCCGAGCACGTCTCCATGGTCAAACGAAACAACGTGTGGGTCGCGCGGGAGTGCGCGAAGCTGGCCCGCGAGATCCTCGGGGCGAACGGAATCGTCGGCGAGTACCCCGTGTTCAGGCATCTGGCGAACATCGAGTCGGTCTTCACGTACGAAGGCACGCACGACATCCACACGCTCGTCCTCGGGCAGGCCGTGACGGGGATTCCAGCCTACAACCCGCCGATGGAGTAAAGCCGCTCAGCTCAGGGTCTTACGCGTTACAATCGCGCCGCATGGCCATCGCAGGAAACCTGCGTACGATGCAGTTGTCGGAGCTGCTCCAGTGGCTCTCGACGGGCACCAAGACGGGGACACTCGTCGTGCGCGGGGTGCCCGGCGAGAAGCGCATTTACTTCAACAAGGGCCGCGTCACTTCGTCCTCGTCGACGCTCGAGCGGGAGCACCTGGGGCGCTTCCTCGTGGGCTTCGGCTTCATCACCGAGGAGGAGCTCATCCGCGCGCTGGAGGTCCAGCAGGAGTCGCGGATCCTCCTCGGCAGGATCCTCGTCATGATCGGGGCCATCAAGGAAGACGAGCTCGCGGACCTTGTGCGGCTGAAAGCCGCCGAGACGATCTACGACATCTTCCTGTGGACGGAAGGCTCGTTCGCGTTCATCGACGGCGAGATTCCGAGCCTTCCGATGGTTCCGATCTCCTCCGACGTCACGGGCATCGTCATGGAGGGCCTGCGCCGCTACGACGAATGGCAGCGCATCAAGACGCGTATCTCCACGATGCGCGTCATTCCCTCCGTCGTCATGCAGGTGGGGGAAGACCTCGGCGAGCGCGACAAGATGATCCTCAACGCGGCGAACGGCCACCGCGCGATCGACCAGATCGCCCTGGAGACGCACAACCCCGACTTCCACGTCGCCAAGCTGATGTACGACCTGATGCTCACCGGTCACGTGAAGCTCGTGGGCGAACGGGAAGAGACGGCCGCGGAGCCCGTGCTCCAGGAGGCGGAGCCCGTGCAGGAGTCCTCCTTCGATCCCCTGATGTCGGGCGACCTGCATACGATTCCCGGCGGGGTGCTGCCGGCCTCGAGCCTGGAGCAGTTCGTGCTCGCTCCGCCCCCTGCGCCCGGTCCCCGAACGCCCGTGCCGACGACCTTCAGCCAGTTCCTCAAGCGCGGCTCCGATTCCGGCGCGACGCTCCCGCGACGCGGGTCGCCGCTGCCGGCCGACAGCTCGGACAACCGTCCGAACGTCAGGACGGCGACACCGCCCGCGGCGATGCCGGCAGCGAAGGCCCCGCCGCCGGCGCAGCCCACAGGGGCCGTGCCGCGTCCCGCGGCCGCCTCGGCGGTTTCCGAACCTCCTCCCAGGCTCCCCGCCGGGGCCGTTCCCGTTCTCACCAAGCCAATGGAAGAGCTGATGTCGTTCCCCTTCACGCCGCCCGAGGCCTTTATCGTGTCGCGCATCAACGGCATGTGGGACATCCGCTCTATCGCCCGCATCTCGCCGTTTCCGGAGTCCGAGGTGATGCG
>JBGPDK010000216.1:0-4726 GCA_041482235.1 Thermoanaerobaculia bacterium | reverse complement strand
CTCGGCGGCGGGATCGCGATGCAGTTCGCGTATCAGTTCATCGAGCGCTGCGAGCGCCTCGTCCTCGTCTCCAGCGGCGGCCTCGGCCGCGAAGTGCACCCGCTGCTCCGGGCCGCGACGCTCCCGGGGGCCGAGGCCGTCCTCCCCTGGCTCAGCAAGACGACCAGCCGCGGTGTGGGCGCCCTCGTCCGGGGCATGAGTCGCCTCGGCATCCGCGCGGGACCCGACCTCGACGAAACATGGCGCAGCTTCGTTTCTCTCGAGGAGCCCGCGGCCCGGCGCGCGTTCATCCAGACGGTTCGGGGCGTGATGGACGCCGGCGGACAGCGCGTGAGCGCGACCGAGCGCCTGTATCTCGCCGAAGGACTGCCGACCTTGATCGTCTGGGGCGAGAAGGACCCGCTCATTCCCGTGCGGCATGCCCGCGAAGCGCACGAGCGCATGGCGGGGAGCCGGCTGGAGATCTTCCCGGACGCCGGCCACTTCCCGTACCGCGACGACCCCGAGCGATTCGCCTCGGTTCTCGTCGACTTCATCCGGACGACGAGGCCGCTGCCCGCGGACGCGAAGCGCCTCGGCGACCGCTTGCGGGCCGGGCCCGTCACGCCTTCTTCGGCTCCTTCTTCTTGAACGCCCAGGCCATGCCGACGCCGAGGAGATAGAGCGCGCACATCGGCAGCGCGAAAGCGCACTGCGTGGGAATGTCGGGCGTGGGCGTGATGAGGGCCGCGATGATGAAGATGACGAGGACGGCGTACCGGAATTTCGCGAGAAGCCATTTCTCCGTCACGACACCCATGCGCGCGAGGAAGAAGATGAGGATCGGCGTCTCGAATACGAGCCCCATGCCGAGGAGGAGCTTCGACGTGATGTCGAGGTAGTCGTCGATCTTGAGGACGGGCATGAAGTCCTCGCCCGTCGCCACGAGGAACTTCGCCACCATCGGGAAGCCCACGGCATAGCCGAAGTAGCCGCCCCCGACGAAGAAGACCACGGACAGGATGACGAACGGCCAGACCCACTTCCGCTCGTGGCGGTAGAGGCCCGGCGCGATGAAAAGCCAGACCTGGTGCAGGATCACGGGGCTCGCCACGAAAATGCCCGCGAGGAGGGCGATGTTGATGTAGAGCATGAAGGGCTCGGTGAGCTGCGTGTACGCGAGCTTCGTCCCCGGCGGCAGCGCCGAGAGCACGGGCTTCTCGAGCCACTGGAAGATCTCCTTCGCCTTCCACCAGCACGCGAGGAAGCCGGCCGCGATCGCGAGCGCCGAGACGAAGAGCCGCTTGCGGAGGTCCTCGAGATGCTCGAGGAAAGACATCCGCGGAAGCTCGTCCTCCGGGTCGCCTCCCTCTTTCGGGTCCTCGCCGGTCACGACGAAGCCGGCGGGCCTTGCAGAGGAGCCGCGGGGGACTGCGGGTCGGCGGCCGTCTGCTGCGCCACCGTGCCGGCGGCGGGCGCGAGGGCCGGCGGCTCGGGCTTCGGCTCGGGCTTCGGCGGGTCGCTCGACATCGGGTCGAGGCCCTCCTTCACCTGGTTCATCTCGTCCTCGATCGAGCGCTTGAGGTCGTTCGACGCGCGCTTGAACTCCCCGAGCGCCTTCCCGACGGTCCTGCCGATCTCGGGCAGCTTCTTCGGTCCGAAGAGAAGAAGCGCCAGAACCATGATCATGATCAGTTCCGGCATGCCCAGATTGCCCATCGAAGCGCCTCCTTCGCGCGTCCGATGCTCCGACGACACCTAGGTGAAGTCAAGGAGCCCCTTCCCTCGCGTGTTACGCTTGATGCGTCCCTTGGAGGGCTTCCGCCGTGACCGATTTCCCCGACCCGGCTCGCCGTTCCAAACTCCGTCTTCTGGCCGCCATCCTCTTCCTCGTCACGGTCACGGTGGCCGGCGGGATCGTGGGCGGGCGCCTCGGGGCTGCCTCCGACGCCACGAACCCCGGCTTCAAGGAGTATTCCGACATTCTCGCCACGGCGCGGGCCTGGTACGCCGACGACGTGCCGGCGAACAAGCTGGTGTATGCGTCGATCCACGGGATGCTCGGCACGCTCGACCCGCACACGAACTTCCTCGAGCCCGAGGAGTATTCCTCGATGGTCGAGAAGCAACGCGGCTCGTTCTACGGGCTCGGCATCATCATCAGCAAGCGAAACGGCAAGGTCACGGTCATCACGCCCGTCGAGGGCTCGCCGGCCGCCCGCCTCGGGATCCGCGCCGGCGACGTCATCGACCGCGTCGAGGGGCAGAGCATCGACGATCTGCCGGTCGACGCCGTCGTGAAGAAGCTCAAGGGCCCGAAGGGCACGAAGGTGAACATCACGATCCTCCGGCCCGGCCTCGACGAACCGCTCCAGATGACGGTCACGCGTGCGGAGATTCCGACGAACTCGGTCTCGTACGCATTCATGACCGAGCCGGACGTCGGGTACATCCGCCTGAAGGACTTCACGCACACGTCCGCGCCCGAGATCCAGGAAAACTGGGAGAAGCTCGAAAAGCAGGGAATGAAGAAGCTCGTCCTCGACTTGCGCGGGAATCCAGGCGGCCTCCTCGACCAGGCCATCGCCGTGTCGGATTTCTTCCTCGCAAAGAACGAGAAGGTCGTCGTGACGCGCGGCCGGAACGGCGCCCAGGAACAGAGCTTCGCGGCTCCCGGCCGGAACACCCACGCGCGCATTCCCGTCGTCGTGCTCGTGAACAAGGGCTCCGCGTCGGCGTCCGAGATCGTCGCCGGCGCGCTGCAGGACCACGACCGCGCCGTCATCGTGGGTCAGACGAGCTGGGGCAAGGGCCTCGTGCAGTCGGTCTACAACCTCTCGGACGGCGCGGGCCTCGCGCTGACGTCGGCGAAGTACTACACGCCCTCGGGCCGCTGCATCCAGCGCGACTACAAGGACGTCCTCGAGTACCTTTCGCCCGAAGACGAGGAAGGCGACGGCGAAGAGTCCGGGCCTGCGCGCGACGCGCTTTCCACGCAGAAGAAGGAGTCCTTCCGGACGGACGCCGGCCGCACCGTGTACGGCGGCGGCGGCATCACACCCGACGTCTTCGTGAAGGCGCCCACTCTCTCGCGTTTCGCGGCCACGGTTTACGCCCGCGGCCTCTTCTTCGAGTTCGCGGTCGCCTACCGCGCGAAGCACCCGAGCCTCACGCGCGACTTCCAGACGACGCCCGAGGTGCGCGAGGAGTTCTACAGGTTCGTCGATTCCAGGCCCAACCTGCCGTTCGAGGGCAAGACGAAGGCGTCGTACGAGGCCGAACCGGATCCCTCGATCCTCGATCGCGCCATCCGCGAGGAGCTGCTCACGGCGGCGTACGGGCGCGAAGCCGGCTACCGCGTGGGCCTGGAAGGCGACGTCCAGCTCCGAAAGGCGCTCACGCTCTTCCCCGAGGCCGAGAAGCTCGCGATGGCCCACCAGCAGATGCAGCTCGCGAAGAACTCCGACCTGAAGGTGCCGGTGAAGCCGTAGGTCTCAGCAGGAACCACCACAGGAGGAACGCCGCCGCGTAACAGCCGACGAACCTCCAGAAGTGCGTGGCGGTGGCCCAGAAGTTCCGCAGGAAGGCGCCGTAGTGCGCCACGCTCCACTCGCCGAGCTGCGTCGCGTACAGGCTCTCGACGTTCGCGACGAGCGCCAGGACGTGCAACGCGAAGAGGACGCAGCACGAGAGAGCGAGGCCTCTCGCGGCGCGGTCGCGCGCCAGGCGCGGCACCGTGCCGGCGAGCGCGAGAAACAAAATGACGTCGAACGTCAGGTCGTCCGCCGGCAGGGAGGGCCGGCCGGACGTGGATGGGAAATCGGCGCGGTCGATCACGATGCGCCGCCCCTCGGCATAGAGCCTCGTGGCGCGCGGCCGCTCGAAGGCGCGGATCGCGCCCTCCGCGAGTCCCGCGAGGGCGCGGTTGTAGGCCGGCGTCGCGGCCCACCAGAACGCGAGGCCGGCCGCGAACCCGAAAAAGCCCCTAAGCGCCGGCCTCAACGGGGCCTCCGCCGCCCGCGCGCCGGCTCCAGACAAGGAAGATCCCGACGGCGAGGAGGATGAGAGCGGTCTGCCAGACGGCTGCGTGGAAGAGTTCGAAGACGGCGCGATGGTGGACGCCGAGCCAGAACAGCGAAACGATGCGGAGGAGATTCACGACCTGGATCACGGCGAGCCCGGCGGCGATTCCCTGGGCCCGCCTCTTCGGCGAGGCGGGGAACGCGAGCATCGCGGCCACGAGAAGGAGCGCCGCCTCGACGCCGTTGCACCCGTTCTTCACGTCCACGGCGAACGCGGGCGATTG
Organism: Thermoanaerobaculia bacterium; assembly: GCA_041482235.1. Classification (GTDB taxonomy): domain Bacteria; phylum Acidobacteriota; class Thermoanaerobaculia; order UBA5066; family UBA5066; genus Fen-183. Next base: position 441 of record JBGPDK010000216.1, on the reverse strand, counting down.
GATGACCGTGCCGAACGAGACGGCCTTCTCGCCCAGCACGGCGAGGAGCGCGGTCGAGATGTGCACGAGAAGCTCCGTGAACGGAACGACGACGCGGTCGTTCACGGGCTGGATCGCCACGAGGAAGTAGAACGCTCCGAGCGCCACGACGAAGCGGACCAGGAACTTCCTCTGCGCGGGCTGCATCGAGATAAGAAAGGATAAGGGATTTCTGCTTCGGAGCGCGCCTGACGGCGCGCCCCTGGGGACTCGGATTTCCTAGAAGGCGCCCTTGCCCCGGAGTGCTGCTCGCGGAAAACGCGAAGGCCCGGCAACCGCCGGGCCCCCGCTCTCTTACTTTCTAAGAAAATCTTCCTTCTTCGGCTTCCTCTCCGAAGCCCCTTCAGCGCACCAGCGTGTTGTTGTCCACGATGAAGCGCCGCGTGCCCGCCGACCGCACGT
>JBGPDK010000215.1:0-4749 GCA_041482235.1 Thermoanaerobaculia bacterium | reverse complement strand
GCGTCGCCTTCGTTCCACGCGATGAGGAGCCGGGTCACGTCGCCTGCCGAAGGAGTCCCGGCTTCGGATGAGCGTAGGTGTGCCATGAGGGAATCCGGCGTCCATTTTCGCATTACCGGTAGGGAGCACTCTGCCATGCGCAACTCAACGGTCCTCCTTGCTTTCGTGATTGGCGGCGCCCTCTCTCTTTCGTCGGAGTCCGCGGCCCAGCCGCGACCCTCGGTCACTCTGATCCCGGGCACCGTGAATGCCGGCGGACTGAACGGCACGCGGTTCGTTTCGGACCTCGCCCTCACGAATCCCTCGCCCCTGCCGGTGACGGCGATCCTGACGCTCGTGCCGGCGAACGGGACGAGCCTCGCCTTTGCCACGCTGGGCGCCGGAGAGACGGTCGTCTATCGCAACGTCCTCGACAGTCTTTGGGGCGCGCAAGGCGCCGGGGCGACGCAGGTCGTCGGCACGGGCCCGCTCCTCGTCCGCGGCCGGACGTACAACACCGCGTCGTCGGGCACCTACGGCGTCGCGCTGCCCGTCTTCGCATTCGAGCGGCTGCTCGCTCCCGGCGACGCGGCCGACAGCCTCTGGATCAGCCAGTCGGCGGATGGGTCGTCGGGCTACCGCACGAACATCGCGGTCGTCTTTCCGGACGCCGGGGGCGGGTCGGCCCTCGTAAGCGTCTACGATGCCGACGGGAACCTCGCGGGGACGCAGGCGTTCAATCTGGGCGAGCCGGGTTTCCAGCAGTTCTCCGTGGCGAGCTTTGCGGGAGCGGTCGCGGTCGGGCGCGCGCAGATTCAGGTCATGGGAGGCCACGCGGCGGGGTATTCCGTGGTCGTCGACAACGTGACGGGGGACTCGTCCCTCTTCGCGTTCGAGGATCTGCCGGCGGGCACGCAGGACGTCCTCGTCAACGGAGTGGCGCGCGCGAACGGGAGAAACAACACCTTTTTCAGGACGGACGGTCGCTTCTACAACCAGGGGTCCGCCGACACGACGGTGTCGGTCGCTTTCCACGCAAACCAGAACAGCAACTCAGCACCGCTCACGAAGACGTTCACCGTGCCCGCCGGAAAGGTGCGCGACGTCGTGGACGTCCTGGATTCGCTCCTCGGCCTGCCGGTGGGCTCGGCCGGGGCCCTGCGCTTCAAGTCCGACGCGCCGGTCGCGATCCTCTGCCGGACGAGCAACGTGGATCCGGCCGGGCTCAAGCCCGGCACGTTCGGCGCGCAGCAGAAGCCGACGCCGTTGCTCTCGTTCCTCATGTCGGCCGATGCGGGAGCGGTCGTCACCGGCATCCGCCAGAACGCGGCGTTCCGGACGAACGTGGGTTTCGCGGCGGGGGCGGAGGGCGCCGGCTATTCCCTGACGTTGAAGGACGCGTCGGGTGCGCCGGTCGCCACGGCCACGGGCTCGCTGGGTGCGTTCGGATGGACGCAGCCGAACGTCGCGGACCTCTTCCCGGGCACGACGGTTCCAGACGACGCGACACTGCTCGTGCAGGCCACCTCCGGCAGCGTCGACGTCTTTGACTCCTCGATCGACAACGCGTCCGGCGATCCTGTCGTCACCCCGATCATGGCGCTGCCCGCGGACATTCCCTCCTCGGCGACGATCGGACCGACTGGCGGGTCGGTCCGATCGGCCGACGGCCGGATGACGCTGAAGATTCCGGCGGGCACGCTCGTGTCGCCCGCGAACGTCTCCTTCAGCCCGTCTGCCGCCGTCGCGCCGAATGGAATCGGGACTGGATACGTGCTGTCGGTCCCGCCGGAGGTGGCGGGACGGGCCCTTCTCGTCGCGTCCTACTTCGCTTCCGACCTCGGGGCTTCGGGCAGCGAGGCGCTTTCGCTCGCCTTCAAGGGCGGCGACGGGTGGTACATCGCCAGCGGCGGAAGGGTGGACCCGGCGTCCCGGACACTTGTGCTCCCTCTGCAGTCGATCTCCCCTCCGGGAAGCGCGTCCGTCGCCACGCCGGCGGCCAGCCGGGCTCCTCGCCCGCTCTCCTCGCTCTCCTTGAGCGAAGTGACGCTGGCGATCCTGCGAGCCTGGAACATCGGGCCCCAGCAATGGGTCCTCCGGACCCGCGACGAAGTGACATTCCAGGCCTTCTTCGTCGGGGTGCCGACGAGCTCGAGCATCGCGGAGAGCTACTTCCAGAAGGCGTCCGATCCCGTCAACGTGAGAGTCGACTGGCGAGTTGGGGGCGGCTCCCAGGAAGGGACGGTGCAGGCGCTCAGCGGGACCGATGCGAGGTACTTCGCACCCTGCCAGGTTCCGCCCATCAACCCGGTTTTCGTGACTTACTTCATCAGGGACGCGCGGCTCGGCCTGTTCTCGCCCACAGCCTTTCATGCCGCGAAGGTCTTCGTCCTGCCCCGGCACTGGGTAGGTGAGGTGGACCTCACCTACCTTGGGTGCGGGCAAGGCGGAGGGGGTGTCTACACGTACAAGAACGCATCGATCAATTTTTCGCTCGACGAGAACCTGAACGTGACCGACGTCGTTTCCTCGGCTGGTATCGCGCCGACCGTCGTCCCCGCCCCGACATGCCAGAACGGCGACCCCTGCACCTATGTGCCGGGACCCGCGCCACCGCCCCGGCTCTTCATCTCCGACGCCAGAGCAAACTTCCTCGCGGGTTCTTACGGCGAGCCGCAGTTTTCTCTCATGGTCAGGCTCCCCCTGACCCCCGAGGTGACCCAGATATGCAGCGGGACCAGAAAGGTTATTCCCGGCCAGGGTCAAAGCGATCCGGTCGAGGTTTCAGTCCTCATCCCTTATCCACCCGATTTCAAGTCCACGGACCCGTTGGGGGCGCAGGGACTCACGACGCGACTCAGGGCCCTGCCAGACGACTCGTGCCCGTGATTCGCGGTGCGCTTCTCCTGACGTAGAATCCCGCTCGTGACGCTTTTCACAAGCGTCCGGGGTGCCCGATGAAGACTCCTCCTATCGCGCCGCCGCTCGGCCCGGGGATCCCCTCGACGTCGGGCGCCGACTTCCTGACGACGAAGCTCGACATCGCGGTCCAGTGGGCGCAGTCGAACTCGCTCTGGCCCATGCCGTTCGGAACCGCCTGCTGCGCCATCGAGTTCATGTCCACCGTCTCCTCCCATTACGACCTGGCGCGATTCGGCGCCGAGGTCGTGCGCTTCTCACCGCGCCAGTCGGACCTCCTCATCGTCGCCGGCACCGTGGTGGACAAGCTCGCGCCGGTCCTCAAGAAGATCTACGACCAGATGGCCGAGCCGAAATGGGTCATCTCGATGGGCGTCTGCGCCTCCACGGGCGGCTTCTACCGCGCGTACCACGTCGTGCAGGGCATCGACGAGATCGTGCCCGTGGACGTCTACGTGGCCGGATGCCCGCCGACGCCCGAGAACCTCATTCACGGGATCATCGAGCTCCAGAAGAAGATCCAGTCCGGCGAGCTGGCTCGCCACCGCGAGGCGAAGACCTTCGTCCCGATCCGCGTCGGCACGGACCCCGACCTCTCGATTCCGGCCTACTCCGACGGCGTGATGGCCCATCTCAAGGGGACGAAAGAGCTTCCGGAGATTGGTGAAACGGCCGAAGGCGAGCAGGATGCGAAGGCCAGGGCCGCGGCGGGGGAGGGCGATCGATGAGCGCGACTCTCGCCTCCACTCTCGCTCCGCCTTCCATCTCCTTCGCCCCCGTCCTCGAGCGCAAGCTCGGTGGCCGCGTCACCGTGGAAGTGCGCCCCGGGGCGGACATCCCGACTCTCGTCACGGACGCGGCGACGTTGAAGGAAGCCGCTCTTTTCCTGAGGGACGACCCCGCGACGGCCTACGACCTCTTCCTCGACCTCGCGTCCGTCGACCGCTCGAAGCTGCCGGGCAACCTCGCCCCGAAAGACGGAAGCCGCTTCCAGGCGAACTACATCCTGTACTCGACGAAGCGGAACGAGCACCTCAGGCTTCGCGTGAACCTCCCCGGGAAGAGCCCTTCCGTTCCGTCGCTCACCGGCGTCTGGCCGGCCGCGAACTGGTTCGAACGCGAGGCGTGGGACCTGATGGGGATCTCGTTCGAGGGCCACCCGAACCTCCAGCGGCTGCTCACGCACAACGGGTTCGTCGGCCACGCGCTGCGCAAGGACTACGACAAGTCGCAGCGCTGGCTCTGCACCGAGGAGGACCTCCTTCAGACGGAGCTCGCCGCGCGCACGGACGACCCGGAGGACATGTTCGAGACGATGACGCTGAACTTCGGGCCGTCCCACCCGACGACGCACGGCACGCTGCGTGTCGTGATGCGCGTGGACGGCGAAAAGATCGTCGCGGCCGAGTCCGAATGCGGATACCTCCACCGCTGCTTCGAGAAGATGTCCGAGACCCACACGTGGGTGCAGGTCGTGCCGTACACGGACCGGCTCAACTACTGCTCCCCCATGATCAACGGCAACGGCTACGTCCGCGGCGTCGAGCAGATGCTCGGCATCGAGGTTCCCCCGCGCGCGAAGGCCGCGCGCACCGTGCTGAACGAGTTCTCGAGGATCATGGACCATCTCGTCTGCATCGGGGCCAACCTCGTCGACCTCGGGGCGCTGACGAATTTCTGGTACGCGTTCCAGCCGCGCGAGGAGATCTACGGGCTCCTCGAGGCGTGCTGCGGCGCCCGCCTCACGTCCTCGTACGCGCGCATCGGCGGGCTCGCGAAGGACGTGCCGGAGAACTTCGTCGAGTGGTCGCGGTCGCTCCTGCCGATGATCCGCGACCGGGTCGCCGACGT
>JBGPDK010000214.1:0-4756 GCA_041482235.1 Thermoanaerobaculia bacterium | reverse complement strand
GTTCGCGAAGAAGAACCAGGAGGCGCACGCGGAGATCCAGGCGCCGTGCCTCTCGCGCAGCAGCAGATAGAGCGCGGCCGTCGTCACGCCGAGCACCGCGACGTTCACGACGGGGAGCCTGGCCAGGAGCCCGAGCTTGAAGAGCGCCGCGATGAGGAGCGGCAGACCCGGCGGACGCCACGAGGCGGCGACGTTCTCCCCGGCCCACGAAAGCCCGTTCGCGATCCAGTCGTGGGAATCGGACGTGACGTACGGATAGCACCAGCTCAGGTCGGGAACGAGGAGCGACCGGACGACGGGGAGGCCTCCGAGCGCGGCGAATACGCCGAGTAGCAGGGGCGGGAAGCGATCTGACCGGAGAACGGACACTATCCCTCAGGATATCGGACCCGTCCTTCTCATCCTATTCGCTGTGCCACACCCCTGTCCCAGCGAACAGTGATGGAGCACGTCGGACACATCGGGCCGCACCCGGATTCCTACAGAACGATCAACCCGGCTCCTCCGTCTCCCCAGAAATCGGTACCCCTCAAGCCGGTTCCGACACTCTGCGGCTGATACACCTGCATCGGTCCTCCCTAAACCCCCGTGAAATGCTCAAACCCCACCGAACACTGCGTGGCTGCCATCTTGCAGCGCATGCCAACAAACGCGCCCTATGAAACTCGTTGTTTGCATTTCCCTGCTGATGCATTTGCACTAGTGACGTCAGACCCGGAAGGATGTCTGATCATTCGTTACTCCAACGCAAGAATCGAAAAGCGCGATCAACTCTACTACCATCGCGGGAGGCGCCATGCCGCGACGATCGCGCCCTATCGGGGTGCGATTCGTCCCTCCAATTCGGCAAAAACAGGTCAGGAGAAACCATGAAGCGCCCTGTTCTCTCGGTCGCCCTCGCAGCTCTGTCTTTCGGAATCGTCGCGATGGCCCCCGGCGCTCTCGCGGGTTCTCCGGAGAAGGCCGTCCAACTCGAAAGCGGTGCCGGTGCGGGCCTTGGCCCTGCCCCCCAGGACGTCAACTCGAGCCGCCGGCTGCCCGCGCAGCAAGGAACTGCGCGCGCGGTGCCCGATTCCGTCTTCGCTCCTGACAGCGCGCTTCCGGAGCCGCGCCCAGTGGAGAGCATGGCTCCGTCGACCGGATTTTCCCGGCGAAACGCCCTGGCGCAGCCGGGGTGCGACATCTGCCTCAAGGGCTCGGGGAGCGTCCAATGGGTGGGAAGCACGGGCTCCTATCATGTCGACGAAGTCGACAATGATCGGTCGGGAGGCACGAGCGGGACTCTGGACCTCAGGATCGCGCTCTCCTCTTCCTTGCCGGTGTTCGGCCAGACCGTCACCTATTACACGCTCTCGGACATCAAGTCGCTCAACCCACTCACCGCCGGATTTCATTACTTGAACGTGAATTCCGGTACGGTGAACTTCTTCCCGAGCTCGATTCCCGCCGGCCAGTACTGGATGTTCCTGTTCCTGCGCGAATTCCAGGGCGCGGGGACCTGGAACTATACGGACTTCATGTTGATGAACACCAAGGCTACGTGTAACGGCGCGTCGTGCACAACGGTGCAGTCGTCGTTCTGCAGCGAGGACGCCTTCACGATGTGCCTCGTCAACGGCCGCTACCGCGTGACGAGCCACTGGAGGAACCAGTTCGCCGGAGGCACGACAGCCAACCTCGCGAAGACGAAGCTGACCGACACGACCGGCGCCTTCTGGATCGCGGATGCGAACACCTACGAATATCTCATCCGGTTCAACACGGCGACGAACAACGGCCGGATCTGGATCGCGATCCCGACATTCACGGACGTCGAGTTCTGGGTCAGCGTGACGGACACGATCGGCGGACAGTCGAAGGAGTACCACAGCAACCCCGGGAACCAGTCCCTGATCTACGATCCTTTCTATTTCGTCTATCCCTGATCGGGTGGCGCTCGTCGCCCGGCTTCCAGCACCAGGAGAAAAAAAGAGGGCCCGGTTTCCCGGGCCCTCTTTCCATCTTCGGAGGTTGTCGCTTACTTTTCGAGCTCGACGACGACGTCCACCGGCGAGCCGACCCGCACGGTGACGTCCACGGTCTTCGATCTGTAGCCGGGGCGCGTGACGGTGATCGAGTGCTTGCCGGGATCCGTGACGACCCCGCGCGGGTTCGCCGCGAGGTCCTCGCCCGCGCCGAGGTACTTGTCGTCGACGTAGACGGCGGCGTCCTCCGGCGTGACCCTGAACCTCATGCGCGCGCGATTGCCGGCGTGCCGCGGCAGGGGCTCATCGCGAACATCGGCGCGCGCTTCGGGCGCCCGGTCGCGCGGCGCCGGGGCCACGTCCCGATCGCTCCATCCGTCGTACCCGCGCGGCGCCGGGGCCTGATCGCGATCGCCCCATCCGTCATAAGGCCGCCGGCTGCGGCGTGGAGCCGGAGCTGCCTCGTCGTCCGCCTCGGGTCCGCCCTTCGTGAAGACGCGGCCGAGGGGCGTGCCCTTCGCCTCGGGCGCGAACTGGTCGAGGGCGCTCTTGCCGGGCTCGAGCTTCAGCTTTTCGTCGAGGCGCACGCGCTGGCCGCGGGCGACGTCGAGGTCGGTCGCATACGTCCCGTACCCCGGGAGCCGGAACTCTACGTGGTACTTGCCGGTGCCGAGGTACAGGTAGTCTGGTGACCCGTCGAAGTCGTCGGCCGTCCCGATGTACTTCCCGTCGAGGAAGACCTGTGCCTCTTCGGGCGAGACGTCCGTTTTCACGACCGCATAGCGGCCGGTGCGCGTCGCAACGCCCGCGTAGCCGCCGGAGCCGTAGCCGTCCTCATCCCCCGACACTACATAGACGCTCGGGCCGCCCCACCACCATGTTGAGTAATAAGGCGCCCAGCCCCAACCCCAGTCGAAGAAGGGGAAACCAAAGCCAAAGCGACGGAAGCCTATGCCGCGGCGAAAGCGGTGGTCGAAGCCGTCGCGATGAAATCCGCCTCCGTTGAAGCTGCTGCTGCGAAAACCGCCGCTACGGAAACCGCCGCTGCCGTGGGATCTGCTGCCTTGGGATCCAATGCCGTGGGATCCACCGCCGTGGGATCCACCGCCTCCGATGTGAGACGCCCCGCCTCCATGCCCGGAGCCGCCGTGTCCGGCGGCCCGGGCAGCCCGAGGAGTCGCGAGCAGAGCCACGAAGAGCGCGGCGGAGACGAGGAGAGCCGGACGAAAGATTCGGGTCGAAGAGCGGGTCGAAGAGGAGGTGACCATTTTGAGACTCCCAGACGAGATTTTCGGTCCTCGTCCCATAGGGAAATGCAAAGACCCTGCCCGCTGCGTCCGGGCCGACCGTCCCCAGTCCCGGACGCCATTATCCCACCCGACCGGTCGCGACCGGCAGAAGCGCCCGAACGACTCCTTCCGGGTCGCTCCGCAGACGAAAACCGGCGCACACCGAGTACGCTTCGACGGACAGAACGTCCGCGGAAAGCGTCAGCCGGCGGTACGCGTTGAGACCTCTAACGAATCCGGCGTAGTCGCGTTCGGCGGCCTGCGAGGCGAGTTCCCCCATCGCGCGCTCCTTGCGGGCGAGCACGCGGGTGGCGTCGAAGAGGAAATTCGGGCGGAAGGGCTGGGAGAGCTCGAAAAAGGCCACCGTTGCTCCCTCGAGGGCTCTCGCGGCCGGGTCGCGGGCGCCGCGCGCGGCCACTCCGAAGAGCGCCGCGGCGACGGCCCGATGGTCGGGATGCGTCTCGACCGGCGACGGCGCGAACACGAGGTCCGGCGCAGCCTCCACCAGCCACCGGTCGAGCAGGGCTGCCACCTCCCCGAGCCGCTCCGCGAGACCGCGATCGGGAAAAGTGCCCGCGTGGAGAGCTCCTCCGCCGAGAGCTTCGAGGGCCCGGCGTGATTCCTCGAGCCTCCTCGACGCGATGCGGGCGCGCTCCTCGGCGTCGCGTGCTCCAGCCGCGCCGTCCGTCACGAGGACGACGTCGACACGGGCTCCGCGGTCGAGCAGGTCCGCGAGCGCGCCGCCGCAGCCCAGGATCTCGTCGTCCGGGTGCGGCGCGAGAACGACGACGCGGCTCGCGACGAAAGAGGACGCCTCGTACGGCACGAGGGTCCGCTCGTCGGGAAAGTCCGAGGGCCGCACCCCGGAAGCTTACCGCCTACAATGAGATCCGTGGTCGATCAGGCGGACGTTCCGCGCGTTTCCGTGCTTCTGCGGACGAAGGACAGGCCGGGCTTCCTCGCCGAGGCTCTGGATAGCCTGCGCCGCCAGACGTTCTCCGACTTCGAGACCGTGCTCGTCAACGACGGCGGCCCGATCCCCGCCGCGCTGCTCGAGCCCGCGCCCGGACGATCCATCCGGGTGCTCGCCCCGCCTCCGCCCGGCGGGAGAACGCGCGCCCTGAACGCGGGCCTCGCGGCCTCCCGAGGCACGTACGTGGCCTATCTCGACGACGACGACCTCTACCTGCCCGAGCATCTCGACACGCTCGTGCGGTTTCTCGACGGCAGCGGCGAGTACCGCGCCGCCTACACGTCCGTCCGCCAGATCGAGCAGGTGCTCGGCGACGACGGGCGCTACCGGGACGGGCGCGAGATCACAGTCTACGGCAGGCCGTTCGATGCCGCGCGTCTCCTCTACAAGAACGACATTCCCCTCATCGGCCTTGCGCATCGCCGCGCGCTTGCGGAGGAAGTCGGCGGCTTCGACGAGACCTTCGATCAGTTCGAGGACTGGGATTTCCTCATCCGCCTCTCCGCGCGGACGCGGTTTCGTCACCTGCC
>JBGPDK010000213.1:0-4764 GCA_041482235.1 Thermoanaerobaculia bacterium | reverse complement strand
GCGCGTGACGAGGTACGCCGAGCGGATGGGCTTCGGTCCGAAGCGCAGGTGCGAGACGGTGATGGCGCCCGACTTCTTCGAGTCGTACACGAAGTAGCCCTGCGCAAAGTTGTCCGTCTCCTCGCCGATGATCTTGATCGAGTTCTTGTTCGCGCCCACGGTGCCGTCGGCGCCCAGGCCGTAGAAGAGGGCGCGCACCGTATCTTTCGGCTCGATGTCGAACTCCGCGTCCCAGGGAAGCGACGTGAACGTCACGTCGTCCACGATGCCGATCGTGAAGTGGTTCTTCGGCTTCGGCTTCGCGATCTCGTCGAAGACGGCCTTCACCATACCCGGCGTGAACTCCTTGGACGAAAGGCCGTAGCGTCCGCCCACGACGAGAGGCTCCGCCGCGAAGGGGAGAGTGCCGTCGCGCCGCGCCTCCACGAGCGCGGTCACGACGTCGAGATAGAGAGGATCACCGATAGCACCGGGCTCCTTCGTACGGTCGAGGACGCCGAGCGACTTCACCGTCTTCGGCAGCGCCGCGAGGAACGCCGGGATGTCGAACGGCCGGTAGAGCCGCACCTTGAGGACGCCGACCTTCTCGCCCTTCGCGACGAGCCAATCGACGGTCTCGTGCACGGTCTCCGCGCCCGAGCCCATGAGGACGACGACGCGCGTCGCCTCGGGATGCCCGACGTAGTCGAAGAGGTGGTAGGAGCGCCCCGTGAGCTTCGCGAAGCGGTCCATCTTCGTCTGCACGTGTCCCGCGCACGCGAGCGAGTACGAGTTCCCGGCCTCGCGCGCCTGAAAGAAGGCGTCGGGGTTCTGCGCGCTTCCGCGGAGGACCGGGTGGTCCGGCGTGAGGCCGCGGCGCCGGTGCGCCGCGATGGGTGCCTCGTCGAGCATCGCGAGGAGGTCGTCGTTCGAAAGCTCCTCGATCTTCGCGACCTCGTGCGACGTGCGGAACCCGTCGAAGAAGTGGAGGAAGGGGATGCGGGACCTCAGGCTCGCGGCCTGCGCGATGAGCGCGCAGTCGTGCGCTTCCTGGACCGAGTTCGCGGCGAGCATCGCGAAGCCGGTCTGCCGGCAGGCCATGACGTCGGAGTGGTCGCCGAAGATCGAGAGCGCGTGGGTGGCGATCGTACGGGCCGCCACGTGCATCACGTAGGCCGTCAGCTCGCCCGCGATCTTGTACATGTTCGGGATCATGAGAAGCAGGCCCTGCGACGACGTGAACGTCGTCGCGAGGGCGCCCGCCTGGAGCGCGCCGTGCACGGCGCCGGCGGCGCCGCCCTCGGACTGCATTTCGACGACATCGGGCAGGTTGCCCCAGACGTTCTTCTGACCTTTCGAGGACCACTCGTCGGCCCACTCGCCCATGGGCGAAGAGGGCGTAATGGGGTAGATGGCGATGACGTCGTGGGTGCGGTGCGCGACCGAGGCCACGGCCTCGTTGGCATCCAGCGTGAGGAGTCGGCGCGACATGGAGGCCTCCCTTTTCGTCCCGGCCGCCCCGGGAGCCCATCATTGAAGGAGAAGCGCTGCCCGGAAATGATACCGATGAATCACGTTCTTGAGACACGGTCTCCGGCCCCCGTGACGTGAAGAGAGGGGATCGCGCGGCCCGCGCACGCTCTCGTGTTGCCGCGGGAGGACGCTCTCCGTGGCACCATGATTGCGATGCGCCCCGCCCAGAGGTCTGACTGATGAACCGAAGCGTGTCTCGGCTGCTCATTCTCGCGGCGATTTCACTGCCCCTTTCGGCGCGAAGCGCGGAGATTCCACGGAATATGAGGCTCGAGACGACGAACGGGAACCGGTTTTCGCTCGAGTCGCTGAAGGGAAACGTCGTCATCCTGGACTTCTGGGCGTCCTGGTGCGTGCCGTGCCGGACGAGCTTTCCCGCGCTCGACGCGCTCCAGACGAAATACGCCTCACGAGGCCTGAAGGTTCTCGGTCTGACGCTCGAAACGAGGGACGACGCCATCATCGCCTTCCTCGAAAAAGTTCCCGTGGGCTTCACGATCCTGCGCGACCCGACCGGCTACGCCGGAGAGATGCTCAACGTCGTCGCGATGCCGACGACGTTTCTCCTCGACACCCAGGGGCGAGTCGTCGCGCGGTTCGAGGGCGGCGACGCGGGTGTGCACGCGAAGATCGAAGCGGCCGTGGTGACTCTCCTCGCGGGAGGATCGCTGCCGGGCAGCGCGGACATCCGCGTCTCCTCCAGTCGGCAGGCGACGGGCGCCGTCCGGGCCTGGCAGCGCACGTATCTCGCGGACCCGATCATGAACCTCGACGGCGATGCGCTCACGCGCATCCTGCGCGAGCACGTTCACATGAGCAAGGAGGGCTCCGCGGGCGACGGCGGCGCCTCGGGGGGCGGCTGTGGTTGCAACTGAGCGCCGGGTTCGCCGTGCGCGTCGCCGCCGCGGCCTGATGCGTGAGCTTCCGTGGCTGGCCGCGGGCCTCTCAGCCATCGCCGCGCGCGAGGCGGCCGGACAGTCGTTCATCGACACGCGGCTTCTCTACTACAAGGAATCGGGCGACCGAACCGAGGTCCTGAACCCGAACGTGCTCGTGCACCAGGATCTCGGTCCGACCTGGGGCGCGCTCGACCTGCATCTCGCCTACGACGCCATCTCCGGCGCTTCGCCGACCGGCGGATATCCCACCCTCGACGTGACGACGTCAGCCTCGGGAAAATCAGTCGCGGGGGGAAGCGTTCCGGTCGCGAAATACCATGACGCCCGCATGGCGGGGACGCTGTCGTATTCCAACAAGTTTGGCGCCCACCTGCCGTCCATCGACGTGTCGTACTCCAAGGAAAACGACTACACGGCGCGCAGTTTCGGCCTTTCCGACGCGTGGACGATGGCCGAGGGGCGCGGCACGCTCCATTTCGGCTTCTCGATCGCCCGGGACATCGTGGCGCCCGTGACGAATAATCTGCGCCTGGATAAGTCGACGAACGGCTACGCGCTCGGCTGGACGTGGATCGTCGGGGAGCGCGATCTCGTAGACGTATCCGGAACCCTGCTGAATCTCTCGGGCTACCTCGACGACCCATACAAGATCGTGCCGATCGGCCCGACGGCGACCGGGAGCTCGCCGGACCATCGCCCGGACACGCGTTCGCGGCGCGCCCTTCTCGCGAAGTACGGCCACTACTTTCCGTGGGACGGCGCGCTGAAGGTCACGTATCGCTACTACTGGGACGACTGGGCGCTGAAAGGCCACACGCTCGACCTCGTTTACGACCAGAAGCTGGGCTCGGACTGGATCGTGTCTCCGGAGATCCGGCTTTACACGCAGGGCGCGGCCTCTTTCTACGGCAGCCGCTTTGCCGCGCCTCAGCCTTTCATGTCCGCCGACTACCGCCTCTCGCCGATGGACAGCATCCTGGGAGGGCTCGGCGCGTCGCACAAGCTCGACGAGAGAACGAGCGTGAACGCGGGTTTGACGTACCAGTCGCAGACGGGCCGCGACCGCCTCGCTCCGCTCGCAACCTCGCCGACGGCGACCCGCGTGACCTCCACGTCCCCCGCCGACCTCACGGTCGTGACCGTCACACTCGGCTTCACTTTCAGCTACTGACGAAGCGTGGACGGCCCCGCGCTCTACACGACACGCTTCTTCCTGATGGGGGGCAGCGCTCTCGTGCGGTTCGTGGACACCCGCGGCCGGACGCGCGCAGAGCGTCTCGCGCGCGCCGTCGAGGACGAGGCGCGCCGGATCGAGACGAAGTTCTCCCGGTACCGGGAGTCGAGTGTCGTCTCGGAGATCAACCGGAACGCGGGGCGGACGCCGGTGGCCGTGGACGCGGAAACGGGCGAGCTCGTGCAGTCGGCCCTCGATCTCGCGCGCCTGACCGGCGGGCGCTTCGACCCGACGGTCGGAGTGCTTCGCCTCGTCTGGGACTTCAAGAGCGAACGAATTCCGTCGGCAAGCGAGGTCGCGGAGCTTCTGACCCTCGTCGATGCGGGATCGGTCTCGAGGCGCGACGGGACCGTCTTTCTCAGGCGCCCGGGGATGGAGATCGACCTCGGCGGCGTCGGCAAGGAGTACGCGGTCGACCGCGTCGCCGCGCTCCTGCGTCACGAAGGGGTTTTGTCGGCGATCGTGAACTTCGCCGGTGACGTCCACACGGTCGGCCGCCGCGGCGACGGGCGGCGCTGGTGCGCCGGAGTCGTCGATCCGCGAGATCGGCGCCGGTGCGCCTTCGAGATTCGGGTGGCGGGGGACGCCGGCATCGCGACCTCCGGCGATTACGAACGCGGTTTCGTGAAGGACGGTGTGCGCTACCACCACATCCTCGACGCGACGACGGGATGGCCCGCGCGCGGCGTGGCGTCGGCGACCGTCGTCGCGGACTCCACATCGCGCGCCGGAGCGTTCGCCACCGCCTCGCTGCTCCTCGGCGCGGAAGCCGGCCTCGCTCTCCTCGAGGCGGCGCCGGGCGTCCAGGGCGCGCTCATCACCGACGACGGGACGATCCGGGCGACGACCGGCATGTCGCGCCTCACGAGCCTTCCGCCGAGCGCCTATCCGATGCTCTCGACCGAGCGCTGGCGACAGCAGGCCGAGGGAGTTGGTACCGCGTACGGGATTTGAACCCGTGATCTCCGCCTTGAGAGGGCGGCGTCCTAAACCGCTAGACGAACGCGGCACGTCCCCTTCGACGCTTTTCGGCCAGCAGGGACGCGGAATCTAGCATGCGGCCGTTCCGGGGCACAATCCCGGCATGGAATTCGGCATCCTCGGCCTCGAGCTTTCCGG
>JBGPDK010000212.1:0-4819 GCA_041482235.1 Thermoanaerobaculia bacterium | reverse complement strand
GGCGGTCGCCGCCCGGACGCGGGGTGAGCGAGACGCGGATCGTGTCGCCGATCCCTTCGTTCAGGAGAACGCCCATCGCGGCGGAAGACCACACGAGCCCCTTCGTCCCCATGCCGGCCTCCGTGAGACCGAGGTGCAGCGGCTGTTCGGTCCTCGCCGCGAGGTCGCGGTACACGGCGATGAGGTCGTTGGGGCGCGAGACCTTGCACGAGATGATGATCTGGTCCTTCTTCATGCCCGTCTCGAGCGCGAGCTCGGTGGACTGGAGCGCCGAAAGGACCATGCATTCGTTCACGATGTCTTCCGACGTGCGGCCGAGATCCCGGTCCGTGTTCTCCTGCATCTTCTGCATGACGAGCTCCTGATTCAGGGAGCCGCCGTTCACGCCGATGCGCACGGGCCTGCCGAGGTCGCGCGCGACACCGCAGATCGCCCCGAACTGCTCGTCGCGCCTCTTCCCCCTGCCCACGTTTCCCGGGTTGATCCGGTACTTGTCGAGCGCCTTCGCCATCAGCGGGTACTTCGTGAGGAGGATGTGCCCGTTGTAGTGAAAGTCGCCGATGAGCGGCACGTCGCAGCCCGCGTCGAGGAGGCGTTTCCTGATCTCGGGAACGGCTTGCGCGGCTTCGTCCACGTTCACGGTGACGCGGACGAGCTCGGACCCGGCCTCAACGAGCTCGAGCGCCTGCCGCACGGTGGACGCCACGTCGGTCGTGTCCGTGTTCGACATGGACTGCACGACGATCGGCGCGCCGCCCCCGACCTGCACGTTTCCCACCCGCACGCCGACGGTCCGATGGCGCGGGCGGATCGTCCCGGGGGGCATCAGAAGCTGACGTTCTTCAGAACGTCGAAGTACAGGACGGTCACCATGACGAGGACGAGGAAGACGAAGCCAGCCTGCAGGAGCCGCTCCTTCAACTTGAGCGAGAAGTCCCGCCGGAACACGGCTTCGAGGAGCGTGACGAAGATCTGCCCGCCGTCGAGGAGCGGGATCGGGAGGAGATTCAGGATCCCGAGCTGCAGCGAGAGGATTCCCATGAGCATGACGAGCGGAGCCAGGCCCGAGCGCGCCGCCTCGCCCGAGAACTTCGCGATGTCGATCGGCCCCGAGAGCTGCCGCATGGAGCCCGTGCCGCGGAACAGCCGGCCGACGATCTGGCCCGTCACCTGCACCTGCCGGACGTTCTCGCGCCAGGAGGCGGCGAAGGCCGCGCCGAGCCCCAGCCGGCGGATCGTCGTCTCCTCTCTCGGCGCGAAGCCGATGCGCCAGTTCTCGCCTTCCTTCACGGGCACCACGTTCAGCGTCTTCGCCTCTCCGTTTCGCGAGACGACGATCTCGATGGGACTGGGTCCCTCCTTGTCGAACGAGGACGCGGCCTCGCGGATGAAGCGCACGACCTCGAAATAGAGGATGACGGGCTTGCCGCCGACGGAGACGATCCGGTCGCCCACCTGAAGGCCGGCCTTCGCGCCGGGGTAGCCCGGGACGATCCGGGCGACCACGGCCGGAATGTAGGGATTCAGGCCCGTGTAGCCGATGTCGTACTTGGAACGAGGCTCGGGCGTGAGCCGCAGCGTCAACGCCTTTCCCCCGCGCTCGATCCAGACGGTGAGCTCCTCGCGCGGGGCGAGGCCCGTCTCGAGCTCGACCTCTTCCCACGTTCCGACGGGCTTTCCCGAGATCGTCGCGATGCGGTCGCCGGCCTGAATCCCGGCCCTCTCGGCCGGGCTCTCGCGGTCGACGACCTTCACGACGGGAGCCTCGCCCTTGTATTTCGCCACCTCGACGCCGATGAGGAAGGCGAGCGCCGTGAGCAGGAACGCGAGGGCGAGATTCACGCCCGGCCCCGCGAAGAGGATGAGGAGGCGCTGGAGGCGCGTGCCGGGCTGCGTCACGGACGTCTCGGCCGTGCCCTGCACGACGTCGCTCTCGTCGGGCCCGAGGCCGACGACCTTCACGTAGCCGCCGAGGGGGATGAGCGAGACGCGGTAGTCGGTCTCGCTCCGCTTCCAGCCGAAGAGCCGCTTGCCGAATCCCAGAGAGAAGATCTCCACCGGAAACCGGAAGAGCTTCGCGACGAGGAAATGCCCTCCCTCGTGAAACACGATGAGGAACGAGAGAACGAAGATCAGGGCGAGGATGTTGGTCGGGATGGTCATGAGGCCTCGGGGGTTTATGCCGGAAGGGCGCGGGCGGCTGCCGCCCGCGGGCTGTTTTCGAGCAGGGGAAGGGTGGATGCGGCCTCGCGCCTCGCCCACGCGTCGGCCTCGAGCGCGTCCGCGACGGACGCCACCGGCACGACGCGGTGCTTGCCGAGGACACGCGCGACCAGCTCGACGATTTGCTGATACCCGATGCGCCGGTCGAGGAACGCCTGGACCGCGATCTCGTTCGCGGCGTTCAGCACCGCCGGAGCCGAGCCGCCACTCTCGAGCGCGGCGTAGGCGAGCGGCACGGCCGGATAGCGCGTCTCATCGAGCGGAATGAACTCGATCTTCCCGAGTGCCGTGAGATCGAGGCCCGCGAGCGGCGTCGGCACGCGATCGGGATACGTGAGGGCGTAGAGGATCGGGAAGCGCATGTCGTTCGGCGACATCTGCGCGAGAACCGAACCATCCACGAACTCGACCATCGAGTGGACGATCGACTGCGGGTGAAGTACGACATCGATCTTCGCGCTCGGTATGTCGAAGAGCCAGCGGGCCTCGATGACCTCGAGCCCCTTGTTCATCATCGTGGCCGAGTCGATCGTGATCTTCGGGCCCATCTTCCACGTCGGGTGTCGCAGAGCCTCGTCCACGGTGATCGCGGGGAATGTGGCGAAGTCACGGGTCCGAAACGGCCCACCCGAGGCCGTGATGACGAGGCGCTTCACCTCTTGCCGGGTTCCCGCGCGCATGGCCTGGTGGAGCGCGCAGTGCTCGGAGTCAACGGGCAGGACCACGGCGCCGGACGCGCGCGCGGCCGCCATGAGCGGCTCGCCGGCCACGACGAGCGTCTCTTTGTTCGCGAGCGCGAGCGTCTTGCCAAGCTTCACGGCCTCGTACGCGGGCGCGAGGCCGATGGACCCCACGATGCCGCCGAGGACGATGTCCGCCTGAGGAAGCGTCGCCACGTCCACGAGGCCCTGCGGCCCGAACCCGACGGAAAGGGCGGGGAATTCCCGCCTCAGGCGCGCCGCGTCCTCGCGCGTCTTCACCGAGACGACCTTCGGCCGGTGCGCCGCGATCGCCGGCAGGAACTTCTCCAGATTCGATCCGGCGGACATCGAGACGATCTCGAAGCGCTCCGGGAAATGCGCGACGACGGACAGGGCCGAGTCCCCGATGGAGCCCGTCGCGCCGAGGAGGGCGATGCGCTTCTTCATCGGCCGAGGCCCCCGCCGACATACGTGAGGGTCATCAGGAGAACCGGAGACGCGTAGAGCAACGAGTCGAGGCGATCGAGGAGGCCGCCATGACCGGGGAGCAAACCGCCCGAGTCCTTGACGGCACAGCTTCTCTTGAAGGTCGACTCGACGAGGTCGCCGACGACGGCGACGACCGAGATCAGGATGCCCAGAAGCGTTCCGGCGGCAACGGTCGTCATCGTGTCGTGCGGCGTCCGCAGGAAGAAGCGCTCCAGAACGGCCGCCGCCAGGCCTCCGAAGACGAGCCCGGCGCCGAGCTGTCCCCAGAGGCCTTCCCACGTCTTTTTCGGGCTGACGAGGGGCGCGAGCTGGCGCTTTCCCCACCGGCGCCCGACGTAGTACGCGGCCGAGTCCCCCGCCCACACGATCGCGAGGAGGAAGACGACGGGCGGCCACCCGATCGCGCGCAGGCCGACCAGCGCGCCGGCGCCGAGCGCGACGTAGAGCGTCGCGAAAACGGACGATGCGGACGAGGCGAGGAGCACCGCCTCGCGGGGCGAGGCGAAGAGGACGAGCACAGGCAGGGCGAGGAGCGCGACCCCTGCGAGGACGACGACCGCGAAAAGCGACGCGAGATAGGCCGCCGTGACGAGTGCGAGGAGAAGGCTCACCCCGGCGGGTTTCGGCACGATCCAACCCGCCGCCTCGATGAGCCGGTAGAACTCGAGGAGCGCCACCGTCGCCGCCGCGGCGACGAGCAGCGCCCACGCCCAGAGAGGGGCCGCCACGAGCACCGCGAGGACCGCGGGGATGAGGACCGCGGCCGTGACCTCCCTCTGGAACCTCATCGCGACGCGGCCGCCGGATGCGCCGCCGGCGCCGCGACCTCGTCCCGCCTTCCTTCCGCCTCCGAGACGCCGCCGTAACGGCGCTCGCGCTTCTGGAACTCGACGAGCGCCTCGAGGAAGTGTCCGGCGCGGAAGTCGGGCCAGAGCACGGGTGTCACGTAGATCTCGGCGTACGCGATCTGCCAGAGGAGGTAGTTCGAGATGCGCATCTCGCCGCTCGTGCGGATGAGGAGGTCCGGGTCGGGCAGCCCGGCCGTGTAGAGCTGCGATTCGATCGCGGCCTCGTCGATGTCCTCGGGGCGCAGGGCGCCGGCCTTCACCTTCCTCGCGAGCGCCCGCATCGCGTCGGCCAGCTCGGCGCGGCCCGAGTAGTTGAGGGCGATGTTGAAGGTCATGCCCTTTCCGTGCGCGGTCGCGGCGAGCGTGCGCCCGAGCTCGCGCTGGACCGAGGAGTCGAGGCCGTCCATGCGTCCCACGACGCGGAAGACGATGTCGTTGTCGAGGAGCGTCTTCAGCTCCCGCCTCAGGTACTCCTTCAGGAGAGCCATGAGCGTCGCGACCTCGAGGTGCGGGCGCTTCCAGTTCTCCGTGGAGAACGCGTAGAGCGTCAGCGCGGTG
>JBGPDK010000211.1:0-4826 GCA_041482235.1 Thermoanaerobaculia bacterium | reverse complement strand
CCGAACGCGCCTGAATACGAAAAGAGGTTGAGAACGCTCCGGCCTGCCGCGAGGGACCTCACGAGGTGGCGGTTCTCGCGCTGGTCGAGGAAGAAGCCCGTCTTCTGCCCCGCCGCGATCTCGGCCGCGAACGAGAGGCCATGCTCGCGAAATGCCGCCAGTTCGGGTATGGCGTCCCCCGCGAGAAGCTCGTCGCCCTGCGGCAGCCCCTCCGCCTTCCGGGACGACAGGTTGTTCTTCTGGACGACGGTCGCACCGGCGAACGCCTCGAGGAGTGGAGGCAGCCAGAGCGGACGGGCGCGCGCGGTGCCCTCGGTCGTCGCTTGCACGACGAGGACCGGGCCATAGCGATCCACGATGAGGCCGGGCAGGAAATCGCCTTCCGCGTTCACGACACGGTAGCCGTCCGTTTCGGGCGGGATGACGCGCCGTCTCAGCTCCATGGCCTCGCGAACGCGTCCCGACACGAAGAGGGCGTCGAGCGGACGGTCCTCGAACGTCCAGAAACGCGCCACGATCGGTGCGGCGGGCGACGCGAAGCCCCGCGCCAGAAACGCACCCGAGGCGTCTCGCGCCTCGACGACGCCGTCGGGCGAAGCGCCTTCCTGCCGCGCTACGGCGCCCGAGAAGAGCCATGGGTGGCGCCGGCGCGTGGCTGCGTCGCGGCCTTTCGCGAGATGGAGCGTTTGCACGCCCGGACGATATCCGACGGCCGGCCTCTTCCGGCTTGACGCGCTCATCCCGCGGGTCGAGACTCCTGACGAGTGCGCGAACGCAATCTGAGCTCCGACCGAATTCTCGCCGCGGCAGGCACGGCGGATCCGGCGGAGCTGACGCGACTCGGCGTGGAAGCGGCCAAGGGGGAGCGCTTCGAACGCGGCCTCATCCTCCTCGCGGAGGCCTACCGCATCTCTTCGTTCGAGCTCGACGTGAAGAGCGAGGCCGTGCGCGAGGCCGCGGGAAAAGACGAGCCGGACGTGCGCCGGCGCGCGCCGGCTCTCACGCTCTCGTATTACGGACTCTGCCTCGCGAGCACGGCTCCGACGCGGGCGGCCGAGGCCGCGAGCTTCTGCGAGATCGCGATTCAGAAGGAGCCCGTCCGGGCCGAGCACTACGTCAACCTCGCGCGCGTCTGGCAGGCGGGCCGCCAGCGCCTCAAGGCGATTCAGGCCCTCGACCGTGGCCTCGCCGAGCTTCCGAGGAGCACCCCGCTCATCGCCCTCAGGAGGGAAGTCGGCATCCGCAGTACACCGCCCCTGAGCTTTCTTCCCCGGGAGAGCAAGGTCAACGCGGCCCTGGGAAGGTTCCTGCGGTGGAAGCCGAAGGCCTGAGCGTCAGTGGCGGAAGGCCGCCAGGCCCAGCCACACGGCCGCCGACACGGCGGCGGACGCCGGGATCGTGAGGATCCACGCGATCACGATGGAGCGCGCGACGCCCCAGCGCACGGCCGAGAACCGCCGCACCGAGCCCATGCCCATGATGGCGCCCGTGATCGTGTGCGTCGTCGACACCGGAATGCCCCCGAGCGACGCGCCGATGAGCGTCACCGCCCCCGCGAACTCGGCGCACGAGCCGCCGATCGGCTTCAGCGTCGTGATGCGCATCCCCATCGTGCGCACGATGCGCCACCCCCCCGTGAGCGTCCCGAGGCCGATCGCCGCATGGCAGATGAGGACGATCCAGAACGGGATGTCCATCGTCTTCAGATAGCCCGTCGAGAAGAGAAGCACCGCGATGATGCCCATCGTCTTCTGGGCGTCGTTCATTCCGTGCCCGAACGAGAACGCCGCCGCCGAGACGAGCTGGACCTTCCGAAACCCGCGATCGAGGGGCTCGGGCCGCGCCCGCCGGAACGCCCACGCGACGCCCAGGAAGAAGACGAATCCGAGCAGGAATCCGAGGACCGGGGACAGGACGATGAAGACGACGGTCTTCCCGATTCCCTTCGGCACGAGGGCTCCGGGCCCCGCTTTCACGATCGCCGCGCCGGCGAAGCCTCCGATGAGCGCGTGAGAGGAGGAGGACGGCAGCCCGAGCCACCACGTAGCGAGGTTCCACACGATCGCGCCCGCGAGCGCCGCGAAGATGAGGATGGGATCCACGACGGCGGGGTTCACGATGTCCTTGCCGATCGTCTTGGCGACCCGCGTCTCGAGAGAGAAAGCGGCCACGAAATTGAAGAAGGCGGCCCACGCGACCGCCTTTTTCGGCGTGAGAACGCGCGTTCCGACGACCGTCGCGATGGAGTTCGCCGCGTCGTGGAAGCCGTTGATGAAGTCGAAGGCGAGCGCGACGAATACGACGAAGAGAACGAAGCTCATCGGCGCCGCGCGCGGCTCAGGAGGACTTCAGCACGATCTGCTCGAAGACGTTCGCGACGTCCTCGCAACGGTCCGTTGCCTCTTCGAGAACCTCGTAGATCTCCTTCCACTTCATGAGGACGATGGGGTCCTTCTCCGTTTCGAAGAGCTTCCCGATGGAAATGCGATTCAGGCTGTCGGCCTCGTTCTCGAGGCGGTTGATCTCCACGCAGATCTCCAGGATCGCGGGGGAGTTCTTGAGGTCGCCGAGGAGGCCGATCGCGCGGAGGATCGCCACGGCCGACTGCACGAGGATGGCGGTCGCCGACTTCAGGGCCGGCGTCGGCGCGGGGATCCGGTAGAGGACGAGACGCGCGGCGGCGGCGTCGAGGAAGTCGAGCACGTCGTCCAGCGCCTTGACGAGCGCATAAATGTCCTCCCGATCGATGGGCGTGATCCACGTGCGAGACAGAAGCCCGAACGTCTGATGCGCGACCTGGTCGCCCTCGTGCTCGAGGTGCTTGATCCGCGCGACCTTCACCTCCACGTCGGTGAAGTCCGAGGCGAGCTGGTCGAGGGCCTTTGCGGCTTCGAGGATGATCTCGGCGGCGCGCGCGAATTGCGGGAGGAAGCTCTCCTCGCGGGGAAACAGCTTGATCACGGCGCCGGGGAGGATACCAGAGGGATTCAAGCGGATTTCACGCTGACTTCACGGGCGGACGAGGCACGCGCTCGCGCAGGGCGCCGGGCGTGGCAGGATGGAAGCATGATCCGACGCTCGCGCGCTCTCCCGGCTCTCGGGACCCTCCTCGTTCTCGTCCTTCCGGCCTTCCTCGCGCCCGCGGCTCCGGCTCCCTCCACCCCAACACACGCGCCCGCGCCGAAGATGGCCGTCGTGATCTCGGTGGACGGCCTCTCGTGGGCCCGCCTCGAGGGCTACCGCCCGTGGTTCATGGCGGGCCTGAGGCGTCTCCTCGACGAGGGCCACGTAGAGCGCGCCGCGCGCTACCAGCACCTGAACACGGAGACCGGGCCCGGCCATGCTTCGCTCGGCACGGGGGCGCCGCCGCGCGTCACGGGGATCGTCACGAACGGCTGGTTCGAAGAAGGCAAGGACGGTTCGCTCCACGCCGTCTATTGCACGGATCAGCCCGATCCGGGAGCTCCGGCAGGCGTGGCGCTGGTCATTCCGGGTCCCTTCAACCTGCGCGTCCCGACGCTCGGCGACCGCCTCGTCGAGACGCGGCCCGGCGCGCGCGTGGTGTCGCTCTCCGCCAAGGATCGCGGCGCGATCTTCCTGGCCGGCCGGGAGAAAGCCCACTCGGTCTACTGGTACGACAAGGACACGGGCCGCTTCGTTTCGTCCGCGGCGTACGACCCGCCCGCCGCCATGCGCGCCGCCGTCAAGAGATTCAATGAAACGAAAGCCGGGAGCATGCTCCCGGGGCGTTTCGGCCTCGTCTGGAAGAAGTGGGCCGGCCCCGCGCCGACGCCCGGACCGAAGCCTCTTCCGACGCCCGTGCCCGCCTCCGTCGTCCAGCGCTATCAATACCCCGTGCACGGCCTCGGGTTCGATCACGACCTCTCGCGATTCGGGAATTTGCCCGCGGGAGACCCGCCAGGCTACTTCAGCGGAATCTATCGAAGCCCTCTCGTCGACGAGCTCACGGCGGATCTCGCGCTCGCCGTCCTGAACGACCCGGCGCTGGCGCTCGGCCACCGCGACGTGCCCGATCTGCTTTGCCTCTCCTTTTCGGGCCACGATCCCGTATCGCACGACTACGGCAACGAGTCCGAGGAAGAGCTCGACGCGCTGCGCCGCCTCGACTTCCAGATCGGGCGCCTCCTCGAGGCGTTCGACGCAAACTATCCGAAGGGCACCGTCCTCGTGGCCTTGTCGTCGGACCATGGCTTTCCGCTCATACCCGAGGTCGCGAAGGCGATCGACAAGACCGCAAAGGGCGGCCGGATCGACGTCGGGAAGGAGACGCTCGACAACTTCAAGGAGCGGCTGAACCGGATGGTGGACGACGCGCTCTGCCTCGACCGCAGCGTCGCTCCCGTGCACGGCATGGACGGATGGGATCTCACCTATGGCCGCGCGGCGTTCCCGGCGAAGAGCGTCGCGGGCGCGTGCGGGCCGGCGGGGCGCGCCGTGACGCTCGCCGACGTGGACCGGGTCCTTCCGGGAATCGTCCGCACCGTCTGGGACGCCGAGGTCGAAGACGTGCTCCTCGTGTCCCAGGCCGCGAACTGGCCCGACACTCCCGTGAACGGGTTCGTGAAAAACGACTTCGACCCAGGGCGCTCGGGCGACGTGATTCTCGTCCCCCGGTATGGCGTGCAGACGACGTACAACCCGGGGCGCGGCTCGATGCACGGCACACACTACGAGTACGATATCCACGTTCCGCTCGTCTTCTGGGGCGCGGGTGTGAAGGCGGGCGCGCTCGACAGACCCTCCACGCCGTACGACCTCGCGCCCACCGTTGGCCAATGGCTCGGCGTCACGCTGCCGCAAGCGGT
>JBGPDK010000210.1:0-4858 GCA_041482235.1 Thermoanaerobaculia bacterium | reverse complement strand
TATCGAAGCCGGTCCCTTTTCGAAACGCCGACCGCCGAGATCACCCGCCTCACCGTCACGAAAGGCCCGAACACCGTCGTCGTGGCGCGGGCGCCGAAGCCGGACCGCGCCGCGGGCGGCTGGACGATGGAGAAGCCCGTCGCGGATTTCGCGTCGGACGCGTTCGTCGACCGGCTGCTGGGCGACCTCGCGAGCGAGCGCATCTCCGAGTTTCCGAGCATGGCCGCGGCCGAGCTCGCCCGTGTCGGCCTCGCTCCGGCGTGGGCCACGCTGAAGATGGAGAAGGGAGAGGAGATCGTCGCCACGATCGCCTTCGGATCCGCGAAAGCCGACGCGGCCGGGAAGATCTACGCGAAGGTCGGGAACATCATCGCCGTCGTGGACGACCGCGTGCGCGAGGAGCTCGACAAGGAAGTGTCGGCCTGGCGGGAGGACCGCGCTCTGCCCGTGGACATTCCAGCGCTCAGGCGCGTGTCGTTCGCCGCGGAGGATCTCCGCGCGGGGGCCGAGAAAGTGGAGGGAGCCTGGCGCTCGGCGGGCCGCGAGATCCCCGCGAGCGTCGCCGAAGCCCTGTGCGGCAGCGTCGCGCGAGCCGAAGTGAAAGCCTTCCTGCCGAGGCGCGACGGAAAGAGCGCGAAGGACAAGCCCGTCGCGACGCTCGAGATTCTGTCCGAGGGAGAAACGCCGGCGCGAGTCGTATCGTTTTACGAGGCCCCGTCCGGCGTCGTGGGAGTCCTGGCCGAAGTCACGGGCCGGCCCGAGCCGATGCTCGTCGACAAGATCGTCCTCGACGATCTGCGTCGCCAGGCGGCCGCCCTGCGCGATGCGGCGACGGGCAAGCCGAAGGAACCCGGGAAAGCGAAAGCGGGCGGGAAACTCGAGCCCGTTCCCACGCCGGGAGGCCCCCTGAAGACCTCCACGCCCGTGAAGAAGGTCTGAGCCCTTTCAGGACTTCTTCAGGTTTCCCGCTGGCGTGCGGGTCGTCGTTTCCTTCTCTTTCTCCTTGGGTGCGTCAGCGTCGCGCCGGACTCCCATCGCGCGCGCCCGCTCGTCCGCGTTCCGCTCGAGCGAGGCGAGCCGGGAGAGGCGCTCGGTCTCTTTTGCCTGCTCGATCTGCTCGCCTTTCTTTTTCGCCGAGCCGAGGAGAGAGCTCGCGGCGAGAACGAGCTTCAGGTGAAGCTGGCCCGTGAACTTCGCGTTCGCGCCGAACGCGCCCACGAACGAGGCGCCGCTCAGCCGGGCCTCGGAGAAATCCGCGCCTCCGATGTTCGCCTGCTTGAACGCGGCTCCGTCGAGCTTCGCGCCGACGAGCTGGGCGAAACGCAGGTCGGCGGCCGAGAAATCGGCGTCATCGGCCTCGACGCCGAAGAGGTTCGCGCCCGACATGTTCGCTCCCACCGCGATCGCGCTGGAGAGGCGAGACCGCTTCAGGTTCGCCCGGCGGAGGTTCGTCCGAGCGAGCTTGACCTTGTTCATGATGCAGCCTTCGAGGTTCGCCTCGGAGAGGTCGGCGCCGGAGAGGTCGGCCTCGGTGAAGTTCGAGCCGCGCAGATTCGCCCGCGCGCCGTTCGCCTCGAGAAGGCGCGCGGCCGTGAAGATCGGCAGCCGCATCCGGACCGTCCTCAGGTCGATCTTGTCGAGCGTGGCGCCCGTGAAATCGGTCTCTTCGAGCTGCGCGCCGGTGAAAACGGCGTTCCTCAGGTCCGCGCGATGCGCGCTCGTCTTGCGCAGGACAGCGTCCGAGAAGTTCGCGCCCTGGGCCACGACGCGCTCGAGGTCGGCCTCGGAGAGGTCGGCCCCCGTGAAGTCGGCCTCGTTCGCCTCGGCCCCGCGGAAAACCGCGCGCTGGAGCTTGGCGCCTTTGAACGACGTGCCGGTGAGCTTCGCGTCGCGGAAGAACGCGAGGGTCAGGTTCGCCTTGTCGAAGCGGCCCTTCCGGTACGTGACGCCGTCGAACACCGCCTGCGTGAGGTCGGCTTCCTCGAAGATGCAGCGGTCGAGCTGGGCACCCCGGAAGTTCGCGTAGAGGAGCCGCCCGAAGGAGAAATCGGTGGCGGTGAAGTCCGTCCCGTCCAGCTTCGCGCCGGTCATGTCCACGGCGGTCATGACCGATTCGCGCACGGCGGCGCTCCTCAGGGTCACGTTCTTGAAGATTGCTCCGACGAAGGAGACCCGGTCGAGGAGGAGATAATCGAGGTCCGTGCCGGAGAGGTCGACCCGGTCGAGCTTCGAGCCGTTGAACGAGGCCCCGGTGACGTGCGCCATGGCCAGGGACGCCCCCTCGAGATTGCAGTCCTCGAGCTTCGCGCGGGACAGGTCGGCGCCGGACAGATTCTTGCCCGCCAGGTTCACGCCGTTGAGCCGGGCGTCGGTGAAGTCGGGCGTGAGATCGGGCCGCCCGGTGCGCCACTCATTCCAGTCGGGCGCCTGCAGGCGTTCGAGGTGTTCCGGGTTCACGGAGGCGTAGTCTACCGGAGCCTGTAACATTCGTGGCAATGATCGAAATCGCGGTCCGGGGACCCGAGCGGATCCGGCGCGCCCTCCTCGGCGGTTACCCGCTTCTGTACGTCGTGTCGTGGGAGGAGGGGCGTGTCGAGCGGGCCATCGCCGCTCTCGCCCAGAAGTTCTACGAAAAGCCCGTGCCCTTCGCCGTCTGGAGCTGTGTGGACGGCATCCTGGCGGGAACCGAGCGCTGGCCCGACACGGCCGACCCGCTCAGGGCACTGGACGCGATTCTGGCGGCGAGCGGCCCCGGGTTCTTCCTCATGAAGGACCTCACGGCTTACCTTGGCAAACCCGAGGTGGTGAGGCGCATGAGGGACGCGTACCGGGCGCTCAAGGGCAAGGGCCGGTTCGTCGTGCTCGTGTCCCCGCGTCTCGTCATTCCCGAGGACCTGAAGAAAGAGATCTACATCCTCGACTACGACCTTCCGGACGAGAGTGAGATCCTGTTCCTCCTCGGCCACTTGGGAAAGCGCTACTTCGGCGACAAGGGCCTGCCGGACGCGGACGCGAAGAAGCTCGCCCTGGCTCTCAAGGGCCTCACGCAGGACGAGGCGGAGCACGTCGTCTCGCGGATCTTCGCGCGGCGGCCCGTTTTCGACGACGAGGCCTATTTCGAAGTCCTTTCCGAGAAGCAGCAGGCGACGCGCAAGGACGGCGTCCTCGAGTTCGTGCCGCCGCGGTTCTCCCTCGCGGACGTGGGCGGCCTCGAGAACCTCAAGGAATGGCTCGTGAAGCGCCAGAAGCTCTTCACGAAAGAGGCGCTGGATGCCGGCATTCCCGTGCCGAAGGGCATCCTGCTCATGGGCGTCTCGGGCTGCGGAAAGTCGCTCTCCGTGAAGGCCATTTCCGCGCTCTGGAACCTTCCGCTCTTCCGCCTCGACATGAACCTCGTCTTCGGCACGGACAACCCGGAGCAGACGTTTCAACGCGCGCTCCACACGGTGGAGTCGCTGGCGCCCGCTCTCCTGTGGATCGACGAGATCGAGATGGCAATCACGGGCGGGCGCGAGGCGGGTGGCGGCGACCCGTCGCTCGGGCGCATCTTCTCGACCTTCCTCACGTGGATGCAGGAGAAGAAGGGGCTGGTCTTCGTGGCCGCCACGGCGAACCGCATCCACCTCCTGCCCGCCGAGTTCATCCGCAAGGGCCGCTTCGACCAGGTGTTCTTCCTCGACCTGCCGAACGAGAACGAGCGAAAGGCCATCTTCACCGTCCATCTCAAGAAGGTCGGAGCCGACCCGAGCGTCTTCGACGTCGTGTTCCTGTCGAAGGCCACGAAGGGCTTCGTCGGCTCGGAGATCGAGGCGGCCGTCCAGGCCGCGGCCGTCGAGGCCTTCAACCTCGGGCGGAAGCTCAACGAGGACGATATGTCGAAGATGCTGACGGCCACCGTGCCCCTCTCGCGCACGATGGACGAGCAGATCAAGGCCATCAAGAGCTGGGCGCACGACCGCGCGATGTCCGCCTCGAAGGCCTGAGCGCCGCAGTCCCCGGCCGGTCAGCGCAGCGGCGTCCTTCTCCTTTCAGTTCCAGTGCGGATCGATCCCGGGCCGCCGGAACGGCTCGAGGAAGTCGAGCCGCTTCTGGACGCCCGCGATGTGCGCGAGCGCCCACTCGTAGCGCTGCTCGAGGCGGTCCATCACGAGGAGGCGATAGCCCTCTTGTGCGTCCAGCCCGAGGCGCGTGAGCGCCTCGTTCACGAACCCTTCGTCCGAGAGTTGCGAAGGCAATGAGCGCGCCTGCGAGCGCCCGACGGAATCCGCGAGCCGTTCCACGCTCCTGGCGAGGAGCCGCCGCAGGTCCCTCCGGGTCCGGCCGCCCGGGGCCGGTGCGGGAAGGGGCTGGACGGCGAGGGGAGCGACCTCGGCCACACGGTAGGGAGTCGGCGTCTCCCGCTCACCGGCGATCCGGTACCGGAACGTTCCTCGAAGGAGGATGTTCGAACGGCCGTCCTCGAGGGCCTCGTGTTCGACGATCTCGCCCGCGCAGCCGATCTCGAACACGGCGGGCCGGCCCGCCCCATCCGGGTGCGCCGCCGGGTTCAGGAGCTGAATGCCGATGAGCCGGTCGCCGGCGAGCGCATCGGAGAGCATCGCCTGATACCGGGGCTCGAAGACGTGAAGCGCGAGGCTCGTCTCCGGCAGGAGGAAAACATTCGGAAGGGGGAACAGGGGGAGCAGGCGGCGTCCGGTCATGGGTTCGAGAAAGTTTCAGGCTGATGAGTGAGTCGCGATTCGGGCATGCTATCTTTCGGCGCGATGGCGAACAAAGACGACCGTTATGAAGAGAATGCGCCCGGGAAATTCTACGTCGACACGCAGTGTATCGACTGCGACGTCTGCCGCGTCACGGC
>JBGPDK010000209.1:0-4910 GCA_041482235.1 Thermoanaerobaculia bacterium | reverse complement strand
GTGGGCATGTGGAGGAAAGTCATTGAGCATCCGAGCTACGACGCGTTCTGGCGCGATCAGGCGGTGGACAGGATCCTCGCGACGCAGCCGCTGAAAGTGCCGGTGATGCTCGTGCACAGCCTGTGGGACCAGGAGGACATCTACGGCGCGCCCGCCGTCTACAAGGCCATCAAGCCGAAGGACACCGGCAACGACAAGGTGTTCCTCGTGATGGGCCCCTGGCATCACGGCCAGGAGATCAAGGAGGGGAGCGCGCTCGGCGCGATCCGGTTCAGCAGCGACACCGCGCTCACGTTCCGCCGCGAGATCCTGCGCCCGTTCCTGGACCAGTACCTCAAGGACGGCGCGCCGAAGGCCGATCTCGCGCCCGTCATGGCGTTCGAGACGGGGACGAACACCTGGCGCCGGCTGCCCGCGTGGCCGGCCGGCTGCGCGAGCGGCTGCGCGGTGAAGCCGACGCCGCTCTATCTCGCCTCCGGCCTGAAGCTCAGTTTCGCCGCTCCGAAACCCGGCGACACGCCGTTCGACGACTACGTCTCGGACCCCGCCAAGCCCGTGCCCTTCCACCCGCGTCCCATCGTGCCGTCGAGCTTCGACAAGGGCCAGAGCTGGCGCGAGTGGCTCGTGACGGACCAGCGCGAGGCCTCCGGCCGTCCGGACGTCGCGGTCTTCGTGTCCGAGATGCTTCAGGAGCCCGTGAAGATCAGCGGGGCGCCGGTCGCCAATCTCGTCGCCTCGACGAGCGGAACGGACTCCGACTGGGTGGTCAAGCTGATCGACGTCTATCCCGACGAAGTCGCCGGCCAGCCCGCGATGGGGGGCTATCAGCTCGCGGTCTCGATGGACATCTTCCGCGGGCGCTATCGCGAAAGCCTGGAGACGCCGAAGCCGATCGCGCCCGACAAGCCTCTGCCCTATCGCTTCGACCTGCCGAACGCGAACCACGTCTTCCTGCCGGGCCACCGGATCATGGTTCAGGTGCAATCGACCTGGTTCCCGCTCTACGACCGCAACCCGCAGACGTTCGTGCCCAACATCTTCTGGGCGAAGCCGGGGGATTACCGCAAGGCCGTGCAGCGCCTCTATCACGCTCCCGGCCAGGCGAGCTTCATCGAGCTGCCGCTCGTCACGAGGCCCTGAGCCACCGATCTACGCGGGGAAGAAGAGAAACGTGATCAGCACGAAAAGAGGGAGGAGCACGGCGGCCGCGCGGGCCGCGTAGCCGAAGAAGGAGGGCATCGCCACGCCGCGCGAGACGGCGATCGACCGCACGAGAAAGTTGGGCCCGTTTCCGATGTAGGTCAGCGCGCCGAAGAACACGGCGCCCGTCGAGATTGCCTCCAGGACCTTCGCGGGGACTCCGGCCACCTCGGGTCGGCCGAGCCCGCGCGCCAGCGCGAGGAACGCGGCGTACGTCGGAGCGTTGTCGAGCCAGGCCGAGAGAGAGCCTGTCGCCCAGAAGAACTGCCAGGGACGCGTGAGCCCCAGTGTGGGGGCGCGCTCACGGAGCACGGCGAGCGCCGGCTCCATCGCGACGAAGATGCCCGCGAAGAGGATCGCCACTTCCAGGATCGGATGCCACGAGAACCGGGTTTCGGTCCGCTGTCCCCGCGGCGTGAGCGGGAAGCTGAGGGCCGCGCACGAGAGATACGCGGCTTCACGGTAAGGAAACTCCAGGAAGGCCGTGGCGGCCACGATGCCGCAGAGGAGAGGCAGGTTCCACCGCCCCGAGAGGCGGATCGGCCGGAGCGTGGTCTCGTCGGCCCGGATGGCCTCGCGCGGCTCCTCCGCGTAGCGTTTCCTCTCGATGAAGTAATACGTCCCGAGGAGCGCGGCGACCGCAAACGCCCATTCTTCGACGAGTCGCAGCGTCCAGAAGAACGGGACGCCCGCGAGGTAGCCGAGAAAGAGAGGCGGATCTCCGAGGGGAGTGAGGCACCCGCCCACGTTCGAGACGATGAGAATGAAGAAGAGGACCGTGTGAGACACGTTCTTCCTCTCCGAGTTGACCTCGAGCACGAGGCGGATGAGCAGGATGGACGCGCCCGTCGTGCCGATGATCGAGGCGAGAAGGCCGCCGAGCAGCAGCAGGCCGACGTTCGTGGCCGGGTGGGCGGGGATGTCGCCCGTGACGCGGATGCCCGACGCGACCACGTACAGCGAGCCGAGGAGGAGGACGAACGAGGCGTACTCGGGCGCGACGTGGCCGAGGGCGCCCGGGCGCCCGACGGCGACGGGGAGCGCCGCGAGGCCCGCGACGAGCGCCTGAAAGCCGGGCCGGCCCCATCGTTCCGGAACGGCCAGCGGCAGGACGGCGATCGAGAGGAGAAGGGCCGCGAACGGCAGGAGCCAGAGGGCCGGTGTCTCCATCGCGGCGTCGATGCTCGCATGAGCCGTCAGGCGGATCTAGAAGAGGTAGATTCCGTTCACAAGGACGGTCGCCTGGTTGCCCTTGACGACGCCGCCGTTCTTGCTGAAGACGTCGGCATCGGACCAGTCGACGCGCAGATCTCCCCGGAGGATCAGGTGCGACGACACCTTGAACTCGGGCGTAATGGTCAGCTCCTTGAGCTTCTGGATCGTGCCCGTCCGGGCGCCGTCCGCGTCCTTGAAATACTCGGCACGGAGACAGAAGGCGAAGGCGTCCGTGATGCCGAGGCGGGCGTAGCCGGCGATTCCCGACCACGAGGCGGTCTCGCCCGGCGTCACCGCTCCCCTCTCGCTGCCGTAGACGGCGTCGACCGTGAAGACGGTGAGGTCCGTGAGCTTCCACTGCGCCACGACGTTGAAGAGGCTCCGGGGATCGGAGTTGATGTTCGCGCGTTCGGGGCCCGTCATGAGATTCCCGTAGACCGTCACGGATTTCGACGGTGTCCAGGTGAGCTGCAGGCCGAAGCTCTTCGAGCTGTTGTTGTCCCGGGCGACGTCCCAGCCGTTGCAGATCTCGAGCATCCCGGCGAGCCGTTCGTTGAACGTGTACGACGCCTTCAGGCCGGTGTGCGTGGCCGGACTTCCGAAGCCGAACAGGATCGAACGGGTCGCGTTGTCGTTGTATCCGTCGTATCCGTCGAGCACCTCGTACACGAAGTACGTGACGAATTTCCCGAGGTCGAATCGGAGGCCGCTCCCGACCGGCGCGATCCAGCTCACGAAGGCCTGCTGGAGGTCGACATCCTGCCCCTGGAGGAGGCCGAACGACGACGAGACGCGCGGGATCGACGAACCGGCTTCGAAGTCGATGCGGAACCCGGCCTCTCCCGGCTTGCTGATCGCCTTCTGCAGAACGACCTCCGCGACGTCCACCTTGAAGCTGTTGTCGTCGAAGTCGAAGACCCGAAGCTGATTCGTGCCGGAGTCGGGACGGTTGAAATTGTAGGAATAACTCGCGGAAACGAAGGCGTTGACCGCGATCTCCTCGTACCAGGGCTTGGCCGGCGGCGGTGCCGGAGCCGCGGGAACGGGCGCCGGCGTGGGGGCGGGCTGGCCGAGTGTAGGAAGCGCTCCGCCGAGCGTTGCCGCCACGGCGAGCGCGAGCGCGTGAAGGCGGAAACGACGCGCCGGGCGGGCCCCGCGAAGTCGGGTCATCGAATGACTCCTTTCACAGGAGGCTCCTCGCGAGGAGGAGCCTCCTGCACATCTCTTGTTTTTCGGACTGTCTTTCGGCTACTTCTTCTCGGCGACCATGTGGACGGGCGTGACGGCATCCCGGTCGGTCTCGCCCGTTCGGATCCTCACGACCCTCTCGACGGGCATGACGAAAATCTTCCCGTCGCCGACCTGACCGGTCTTGCCCGCCTTGACGATCGCCGCGATGGTCACGTCGACGAACGGCTCCGAGACGCCGATGTCGAGCCGGACCTTGTCGTGGAACTCGTAGACGAGGGGATGCCCCCGATAGCTTTCGAGGACCGTCTTCTCTCCTCCATGGCCGGAGACCCGCGTGATCGTGAGCCCCTCGACCTCGGCCGCGAAAAGAGCGGCCTTCACTTCGTCCAGCTTCTCCGGGCGGATGATGGCGGTGATCATTTTCATGGGGTCGTCGCTCCTCTCACTTGCCGCCGGCCGGCGAGGGTTGTGCCACGAGCAGCGTGGAAGAGACCTTCGCGGGCGCGCTCGCAAAGACCGGGAAATGGACGGGCGAGCCCTCGCCGGGATACGCGGGCGCGGAGACTTCGTTGAAGTCCAGGCCCTGCATCTCCTGCTCCGGCTTCACACGCATGCCGAGGATCAGGTCGATGATCTTGAAGAGCGTGAAGCTCGAGCCTCCCACCCAGAGGAGGTTCGCGCCGATCCCGATGACCTGCGCCACGAGCTGCTTCGGGTCTCCGTAGAAGAGGCCCGCGACGCCGGCCTCCGGGCCGCCATTGAGGCCGCCGCCGTACGTGCCGTCCGCGAGGAGGCCCAGCGCGATGAGACCCCACGCGCCGTTGACCCCGTGCACGGCGATGGCGCCGACCGGGTCGTCGATCTTCAGCCTGTTCTCGATGAAGAGCGCGGCCGCGACCACGAGGACGCCGGACACCGCGCCGATGAGGACCGCCGAAGGAGCGGTCACGAAGGCGCACGGCGCCGTGATCGCGACGAGGCCCGCGAGCATGCCGTTGACGGCCATCGACAGGTCGGGCCGGCCGAACTTTCTCCACGTGTAGAGAAAGGCGAGAAGCGCGCCCGAGGCCGACGCGAGCATCGTGTTCACCGCGACGACGGAGATCCTCAGGTCGGTCCCCGCCAGCGTGGAGCCCGCGTTGAAGCCGAACCAGCCGAAAGCCAGGATGAAGCATCCGAGGACGGCCATCGGGAGGTTGTGGCCGGGAAGCGCCTGCGCCTCGCCTTTCACGTACTTGCCGATGCGCGGGCCGAGGACGAACGCGCCGGTCAGCGCCATCACTCCGCCGGTCAGGTGCACGACG
>JBGPDK010000208.1:0-4926 GCA_041482235.1 Thermoanaerobaculia bacterium | reverse complement strand
GCCGCACGCGCCTCGTTGGTCTCGGGCGGCGCCGCCCCCGCCGCGCAGGGAGAACACGCCAGGCAGATGAGCAACGCGACAGCGAAACGCGTCGGAGAATGTAGATGCACCTGATGTCTAGGTTAACCGAGGGAGCGGGTCAGTCGATTTCGATGGGAATCGACAGCGACAGCACCGCTTCGGGCCGGCACGCGCCTTCACCGCAGGCGCGATAGCGCACAACGATTCGCACGTTCCTGATTCCTGGCTTCGCGGATCGGGAGACGGAGAAAGAGAGATTTGCTTCGAAAGTCCCGTGCCAGCCCGAGACCACCTCGCCGCCCATGTTTTCGATGCGCGAGGGCGCCGGAAAAGAGATTTCTTCGAAGGTGAATTCGGGAGGGGACCCGCTCGACACCTCGATGCGCAGGCCGTCGGGACCTTGAAGGTGCCATCCGTCTGCCACCTGGAGAGTCAGTGCAAAGCGCGAGGCTGTACCGCGCTTCGCGCGGTGCTTAGAAGGGAATAGTACTGAGAGTGCGCCATCGGCCGATGCAACTTCGACGCGTTCGTGCGCAGGCCCGGCGGCGGCCGTATTCACCTTCAAAGAAAAACCGCTGTCCCCCAGCCCCACTGTAGGTCGTCGCGCTTCGCCGGTGTCTGCGAGAGGGGACAAGCCGTGTTTGTCTTCGAACTCGAGCAGCGCCGCCAGCGCGAAGAACCACGACTCGGTGCCGTGCGGCGAGCGCGCCATGAGCCACGAGACCTCCTCGACGGCCGCGCGGGCCTCGCGCGCCAACTCGCGGTCGCCCGCCTCGAGCGCGAGTCGCGCAAGCGCCCACGCGGCGGCGCCGGAGGCCGAGGGAGTGGCTTTGTCGAAAAGGTCCCGCCCGTTCACGAGGAGCGTCTCGTTTCCGTCGCCGGAGAACGTGAATCCCGGCCCGTCCGTTCTTCGAAACCGCGCGCACATCGAGGCCGCCGCGGCGCCGGCCTCGTTTCGCCACACGCCGGGGCCGCCCTCGTCGTCTGCTTCCGCGAGATCGAGAAGCGCATGCGAGAAAAACGCCTCGTCCTCGAGGAACGCCGGGATTTTCGCGGCGCCGTCTTTCCACGTGCGCTGGAGCCGTCCGGAGGCGTCCCGGCATTCCTCCAGCAGAAAGCGCGCGCCCAGGCGCGCCGCGTCGAGGAAACGCACCTCGTTCAGGATGCGCCCTGCGATCGCGAGACCCGAGACGGCGAGCGCATTCCAGCCCGCCACCCGCTTGTCGTCGAGGGCGGGAGCGACGCGCTTCGCGCGCGCGGAAAGAAGAGCGGCGCGTAAAGGCTTTAGCCGCGTTTCGGCATCCGGAGGAATTTGCTTAGAAAGGAAGAGAATGCTGGCGCCGGTGCGGTGGCCGGAAGCTTCCTCGCTGAAGTTGCCGCCCTCCCGAACCCCGTACCATTCGCAGAAATATTCGGCGTCTCCCTTGCCGAGAACATCACGTATCTGGCTCAGGTCCCAGACAAAATATTTCCCTTCCTCCCCTTCCGAATCCGCGTCGGTCGCGGCGAAAAAGCCGCCCTCGGGGCCCCTCATCTCGCGCAGCAGGTAGTCCCCGGTCTCGCGCGCGACCCGGCGGTAGAGGTCGCACCCCGTGAGCGCGTACGCGCGCGCGTAGATCCCGAGAAGCTGCGCGTTGTCGGTGAGCATCTTCTCGAAGTGCGGGACGAGCCACTCGGCGTCGGTGGAGTAGCGATGGAAGCCCCCGCCGAGATGGTCGCGGATGCCGCCGAACGCCAGCGCTTCGAGCGTGGCCTCCGCCATCGAGAGCGCGGCGTCATCGCCTCCCGCTCCCCGGCGCAGGAGCCACGTGAGCGAGAGATGCGGCGGGAACTTGGGCGCTCCGCCGAAGCCGCCGTGGACGGGATCGAAGAGGCGCGAAAGGGCGGCGCCGGGGAGGCCCAGGCTCCCGGGAGAGAGCGGCTCCGGCGAGCCCCGGGCGGCGAGGCCAGACGCCGAGGCGACCTCTTCGGCGATCTCGGCGGCGCCGCTCTCGAGGTCCGCGCGCTTCTCGCGCCACGCGGCCTCGAGCCGCTTGAGGACCGTGAGAAAACCCGGCCGGCCGTGCCGGTCGTCGGGCGGGAAGTACGTCCCGGCGAAGAACGGCTTCTTGTCCGGAAGGAGGAACGCCGACAGCGGCCAGCCCCCGCGGCCCGACGTGAGCTGGACGGCCGTCATGTAGACGTCGTCCACGTCCGGCCGCTCCTCGCGGTCGACTTTCACCGCGACCCAGTGCTCGTTCAGGAAGCGCGCGATCTCCTCGTTCTCGAACGACTCGCGCTCCATGACGTGGCACCAGTGGCAGGACGAATAGCCGATCGAGAGGAAGACGGGCCGGTCCTCGCGCCGCGCCTTTTCGAAGGCCTCGTCGCCCCACGGGTACCAGTCCACGGGGTTGTTCGCGTGCTGGCGAAGATAGGGCGAGGATTCGCGGGCGAGCCGGTTCGGCATCGCCCTAGCATCTCACCAGCCGCAAGGCGATTGAGACCCCGAGGATCATTCGAGAGGCGTCCTGTCTAGGAGGCGCCGGGCGGCAGGCCGGATCAGGACGCCGAGGATCGAAGGCGCAAGCGTTTTCCGAGCCACCTTGCGGAGCCGCAGGATCTGCTCGATCGAAACACCGCCGGCCACCGTGAAGAGAAGGACGTCCGGGACCGCGGGCACGAGAAAGAATCCGAGGAGGGCGGTCAGAGCGAACGGACCCAGGGCGACGAGCAGAAAGATCGCCGAGATCCGGCCCCACTTCAGGCCGTCGAAACCGAAACGTTCCTGGAGCCGGGTCTGCTCCTCGGGCGCGAGAAACGACAGGAATGGCTCCAGGAGCCGAAAGCGGTCGTCCCCGGCTTCCCACGGCTCCCCCGGCTGCACCTCGGGGGACGGCTGCTCCGGGGAGACCGCACGCCCCGCCGCACGGTCGAATCCGCGGCGCGCGAGGCACCAGGTCTCGTAGAGAAGCGTCCCGGGCAGGGTGCCGATGCCCCGGACCTGCATGAGGGCGACCGCGAGACGCACGGCCGACTCGAAGAAGAGGTATTGACCCAGGACGAGAACCGGCATCGGCAGCAGAAGCGGTCCTCCGAACGTGGCGGCGCGCGCCGAGATGATGGAGAACGCCCCGAACAAGAGAAGCGGGAGCGCCGAGGCGCACGACATCCACGAGGCCTTGACGTTGTACTCGTTCTCGAGCCGCTCCTGCACGCCGCCCGGAAGACATCCGAGGAGCGGAGCGAGAAGGAGAACGACCCTGTGGCCCTCGACCCTGCGGCTGGCGTCGCGCCCTCCCGCCGCGCGCGCGGCCTCCGTCTCGGGACTGTAGGTCGCGACGGCGCGGATCGCGTGGCGCTCGTCCCAGAGGGCGAGCGTGTACGTGACGCTTCCGTCGGCGCGTGCCTCGAGATCCTCGACCTCGAAGAGCTGTTCCTCCCAGCGCACACACGTGCCCGGGAACTGCGCCGACGTGGCCGTGGACGGCACGCGCGCGCGCCATCCCTTCGAGGCCTCGCAGGCGAGAAAGACCTTTCCCTCCCGAACCCCGGCGAGACGGTCGCGGCCGAGAGAACGTGGCATGACCCTTCGAGCTTACGGCGGAGAGCCGGCCAGCGGCGCTAGACTCCACGGAGAATGAAACTCGTTACGTTCCTTCCCCCGGAGGGCGACGACACGGGCTCGGGCATTTTCCCGAGCGGGAGGCCGCGCCTCGGGGCGGTGCTCGGGGAGGACCGGATCCTCGAGTTCGCGCGCGCGGACACGGCGTTCGCGAAGCTGGGGATGCTCGATTTCCTCGCCCGGGTCGACGCGCTCCTCCCGCGAGCGCTCTCTCTGGCAGGCATGGCCTCGGAGCTTCCGCGCGAGGCGTTCCACGCGGAGCAGGCCGTCACGCTCCTCGCGCCGCTGCCGCGCCCCGTCTCGATCCGCGACGGCTACGCGTTCCGCCAGCACGTCGAGACGGCCCGCCGGAACCGCGGTCTCGGGATGATCCCCGAGTTCGACCTCTTCCCCGTCTTCTACTTCACGAACGCGCTCGCGGTCGTCGGGCCCGGCGAGCTGCGCGTCGGGCGCGGCCGGCTCGACAAGCTCGACTTCGAGCTCGAGGCGTTCTGCGTGATCGGAAAGCGGATCACGAACCCCACGCTCGCCGAGGCCGACGACGCCATCGCCGGGTACGGCGTTCTGAACGACTTTTCGGCTCGCGCGCTCCAGACCGAGGAGATGAAGCTCAACTTGGGCCCGGCGAAGGGCAAGGACTTCGCGACGGGGCTCGGCCCGTGGCTCGTCACGAAGGACGAGCTCGGGGACCGGCTGACGCCTTCGCCCAAGGGCAACGTCCTTCACGCGCGGATGTCGGCGACGGTCAATCACGTCCCCGTCTCGAACGGCGACGTCTCGCAGATGAACTGGACGTTCGCCGAGATCATCCGGCGCGCGGCCGACGGCGTGACGCTCGAACCCGGAGAGGTGATCGGCTCGGGCACCGTCGGGACCGGCTGCTTTCTCGAGCTGAACGGCTCCAAGATCACGCACGACCAGTGGCTGAAGCCGGGCGACGTCGTGAGCCTCACGATCGACGGGCTCGGGACTCTCACGAACACGATCGTCGAGGACCCCACGAAATGAGCTTTCCACCCGACGACCTCCCCTCTCTCTATTCCTTCAACGAGTGGGCGAACGCGCGCGTCCTCGAGACGCTTCGCGCCTTGCCCGAGGGCGACTACGCGAAGGACCAGGGCGGCGGCTGGCCCTCGCTCAAGGCCACCTTCGTCCACCTCGCGGGCGCCACGGACGCCTGGGCCGAGCGCTTCTCGGGCCGCGAGGCGACGCGCCTCGCGGGCATCGACGAGCTGCCGGGCCTCGAGGACGCGGCGAAAGTCCTCCTCGCGGCCGAAGAGAAGCACCGCCGGCACCTCGCG
>JBGPDK010000207.1:0-5060 GCA_041482235.1 Thermoanaerobaculia bacterium | reverse complement strand
GAGAGCTTCGAGCTGGCCCCGAAGCCTGCGCGCGCGCCCGACGACGTCACGCTCCCGGGGATCACCATGAGGAAGTTCGTCCCGAGGGACTTGAGCCGGTCCTCGGTCTGGATGCGTGCGCCCTCGCCGATTCCGACGACCGCGACGACGCAGGCGACGCCGATGATGATGCCGAGCGCCGTCAGGAGCGATCGCAGCTTGTTGCGCGAAAGAGCCCGAAAGGCGACTTTGAGGATGTTTCCGGTCTTGCTCACGACTGCGTCACGCCCACCCGTTCAGCGACTCGTCGAGAATCTTCAGCGCCTCGTCCACGTCTCGCGCGCTCACGACCAGCGGGGGGGAGATGCGGATGACGTTGCCGTAGAGGCCCCCTTTGCCGATCAGGAGGCCGCGTTTCTTCGTCTCCTCGAAGAGGCGCACGGCCTTCTCGGGCGCGGGCGTACGGTCCTGAACGGTCTCGTCGGCCACGAGCTCGACGCCCTGCATGAGGCCCATGCCGCGCACGTCGCCGATCGTCTTCGCGTATTTCTTCTTCAGCCGGTCGAGGCCGTCGCGCAGGCGCGTTCCCATCTCGGCGGCGCGCTTCGGGGCGTCGATCTCCTCCATGACGCCGATCGTCGCGTTCGCGGCGGCCGAGGAGACCGGATTCCCGCCGAACGTCGAGATCGAGAGCGCTTTGAGCGAGTCCGCGACCTCCGGCGTCGCGATCGTGACGCCGAGCGGCATCCCGTTCGCCACGCCCTTCGCCATCGTCATGATCTCGGGCTCGACGTTCCAGTGCGAGATGCCGTACCACGAGCCGCCGGTACGCCCGAAGCCCGTCTGTACCTCGTCGCAGATGAACACGCCGCCGTACTTCCTCACGATCCCGACGGCGATTTCGAAGTACTCTTTCGGGGGCGTGATGAAACCGCCGACGCCCTGGATGGGCTCCGCGATGAAGCCAGCGATCTGGCCTGTCGTCGTCGTCTTGATCAGCTCTTCGAGGTCCCTGGCGCACGCGACCCCACATGATGGATAGGCGAGCTTCAAGGGGCAGCGGTAGCAGTAAGGCGAGGGGGCGTGCTTGATGGCGGCGATTTGCGTCGGCATCGCGCGCCACGGCGCGTGCCCCGTGAGCGACTGCGCGAGCATCGAGCGGCCCGAGTAGCCGTGGCGCAACGCGACGATCTCCGTGCGCCCCGTATAGACCTGCGCCATCATGACGCCGGTCTCGTCGGCCTCGGTGCCCGAGGACGTGAAGAACGACTTCTGAAGCCGGCCCGGCGTCAGCCGGGCGAGCGTCTCGGCGAGCTGGACGATGG
The DNA here is from genome assembly GCA_041482235.1 of Thermoanaerobaculia bacterium. Lineage (GTDB taxonomy): Bacteria > Acidobacteriota > Thermoanaerobaculia > UBA5066 > UBA5066 > Fen-183. The sequence goes on along the minus strand of JBGPDK010000207.1, from coordinate 3,756 downwards.
GCAAGGTCGGGTAGAGCGTCGAGACATGCCCGAGCCGGTCCACCTGCGCCTTGATCGCCGCGTTCACCTTGTCATTCGCGTGGCCGACGGAGACCGTCAGGATGCCGCCGAAAAAGTCGAGGTACGTTTTCCCGTCCACGTCCTTGACGCGCATCCCCTTGCCGGACTCGAGGACGACGGACTCCCTGTAGTAGTTCGTGACGGAAGGGAAGAGGAACTCCTTGTGCTTCGCCCGCACGTCGGCGGACGTGATCGGAAGAGAAGAGGAACTCTTTGCTTCGGAAATAGGGCTCATGAACGGGCTCCCTTCAGCGGCTGCCTTCGAAGCAGCGGGGCACGGCGCTTTTCTTAGAAGGGTGAATGGGGAATATGCTCTATGAACTCGATGTTCTTCAAGCAGTTCTACCTCGGATGCCTCGCGCAAGCATCGTATCTCATCGGCGACGGCGGCGAGGCCGCGGTCGTCGATCCGCGTCGCGACGTGGACGAATACGTCGCCGAGGCGCGGGCGCAGGGGCTGACGATTCGATGGATCCTCGAGACGCACCTCCACGCCGACTTCGTCAGCGGCCATCGCGAGCTCGCCGAGCGCACCGGCGGCACGATCGTCTTCGGCGAGAGGGCCCGCGCCGCGTTCCCGCATCGGGCCGTGCACGACGGTGAGGAGATCCGCCTCGGAGGTCTCGTCCTGCGTTTTCTGGCGACTCCCGGGCACACGCCCGAGAGCATCTCGATCCTCGTTCTCGACCCGGAACCGCGCCTCGTGCTGACGGGCGACACTCTTTTCATCGGCGACGTCGGCCGGCCCGACCTCGCGGCCTCGCCGCAGGGAGTCACGGCGGCGGACATGGCTGCGCAGCTCTTCGATTCCCTGCACGGGAAGCTGCTCGCCCTGCCCGATTCCGTCGCGGTCTACCCGGCGCACGGCGCGGGCTCGCTCTGCGGCCGGAACATCTCGAGCGAGACGTCCTCCACCATCGGGGTCCAGCGCGGGACGAACTACGCGCTCCGCCCGATGCCGAAGGGAGACTTCGTGAGGATGATGACGGCCGACCTGCCGGAGGCACCGGCTTATTTCCCGCGCGACGTCGAGATCAACCGGGCTGGGGCGCCCTCTCTCCCGGAGACACGCACGCCCCTTGCGCTGTCACCTCTCGAAGTCGAGTGTCTCGTCCACGCGGGCGCGATTCTCGTGGACGTGCGCCCGGCCGCGGCGTTCGGGGCCGGGCATCCGGCCGGTGCCGTGAACGTCGGGCTGAGCGGCCAGTTCGCCGCGTGGTCGGGTGCGCTCCTTTCGCCAAACAAGCCGCTCGTTCTCGTCACCGAGGACGAGAGCGGCGCGGCCGAGGCCGTGACGCGTCTCTCGCGCGTCGGACTCGAGAACGTGGCGGGGTACCTGGACGGCGGCGTGGCCGCGTGGGACGCCATCGGGCGGCCGCTGGGTCGGATGGGGCAGATCGACGTCTCCGAGCTGAAGGCGCGCCTCGGCGAAGACCCTGGCCTTCTCGTTTACGACGTGCGCCGGCCGCGCGAGTACGCGGCGGGGCACGTGCCGGGCGCGGTGTCCGTTCCGCTCGACCAGCTCGCTCGGGAGCTGGAGAAGCGGACGCCGCAGGGGACCGTCGCGATCATCTGCGCGAGCGGCTACCGCTCGAGCATCGCGGGGAGCCTCCTCCTGAAGCACGGGGGAGCCGAACCGATCAACGTCGTGGGCGGCACGAGCGCGTGGGTCGCCGCGGGCTTCGCGACAGAGCGCGAATAGGTTACGTGCGTGTCTTTCTTGGCAAGAAGTTCCCTCTTCCCGGTCTCCCTTTGAAAACTCCGTTCTCGACGATCACTTCACCCCGCGAGAGGACCGTGTCCGTCGCGCCCTGGACGACACGGCCCTCATACGGCGTGTAGTCGACGCGCTGGTGGAGGGTCTTCGCCGAGAGCGTGAATTTGCGGTTCGGGTCGAAGACGACGAGGTCGGCGTCGGAGCCGGGGGCGATCGTGCCCTTCTTCGGGAAGAGGCCGAAGATCTTCGCGGGCGACGTGGAGGTCAGCTCGACGAAGCGGTTCACGGAGATGCGCTTCTTCAGGACGCCGCCGTCGTGCAGGAGCGACATCCGCGTCTCGATGCCGGGCGCGCCGTTCGGGATCTTCGAGAAGTCGCCCCTGCCGAGCTCCTTCTGCTCCTTCATGCAGAACGGGCAGTGGTCGGTCGACACGGCCTGCAGGTCGTTCGCCGCGAGGCCGCGCCAGAGCGCCTCCTCGTTGCCCTTCGCTCGGAGAGGCGGCGACATGACGTACTTCGCGCCGGCGAAACCTCCGTCGCCGGGCTCCTCGTAGTTGTCGTACGAGAGGAAAAGGTACTGCGGGCAGGTTTCCGCGTGCGCGGGCAGGCCGCGATCGCGCGCCTCGGCGATCCTCTCGAGCGCCTCGGCGGCCGAAAGATGGACGACGTAGATCGGCACGTCCGCCATCTCGGCGAGGCAGATGGCGCGGTACGTGGCTTCCGCCTCGGCGCGCGGCGGGCGGGTGAGCGCGTGCCACTTCGGCGCCGTGTGGCCCTCCGCGATCGCGCGTTTCACGAGCACGTCGATCACGTCGCCGTTCTCGGCGTGCATGCAGATCGTGCCGCCGTTCTCTCCGGTGCGGAGGAGCGCCCGGAAGATCGAGCCGTCGTCCAGCATGAGGACGCCGCGGTAGGCCATGAAGAGCTTGAACGACGTCACGCCCTCCCGGACCAAAACGTCCATCTCCTTCTCGACGGCTTCAGGAAGGTCCGTGATGATCATGTGGAAGCCGTAGTCGATCGCGGCTTTTCCTTCGGCCTTCTTCATCCACGCGTCCCGCGCCTCGCGGAGGGCCTGGCCCTTGTACTGGATCGCGAAGTCCACGATGGACGTCGTGCCGCCGTGCGCGGCCGCGATCGTGCCGCTCTCGAAGTCGTCGGCCGAGGTCGTCCCTCCGAACGGCATGTCGAGGTGCGTATGCGCGTCGATCCCTCCGGGGATGACGAGCTTCCCGGTGGCGTCGACGACGCGGGCGTCGAGCGCGGGCGTCGTGCCGGCGGCGAAGATCGCTCGAATCGTCTCGCCCTCGACGAGCACGTCGCCCATGTAGTCGTCGACGGCGGTGACGACGCGGCCACCCCTGATAAGGAGACGGCTCATGTTCTTCCTCGCGGGGCCGGAGCCCTTCCTCCTGCTCGCGCAAACTCGCTTCGCTCAGACATGCGCTCGGGCGTCGGAAGGACTTCGCCCCCGCTCGTCTTCCTTTCTAAGCAAATCTTCCTGTTGCTCTTCGGACCTCTCATTACAGCGCAACGAGCCGATCGTAAGTCTCGGGCCTTCGATCCCGGTAGAACTGCCAGGTGCGGCGGACCTCCTCGATCATGTCGAGGTCGCACGTCGCGACGACGAGCTCGTCCTTGTCCTCGCTCGCGGTCGCGAGAAAGTTGCCGCGCGGGTCGACGATGTACGACGACCCGTAGAAGCGGCCGATGTTCCACGGCGCCTCGATGCCGACGCGGTTGCTCGCCGCCACGAAGTAGCCGTTCGCCACGGCGTGCGCCGGCTGTTCGAGCTTCCAGAGGTACTGCGAGAGGCCTGCGACGGTGGCCGAGGGGTTGAAGACGATCTCGGCGCCGTTCAGGCCGAGAGCGCGAGCGCCCTCGGGGAAGTGGCGGTCGTAGCAGATGTAGACGCCCACCTTCGCGAAGCGCGTCTGGAACACCGGGTAGCCCATGTTGCCCGGCTTGAAAAAGTATTT
>JBGPDK010000206.1:0-5064 GCA_041482235.1 Thermoanaerobaculia bacterium | reverse complement strand
GTCCTTCCCCGAGAAGGCGCCGCCCCCATGCCGCCCGTAACCGCCGTACGTGTCGACGATGATCTTGCGGCCCGTGAGCCCGGTGTCGCCCTGCGGCCCGCCCACGACGAAGCGGCCCGTGGGATTGATGTGGAACTTCGTGTTCTCGTCGAGAAGCGCGGCGGGCAGGACGGGCCGGATGATCTCCTCACGTACCGCCTCGCGCAGCTCGGGCGTGGGGACGGACTCCGCGTGCTGCGTCGAAACGACGACGGCCTCGATGCGCACCGGCCGGTCGCCCTCGTATTCGACGGTGACCTGGCTCTTGCCGTCGGGCCGCAGCCACTCGAGAGACTTCGACTTGCGGGCCTCGGCGAGCCGCATCGTCAGCTTGTGCGCGAGCGTGATCGGGAGGGGCATGAACTCCTCGGTCTCCCGCACGGCCAACCCGAACATCATGCCCTGGTCGCCGGCGCCGCCTGTGTCGACCCCCATCGCGATGTCCGGCGACTGCCTGTCGATCGTCGAGATGACCGCGCACGTCTCGTAGTCGAATCCGTATTTTGCGCGCGTGTAGCCGACGTCGCGGATCGTCTGCCGGACGATCCCGGGGATGTCCACGTAGGTCTTCGTCGTGATCTCGCCAGCGATGAGCGCGAGGCCCGTCGTGACGAGCGTCTCGCAGGCCACGCGCCCGACAGGGTCGTCCTTGAGGATCGCATCGAGGATCGCGTCCGAAATCTGGTCGGCTATCTTGTCCGGGTGGCCTTCGGTGACCGATTCCGACGTGAAGAGACTGCGGTTCTTGCCCATGTTGACACGCTCCAGAGCCGCTCTGCGGCGAAGCGCGGAGTTTAGCAGGGCGGTCAGGGCCGCGTGGCACGAAAGATGAGAAAGCGCGTCGTGCCGTAACGGCGGCGATCGGCCGACTCGACTCCCAACGGACGAAGGACCTCGTCATCGCCCCTCTCATGGAAGAGCCAGCCTCCTTCGCTCACGAGGCCAAGAAGCATCTGAAGGTCGCCTTCGGATTTTGCTTCGAAAGGGGGATCGTGGAAGACAACGTCGTAGGACCCAGGCGGCGGTGCAATCAGGCGGTCCGCGGCGAGAGAGGAGTCCCGCGCGCGCACCGCGGCCCTCCCCTCTTCACCTTTCAAAGAAAAACGGGCCACGGACATCTCCTCGACGCGTGCCCGCTCCCCCGCGCCGAGCCGTTCCACGTTCCCCCTCAAGACTCTCGCGACGCCGCGATTCACCTCGACGAACGTCACGTGCGCGGCGCCGCGCGAGAGAGCCTCCAAGCCATAAGCCCCCGAACCCGCGCACGCGTCGAGGACTCTCGCGCCCACGATCGCCTCTCCCAGGATGTCGAAGGCGGCCTTGCGTGCGAGCTCGGTCGTCGGCCGGATGCCCTCCGGGACCAGAAGCGTTCGTCCGCGCAGCGTTCCGCCGGTGATGCGCACGGCGCTCAGCGCCTGCGCGCGGGTGAAGGCGCCGGCGGTCGCGGTCCCGACGCCGCGGGATCCTCGAAGAGCCGCGGCACGTCGCCGCGGTACACGAAGATCCTCAGCTTGTGGCTCCCCTGGTCGCCTTCGACGTTGAGCTCCTCGAGCTCGAAGTCGTGATCCAGAGCGTCGTCGTGGACGATGCGATACCAGACGCCGTCGGACCGCCTCCTGAGAAACCCGCCGGGCTTCAGAGGCGTCGTATCCCACTTCGTCTCGGCGAGATCCTGCTTCTCGAACCGCCCCCGCAGGTCCTCCATCGCCCCGCGCGCCCGCCCCACGGCCAGGGGAAGCGAGGCAAGGTCGTCATACGTGTAGACGCGCGACCCCCCGGCTGGATCGGTGACCTCGAGCGTGATGCGCCGGGCCTCCGCATCCCCCAGCACCGATCGTCGTGGATCCTCGATGTCCTTCGCGCGCACGGCGAGAGCCTCGAGACAAACCCTGCGGACGAGGTCGATCTCCTCGCGCGAGATCGCCTTTCGATCGATGATCCGTTCGCCACGGTATCCGCGGACCCGGACGAGGGTTCCGTCGTCGAAGAGCGCCACGCGCTCCATCCCGACGCCCTGCCGGGACTCGAGCGCGGCGACGAGATGAGGATCGCGTTTCTCCGGCGTCGGCGTCGGAAGAGCCGTCGGTGTCGGAGAGGGCGCGGATGTCGGGCCGGGCGTCACCGCCAGGAGCGCCGCAAGGAGCACACCTTCCCTCATCCAGAACCCACTCCCGCGGCACGCCTCAGAGCTTTCGAGAAGTTCAGCCGGGACGCGACGGCCGCGCGCTCGACCTCCGTAAGGGGCGCGAGGAGACGCTTCCAGGAGATTTCTGCTTTCGGACGCGCTTCCGCCGCTCGTGGTGCGTCGAGAAATGCCGACGCGACGACGTCGCGCAGTTTCTTCTTAGAAGGTAATAGGGGGCCCGTCCAGCCGGGGAGGACGTCGGCCAGAAGTTCGAGCCCCTCGATGAGCCGGGCCGCTCGTTCCCATTCACTTTCTGAGAGAATCTCTTCAAATCCCCTCCTCATTCGGTCGCCGGAAAGAGCTCCGAAGGCGCCCGCGACACGGGCCTTCTTCAGCGCTCGTTCGAATTCCTCGTCCCACGAGAACCCCAGGCGCACCGCGTATTTCACCGCGCGGTACGCGCGCGTCGGGTCGTCGACGAGCGAGCGCGGGTGAAGCAGGCGAAGCAGCTTCGCGGCGAGGTCCCTGCGGCCGCCGAACGGGTCGAGGACGTGTCCCGTGAGGCCGCGCCTCCCGACCCGCCGGGCCATCGAATGAATCGTGAAGTCCCGGCGGCCGAGATCGTCCTCGATCGTGGTCGTGCCGGTGACGACGGGAAGGCTCGCCGGCGACGGATATTCCTCGCGGCGCGTCGCCGCGACGTCCACGCGCAGGCCGCCCGGCGCTCGGAGTGTCGCCGTGCCGAATCGGGCGTGGGCCTTCTCGAGCGTCCATCCGGGCAGCGCGCCAAGACGCGTCGCCAGCTTCAGAGCGTTCGCCGCGGCCGCCTCCACGGCGAGATCCACGTCGCGGAGCGGCCGCTCGAGGAGCACGTCGCGGAGGGCGCCTCCGACGAGCCACAACCCCACCTCCCGGCGGTCGGCGACTTCGCCCGCTCGCGCGAGCTGGACGTCGACCTCTTCGAGAGCGAACGTGGGGGCGGGTTCGCCGCCCTCGCTCATTGAAACGCCGGGTAGGAATATCGGACGGACTTCGGCCCGAGCAATTTCTCGAGATCTGCCGTGAAATCGGGGGTCGGCCGGACCCACAGGCGCGGGTCGATTTTCTGGCGAGCCTCGAATTGGCCGGAGCGCCTCAGCTCGAGGAAGACGGGCATCGAACCGGGATACTTTCTCAGAATCTGTCCCATCTCCGCTTCATCGAACGTGTCGAAGTTGGAAGGCGAGATCGTCACTTCGCGCGCGCTCTGTTCGAGCATTCCCTCCAGGGGCTGGATTTCGCGAGCAATGACCTCGATCGGAACGCCCGCGAACTCGCCTTCGGCCGGATCCGGCATCGCGCCGCCGGGCGACATGGACAGGCGCACGGTTCCGGTGACGAGCACGGCCCGCCCCGGCGCGAGCCAGGACCCCACGCGTTCGAGAAGGCTCGCGAACACGGTGACAGGCACCGAGCCCGTCAGGTCCTCGACGACGGCCTTCGCCATCGTCTTCCCCTCGTTCTGGCCCTTCTTGATCTGGTTCTTCTTGATCGCACCGACGAGGCCCACGAGCTTCACCTGCGCGTCGAGCCTGTCGCGGAGCGTCTCGCACGTGACATCGCCGAACATCCGGATCTCTTCCTCGAATCGCGCGAGCGGATGACCCGTGATGTAGAAGCCGAGCGTCTCCTTTTCGTAGCGGATCTTCTCGTCGACGCTCCATTCCGCCTTGTCGGGAAAACCGTCTTCGACCTGCGTGTCCTTCGGAACGTCGAAAAGGAGAGTCTGGCTCGACGATGCGGCCTCGCGCGCCGCCGCCGCCACGTCGATTGCATGGTCGAGTCCGTCGTGGAACGCCGCCCGGCTCTTCCCGAGAGAGTCGAAGCACCCCGACTTCACGAGCGCCTCGATGACCCTCCGGTTGTTGAGGCGCAGATCGACGCGCGAGCAGAAGTCCGTGAGGGACCTGAACGGTCCGTCGCCCGAGCGCGCGGCGAGGACCGAGGCGACGGCGCCTTCCCCGACGCCCTTCACCGCTCCGAGGCCGAACCGGATCGCCGGCCCGTCCGGCGTGAATGAGAGATCCGAGGCGTTCACGTCCGGCGGCAGCACGGGGATCTTCATGTCCCGGCAGGTGTTCACGTACTTCACGACGTCGTCCGAGCTGCCCGAGTTAGCCGTGAGCGTGGCCGCGAGGAACTCCACCGGGTAATGCACCTTCATCCACGCGGTGCGATAGGCGAGGAGCGCATAGACGACGGAGTGCGACTTGTTGAAGCCGTAGCGGCCGAAAGGCAGAATGAGCGCCCACAGCTCCTCGGCCTTCTTCTTCGGCGTGCCTTTCGCAACCGACTTCTTGATGAACTTGGCGCTCTCGGCCTTGAGCGCCGCCTCGTCTTTCTTGCCGATGGCTTTGCGGAGCTTGTCGGCCTCGCCCGGCGTATACCCGGCCACCGCGCGGGCCGCGAGCATGACTTGCTCCTGGTACACGAGGACGCCATACGTGTCCTTGAGGATCGGCTCGAGCTGCGGCAGCGGGTAATCGAACTTCATGCCCCGGCGCCGCTGGATGTAGACCTCGACCGTCCCGGCATCGAGCGCCCCCGGCCGGTAGAGCGCGTTGAGCGCCGCAAGGTCGTCGAACACCTCGGGTTTCACCCGCCGGAGGAGGTCGCGCATGCCGGACGATTCGAACTGGAAGACTCCGTCCGTGCGTCCGTCCGCGAAAAGCCGGTACACCTCGGGGTCGTCGAGCGGAATCGCGTCCACGTTCGGACGCGTTCCCGTCTTCTTCTGCACGAAGCGCAGGGCGTCGTCGAGGATCGTCAGCGTGATGAGCCCCAGGAAGTCCATCTTGAGGAGGCCCATCCGGTCGACGGACTTCATCTCGAACTGGGTCGTGATCTCGTCGTTGCTGTTC
>JBGPDK010000205.1:0-5085 GCA_041482235.1 Thermoanaerobaculia bacterium | reverse complement strand
GGCGCTTTTCTTAGAAAGTGAATGGAGCGCGGTCAGGGCCTGCACGGAAACCGACACGTCGCGGCTCGCCGCGAGGCGGACGAGGTCCGAGGCGCTTTCTTCGTCCTCGAGGAGCCCGAGGCCACGCGCCGCCCAGGCGACCTCGTCGCTCGATGGGCGTTCGGCCCCCCTTTCCTCCTTTCTAAGCACCGCGCGCAGCGCGGGCGCCGCTTCCCGCTGCGGCTTGCGCGACAGGGCATAGACGACCGCCCGCCTCGGCTCGGGAGCAAGATGCTCTTCTCCGAACACTCCGAGAAGGGCCGTGACCGTTCGCTCGGGGTTGCGGAAAAGCGCAAGGGCTACCGCGGGGCGCGGACCCGACGGCTTCGCGAGAGCCGCGAGAAGCGCGTCGATCGCGTCCTTTCCGCCGATCTTCCCGAGCGCCTCAGCGGCGTTCGCCGCCGTTTCTGCGTCCTCGTCCGCGAGCGCGGCGACGAGGAAGCGGACGAGGCGCGCGTCGCCGGAGAGCCCGGCCCCGAAGGCGGCCGCGCGCCTCACCGTCGCCTCGCCATCCCTCAGGAGCACCGGCAGGTAGAGGGACGCGTCCGGATCTTTCAGGCGGGAGATCGCGAGCGCGGTCTTCGCGCGCAGCCAGGGATCGGGGGATGAGGCGGTGCGGCCCGAGAGGAGCGGGTCGTAGGCACGCCGATCTTCCATTTGGAGGAGGCGCGCGAATCCGATCAGGCGTTCGCGGTAGGTTCCCTTCGGAGGGCCCGGCTCGGGCCCGAAGGAGACGCAGCCGGCGAGGCCGGCGGCGAGAAGAAGCGCGGCGACGGCCCGGTGCGGACGCATGGGCGGCCCTTTGCCGCTCAGAGACCCACGACGAGCCGGTCGCCCAGCACGGCCGGCAGCCCCGCGCGATGGATCTTGTCGCGCGCGCTGCCCACGTCGTACGGCACGCGGTCGAAGTGGACGACGCGGGCCGCCGCGTCGTAGATCGCATAGGCCGCGCGCGGATTGCGGTCCCGCGGCTGGCCGACCGAGCCGGGATTCACGAGATAGCGCTTCCCGGGCTCGAGACGCAGCTTGTAGCGCGCCTCCCGCACGGCCTCCACGCGGATCCCCCCCGGCTCCAGCGTGAAGATCGATGGAATGTGGCTGTGGCCGAAAAAGCACAGGTCGATGCCCTCGGCGAACCGGCGCAGCTGGACGAAATTCAGCGAGGCGTCGAAGTCCGAGAAGATGTACGCGTCTTCGTCGATCGGCGAGCCGTGGCAAACGACGAAATGCCCGTCCACGACCTCGGGCCCCAGCGGGAGCTTCTTCAGGAACTCCATGTTCTGTTTCGAAAGGCGATTTGCCGTCCAGCGCGCCGCCTCGAGCGCGGGCGGGTTGAACAGCAGCCCCTCGTCGAGGCCGGTGACGACCTTGTCGTGGTTTCCACGGACGGAAATCGTCGTCTTCCTGAGCGCCCGAAAGCGATCCAGAACCTTGTTCGGGTCCGCGGCGTAGCCGACGAAGTCGCCGAGGCACACGATCCGGTTGAACGCCTTGCGCTTCACGCGGCTGAGGACGGCCGTCAACGCCTCGTCGTTCGCGTGCAGGTCGGAGAGGATCAGATACCGCACGTCAGCGGCCCCCGGCGTTGCGCGGGTCGAGCAGGAGGGCCAGCCTGCGGGCGACGTCGCCGGGAGTCGTCTCGGAATTCACGTCGAGAGTCCGGTCCGCCATCTTATAGAAGGGGCGCCGCGCTTCCCAGAGCATTCGGGCCGATTCGAGCGAGCCGAAGAGCGGACGGTCGGCGGCCTTGTCCGCGAGCCGCGCCGCGAGGACGTCGAACGGCGGGTCGAGGAAAACCGAAAGGCCGTGCTCCTTCACGAACCGGACGTTCTCGGGAAACGTGAAGGTGCCGCCTCCGAGGGCGACCACGACGCGCGGCAACGTCGCGGTGCCGCGCAGAAGCTCGGACTCTTTCCCGCGGAAGTAGGCCTCTCCATGCGACTCGAAGGTTTCGCGGATCGTCCTTCCGGACATCGTCTCGAACGCGAGGTCGAGGTCCACGAAGGGCACCCCCCACTGGCCCGCCAGGAGCCGCCCGCTGGTCGTCTTGCCGCTCCCCATGAAGCCGACGAGATACACGCGGCCCGGCGCCCCGTGCACGGGACCCTCCGCGCGATCCTTCAGAGGGGCGGGCCGTTCTTCAGCCACCGCTCGAGCCACTTCGTGGACACCCGGCCGCGGCGCACGTCCGGGTCGTCGAGAAGCCTCAGGTGGAGGGGAATCGTGGTCTTCACGCCCTCCACGATGAAGAGCTCCAGCGCGCGTCTGCCGCGGCTGAGCGCCTCGTCGCGGTCGCGCCCGTGCACGATGAGCTTCGCGATGAGCGAGTCGTAATACGGAGGAATGGTCCAGCCCGAGTAAGCCGCGGTGTCCACGCGCACTCCGGGTCCGCCCGGCAGGTGAAGCGTCGTGATCGTGCCGGGCGAAGGCGCGAACGTGACGGGATCCTCCGCATTGACCCGGAACTCGATGGCGTGCCCCCGCGGCCGAAAGCCGAGATCGTCGCCGGGCGGAATCGGCCCGAAGGACAGCGCCTCTCCCGCCGCGACGCGGATCTGCTCCTTCACGAGGTCGAAGCCGGTCACCATCTCCGTCACCGGGTGCTCGACCTGGATGCGCGTGTTCATCTCCATGAAGTAGAAGGAGCCGTCGTCGTCCAGGAGGAACTCGACCGTGCCGGCGCCCACGTAATCCACGGAGCGCGCGACGGCGACGGCCGCGGCGCCCATCTTCGTCCGCAGCGCGTCGGTGAGCGCGGGCGACGGCGATTCCTCGAGCACCTTCTGATGGCGTCTCTGGAGCGAGCACTCGCGCTCTCCGAGATGCACGATGCGCCCGGAGCGGTCTCCGAAGATCTGGAATTCGATGTGCCGCGGCTCCGCGAGGTACTTCTCGAGATAGACGCTCCCGTTGCCGAAGGCACGCTCGGCCTCGGATGTCGCGAGCTCGAACGCGGCCGCGAGCTCCTTGTCCGAGCGCGCGACGCGCATGCCGCGGCCTCCGCCCCCCGCGACCGCTTTCAGCAGCACGGGGTAGCCGAAGCGTGAGGCCAGGTTCATCGCGTCCTCGACCGAGTCGAGCGGTCCCGGGCTGCCGGGGATCGTCGGCACGCCCAGCTTCCTGACGGTCGCCTTCGCGACGGCCTTGTCGCCCATTCGCCGGATCGCGTCCGGCGAGGGCCCGATCCACTTCAAGCCGACCTCCTCGAGGATCTCCGCGAAGTGCGCGTTTTCGGCGAGGAATCCGTAGCCGGGGTGCACGGCGTCCGCGCCCGTGATCTCCGCGGCCGCCACGAGCGAGGTGATGTTCAGGTACGAGCCCGAAGGAGCGGCGGGGCCGATGCAGACCGATTCGTCGGCGGCGCGCACGTGAAGCGAATCGCGGTCGGCCTCGGAATGGACGGCGACCGTGGCGACCTCCAGCTCCTTGCACGCCGCGATGACGCGCAGCGCGATCTCTCCACGGTTGGCGACGAGGATCTTCTGGAACACGTTTCTTCCGTCAGCGCGGCTGGATGTCGATGAGCTTTTCCCCGAACTCCACCGGCTGGGCGTTCTGCGGGTGGATGGCGACCACCGTGCCCGCGATGTCCGCCTCGATCTCGTTCATGAGCTTCATCGCCTCGATGATGCAGAGGGTCTTGCCCTTCTCGACGACGTCGCCGACCTTCACGTACGGCTCGGCATCCGGGTTCGCGGCGCGGTAGAACGTGCCGACGATCGGCGCCGTGATGACGTGGAAGCCCTCCCGCTCTCCCGAGCCCGGGGGACCCGGAGGCACGTGCCGGGCGGCCGCCGGCTCGGCCGGGAGCAGCGCGGGCATCTCGGCGGCGACCGGTTCGGCCACGGCCCGGGCGAAGACGGGCGTGCCGCGGTGCGCGGGGGACCCTTCGATGCGGAGGCGGAAGCCCGCTCGTTCGATCTCGAGGCAGGCGAGGCCACGGCGCGACACCAGGTCGACGAGTTCCTTGATCTCCTTGACGTTCATCGTTCCCTTTCGATTCCCGGGGCGCGCCTGAGGCGGCTTTTCAGCGAACCGCCGGACGGAGGGCCCGCGCCGTGCGCGCCGCCTCCCACCGGATCTCGCCGAGCGCCGCCTCGGGATCGACCTGCAGGATGAGAGAGTAATCGGCGTTGACACGCGAGACGACGGCCCCTCCATTCGGGCCGGCGATGGCGAGCGACTCGAGCTCGCCCGCGCCGGTCTCGGACGCCGTCCGCCGCGCGTTCTTCAGGAAAGAGCTGAGCTCCGCGACGAGCGTCTCCATTGCCGCGTCGCCCGACTGCAGCCCGGCCGTGACGACCGGAAGCCCGTCGACGTCGGTGAGCGTCGCCGCGCGTATCCCCTCTGTCCCGTCCACGAGGTCGCGGAGAAGCCCGTGCAGGTTGTCCGCGGTCGCTTCCGGGCGTTTCGGGAAGCGCCGTGCGAAACGCCTGAGGCGCGAATGGTCCTTTCGCTCGACGGCCGGACGAGGCGCCGCCCGCTCGCGCGGCGCCCGCGCGCGCGCCTCGTCAGCGGCGGTCTCCGCGAGAGTGCGATACGTCTCCCGCGCGTCGGCCATATGGCCCTGCGCCAGGTAGAGGTTCGCGAGCGTCTGAGAGACGAGGGGCCCGGCGGCCGCGGGCGAAGGAGGAGGCTCGTCGACTTCGAAGGGAGCCTTCTCGACGGGCGAAACAAAAGCGCGCGTCGCGGTCTCCGCCCCGTAGAGATCCACCGGGAACGTGAACGGTTTCGTCGCCTCCTCCTCCGGAACATCGGCTTCCGCCTCGTCCTCGGCCAGCGCGAATGGGGCCTCTTCCGGCGCCGGTTCCACGCGCACCGGCGCGATCGGCGCCGTGGAGAGCGGCAGCGCGGGCGGGGACTCGGGCTCCTCCGGCACAGGAGCGACCACGGGATGGGTCACGATGAGAAGACTCTCGCCGGCCGGCGGGCGGGACAGGGGCTGCTCCGGCGCCGCGGCCCCGGCGGCCTCCGAAAGTGCCAGGTCGTCCGTGAGAGGCATGGGGTCCGGTTTCGTCCCGTGCGGCATGGGCGGGGCCGGCGGAG
>JBGPDK010000204.1:0-5089 GCA_041482235.1 Thermoanaerobaculia bacterium | reverse complement strand
CGGTGAAGTTGATGCCGAAGATCCGGATCCAGACGCGCGCGGCCTCGTTCCAGCGCTCCCCGCCGCTTCTGAGGCCCAGCGCCTTCATCACGACGATCAGAAACGCCAGCCCCATCGTCAGGACGGGGAAGAGATAGTGGTAGATCAGGGTGAAGGCGAACTGGAGACGATGGAGAAAGAGGGGGTCACCCATGAGGCTCCTCGAGCCAGGCCACGCCGCACGATGCACGATAGCTCATGGGCACCCTGGGTCGGTCGGCCTTGATCGCTCCTCACCGCTGTGAGACCGTCGGCATCTCGGAGGCCTAGAGACGTGAGCGATTCGGCGGCCTTGCGGGTGGATCCCGTCTCTTCATCGTCCGACCTCAGGGAATTCGTCGGGTTGGCGTACCGGATTTACGCCGGCGACCCGAGCTGGCCGCCGCCGCTCCGGAGCGACGTTCGGTGGATGCTCGACGAAGCCAAGAACCCGTTCTGGAAGCACGCGAAAAGAAGACTGTTCCTGGCACGCCGCGACGGAAATGTCGTGGGGCGGATCGCGGCGATCGTGGACGACGAGCACAACAGGGTCCACGGCGAGAAGACGGGATTTTTCGGATTCTTCGAAAGTGAGAACGACCGGGAGGTGGCGGTCGCCCTTTTCGGCGCCGCCGAGGCGGCCGTGCGTTCGATGCTCCCCGGTTGTGACAGGCTGCGCGGGCCCGCGAACCCGTCTCTCAACGACGAGGTCGGTGCGCTCGTTCCAGCCGAGAGCGACCCCGGACTGCCGTTTCTGATGATGACGTACAACCCCGCGTATTACCTCGACCTCTTCGCCGACGCCGGGTACGCGAAGGAGAAGGATCTCGTCGCGATCCTCGCGCCCGTGGGCGACGTCTCGTTCAAGCGCCTCGTACGCCTCTCGGAAGCCGTGAGAAAGCGCGAGAAGGGCCTCGTCGTGCGGACGATCCGCATGAACCGGTTCGACGAGGACCTCGCGATCTTGAAGTCGATCTACAACGCCGCCTGGGAGAAGAACTGGGGCTTCGTGCCGATGACGTCCGACGAGATCGACGCCATGGCGAAGAAGCTCAAGCCCATCCTGCATCCGCAGTACATCCTGTTCGTGGAGATCGACGGAAAGACGGTGGGGTTCAGCCTCGCTCTGCCGGACTTCAACCAGGTGCTCGTGAAGATGGGCGGGTCGCTGTTTCCATTCGGCTGGCTGAAATTCTTCACGGAGAAAAGGAAGATCGACCGGGTGAGGGTCATGGCGCTCGGCGTCCTGCCGGAATACCGTCGCAGGGGAATCGACGCCATCCTCTATTACGAATCCGCGAGGGAAGGCATCCGCATCGGCCACAAGTGGGCCGAGTTCTCGTGGATGCTCGAGGACAACCTCGAGATCCTCAAGCCGCTGGAGGTTTTCGGGGGCCGGATCTACAGGCGGTACCGGCTGGTGGCGAAGCGGCTGTAAAGCGCGTTCCCGAGCGGCACCGTCACGAACGCGAGAGCGAAGCCCGCGAGGACGTCCGCCACATAGTGATACCGGCAGTAGACGGTGGCGATGACAAGACCGACGGCGAAGGGCAGGAACGCCCAGAACGTCTTCTTCGACCGGCGACGCGCCTCGAAGAGAACGGCCATCAGAACCATCGTGTGGCCGGAGGGGAAGCAGTCGCGCTTGTTCTTCTCGAGGCCGTCGAGCGTGCGGTCGATCACCTGCGCGATCGCGCCTCGCGGCAGCGGCCCGGCGTGCGCCACGGTGTGGCGCGGGCCGATCGCGGGCACGAGGAAGTAGCACGCATAGCTGACATAGAAGACGAACACCATGACGAAGGCGTAGCGGGGAAAGTCGCGAGCGGCCGCCGGACGGGCGCGGTCGTCGAGAAAGACGAGCGTTCCGAGAACGATGGGATGGAAGTAGTAGAGCGCGTAGAAGATCGTCAGAATGTCCGACAGGAAGGGCGTCGCGAACCTCTCGAGGTACACGGTCGGGTCCGCGCCGAAAAGCGCGCGGTCGAACGCGATGAGGGCCGCGTCTCTGTCCACAGGGTTCACGGCGTGGATGAGGGGCCCGAGCCCGTCGAAGATCACGAGGACGCACGCGATGACGTAATAGTCCAGGAAGACCTGAAGAGCCTTCGAAGGGTTCGGATTGCGGCCGCGGAGCACGGCGATCAGCGCCGGAATGACGGCCACGAGGCCCATTCTCAGAAGAACTCCCCGGTTTTCCAGCGCTTCGAACCGCATCAGCCCGGCCGCGAGGAGTGCGGTCGCGAAGAGCGACGTCAGGACGTCGACAGGCTTCCAGAGCATCGACGCGTTCTAGCACGAACCTATAATGCCGCCGTGCGCTTCGCGGCGACGCTCCTGCTGTTCGGGGCCCTTGCGGTCCAGGGCGCGCCGCGCCCGGCTTCGGCGGTCGTCATCGAGCTCGATTCCGAAATCCACGCCGTCAGCGCTCATTTCGTCGCCGAGGCCATCCGCGAGGCCGGAGAGGCCGGGGTGTCCCTCGTCATCATTCGCATCAACACGCCTGGAGGACGTCTCGACTCCACGCGCGCGATCACGCAGGCGATCCTGGGCTCGCCCGTGCCGGTGGTGGGGTGGGTCGCGCCCCCGGGAGCGCAGGCGGCTTCCGCCGGTTTCATCGTCCTCATGTCGTGCGACGTCGCGGCCATGGCGCCGGGCACGAACGCGGGCGCGGCTTCGCCCGTGGGGGGAGCGGGCGAAGATCTTCCGAAGACCATCGCGAAGAAGGTGGGACAGGACGTGTCCGCGCTCCTGCGCTCCGTCACCGAACCGCGCGGCCGCCCCGTGGACGACGCCGTCAAGGCCGTGAGCGAGGCCGCGTCGTATTCCGAGACCGAGGCCGAGAAGCGAAAGCTCATCGAGGTGATCGCGCGGGACATTCCCGACCTCCTCGCGCGCCTCGACGGGCGCACGGCGAAGCGCGTCGGGAAGCCCGACGCCCTCCTGAAGACGGTCGGCCTCACGACCGAGCGCAAGGAGATGACAAGGCGCGAGAAGTTCCTCGGCGTGATCGCGAGCCCCGCCCTCGCGGGAATTCTCTTCCTCATCGGGCTCGTGGGCCTCTATTCCGAGCTTTCGCATCCCGGCGGGATCCTGCCCGGCGTCCTCGGCGCGATCTGCCTCGTCCTCGCTCTCTTCGCGATGTCGGTGCTGCCCGTCAGCGGAGCCGGGATCGGCCTTCTCGTGCTCGGAGCCCTGTTCTTCTTCCTCGAGATCAAGCTCGCGTCGCACGGCGTCCTTGCCATCGGAGGCGCGGTCGCGATCGTGCTCGGCGGCCTCCTCCTCTTTCCCGACAGGGCCGGGGCTCCGCGCGGGGAGCTCGCCACGCTCGTCGCGGGCGCCGTGACCACGGCCGCGATCCTCGCGGCGCTCTCGTTCAAGGCGCTCGCCGCGAAATGGCTGCCGGACCGTACCGGCGCGGGCGTCCTCGTGGGTCAGGTGGTGGCGGCGCGCACGGCTCTCGCGCCCACGGGCAGGATCTTCGTGGACGGCGCCCTCTGGGAGGCGCGGTCGTCCGAGCCCGTCGCCGCCGGCGAGAACGTCGAGATCACGGGTCTCGACGGCCTGTCCGTCCTCGTTCGCCCCGCCCCGAAAGGGGCATAAGGAGACTCGATGCCGTCCAATCTGACGCTCCTCATCCCGGTCATCTTCGTCGGGCTGGTCTTTCTCTCGAAATGGATCAACGTCCTGAACGAGTACGAGCGGGCGGTGACCTTCTGGCTGGGCCGGCTCGCGCCGAGCCCGAAGGGCCCCGGGCTGACGCTCATTTTCTGGCCCTTCGAAACGATGGTGCGCATCTCGCTGCGCACGGTGGTCCTCGACGTCCCGCCGCAGGACGTCATCACGCGGGACAACGTGTCGGTCAAGGTAAACGCCGTCGTGTACTTCCACGTCATGGACCCGGCCCGGGCCGTCGTGAAGGTGGAGAACTACCTTTACGCGACATCGCAGCTCGCCCAGACGACGCTCAGGTCCATCCTGGGCCAGGCCACGCTCGACGAGCTGCTTTCCTCGCGCGACAAACTGAACGAAAGCCTGCAGGAAATCCTCGACAAGCACACGGACCCGTGGGGAATCAAGGTCACGATGGTCGAGCTGAAGGCCGTCGACCTGCCGATCGAAATGCAGCGCGCCATGGCGAAGCAGGCCGAGGCCGAGCGCGAGAAGCGCGCGAAGATCATCCACGCCTCCGGCGAGTTCGAGGCCTCCAAGCAGCTCTCCGAGGCCGCGGCGATCATCGGGCGCGAACCCGCGACGCTGCAGCTCCGATATTTGCAGACCTTGACGGAGATCGCCACGGAGAAGAACTCCACGATCATCTTCCCGCTGCCGATGGATCTCATCGCGGCCTTTCTGAAGAAGGACGGGAAGGCCGGATGACGCCGTTCGGCCTCCCGGATGGCGGCGACGAGAAACCCGGCCGGCCGCCCGTCCATTACCAGATCTCCGTCACCGGGCGGCAGGCCGGTTTCTTCTTCCTGCTTCTTCTCGCGGCGCTCGCGCTCTCGTTCTTTTTCGGGATGAGGACGGGAGCGGCGGCTCGAAAGGGTCCCGGCGCGATGGCGACGCTCGTGGCGGCGTCGGACCTGCCGGTGCCGACGCTCGCGCCGTCGGAAAGGCCGGGCGAGAGCCGAAAGGCCGAGACCCCCGCCGAGAAACCGACCGAAGCGGCGCTCGGCTTCGCTGCCGGGAAGAAGGAGACCGCTGTCGTTCCGACGCAGGTCGTCGTGCCAACTCCGGTCCCTGCGCCGCCGAAGCCTCCCACGGCGAAGCCCGCCGCGTCTTCTCCCCCGAAGGACGCTCCCGCGTCGAAGGCCGTTCCGAAAGGCCCGTTCTGGGTGCAGGTGCTCGCCACGAAAAAGGCGCCGGCCGCCGACGAGCTCGTGAAGCGGCTCAGGAGCGAGGGATTCGCGGGAGACGTCTCGGCGGCGCCGGGCAAGGACGGCTGGTTCCGGGTGCGCGTGGGGCCGTTCAAGGAGCGCGCCAAGGCGGAGGCGGCGGCGAAGAAGATCCGGCAGACGGACAAGCAGATCCACAACCGGCCTGTGGTGGTGCCTTGAGCCGTCCGCTCCCG
>JBGPDK010000203.1:0-5131 GCA_041482235.1 Thermoanaerobaculia bacterium | reverse complement strand
TCGAAGTCGGCCGGCAACGCGATCGGCGTCGCCGAGAGTCCGGACGAGATCTTCGGCAAGGTCATGTCGATCTCGGACGCCTCGATGTGGACCTACTACACGCTCCTGACGGACCTGACGCCGGGCGAGATCGAGAAGATGAAAGCGGACGTCGCGTCGGGGGCGGTCCATCCCAAGGCTCAGAAGATGGACCTCGCCGGGCGGCTCGTCGAGGATTTCCACGGGCGGGACAAGGCCCGGGAGGCGCGCGCAGAGTTCGAGCGGCGGTTCTCGGGCGCTGGCGGGGCGGTCAGCGCTGACGAGAAAAGCTTGTCCAGCTTGTTCCCGGGAGAAGATTTCCTGGAAAGGGGATTAGCGGATGTGCTCGTCGCGGCGGGACTCGCGGCGAGCAAGAACATTGCGCGCCAGAAGATCCGCGAAGGAGCCGTTTCGCTTTCCGACGATGGCCAGAGCTGGACGAAAGCGACCTCACCCGCTCACGTGTTGCGGATCGGTTCGGGCCAGGGTGTTTTTCTTCGAATGGGAAAGAGATTCGTTAGTCTGAAGCCATGATGCTCCCCGCTGCGCCGCCGCTCCCCCTTATCACCTTCTAAGAAAAACAACATTGCAAAAACACAAGAGCCAGCAGGGAACGGGCGGCCGGCAGCGCCGCGCGAAGCGGGTCCTCCTGGTCGGCGGCGCCGGCCGCATGGGCCGTCTCTTCGCGCGCTTCTTTCGCCGGAAGGGCTTCGCGGTGCGCATCGCCGATCCCGCTGGCGCGCCGCGCGGCTTCGCCGGAGGCACGCTCGACGACGCCGCGGCAGCCGACATCGTCCTGATCGCCGCGTCTCTCGAGCACGCGGCGGAGGCTCTCGCGGCCGTCCTCGACCGGAGCCCGAAGGGGCTCGTCTTCGACATCGCGAGCCTGAAGGCGCCGCTCCTTCCGCTCTTCACGCGCGCGCGAAGGGACGGCGTCGCGATCGCCTCGGCGCACCCGATGTTCGGTCCCGACGCGCACTTTTCCGGCAGCGACCTTCTCGTCTGCGATACCGGCGACGCGCCGGCCGCGCGCCGCGTGGCCCGCCTCTTCGCCGGCGAGGGGATGAAGATCCGGACGATTTCGGTTCTGGAGCACGACCATTGGGTCGGGCGCACCATGGGCCTCGCCCACCTCGTAGCGCTCGTCTCGGCCTTCGCGCTCGCCGAGCTCGGCGTCGCGCGCGACGACGTGGACGGCCGCGCGACGACCTCGTTCCGCCAGCTCCTCGCGCTCGTCGGGCCGATTCTCGGGCAGGATCCCGCGCTCACGCGCGCGATCCAGGCGGCGAACCCCGAGGCGCTGTTCGTGCTCGAGCAACTCGCCGAGGAGGTCGAGGCTCTCCGGGTGCTGCTCTTCGAAGGCGACGCGTCCCGTCTCGAGGCCCGGCTCTCCGCCGTCCGCGCCTCGCTGCGATGAGCTCGGCCTTCCGGCGCACGGCGGCCCTCCTCGTCGCCCTCGCGGGCCTCGCGCTCCTCGCCGCGCGCGCGGTCGAATCCGTCACACCCATAGGCGCTTCGCTCTCGGTGGCGCGAAAGTTCTGGCGCGCGGGCACGCCCACGCGACTCCTGAACGCGCGGCTCCTGCGGCACGATCCCGGCTTCGGCGCGGCGCTCATCGCCCGCGACCGGTCCTGGCCGCTCGCCGTGGATGTCGTCCTCGTCCTGCCCCGCGCCGTGCCGGACGCCGCCGCAGAGGAGAGGCGCCGGACGGCCGCGTTCGTTCTCGCGCCGCGCAAGGTGACGCTCGAGCGCGGCGAGACGGGGCCCGAGGGCTTCTCTCTGGTCCGCGCGGTGCCGTGAGGGACGCCCGCCGCCTCGACGGGATGGCCGCGAGCCTGGCGCTCGCGCTTCTTCTCCTCGGCGTCCTCAGCGCGGCTCTTTTCTCGATGCGCGAGCCGCTCGCGGCGAACGACTACACGGCCATCTGGGGACTGAAAGCCAAGGCGCTGTTTCGCTCGGGCTCTCTGGAGTCGTTTTTCCGCGTGGACCCCGACGGAACTTTCTCCCACCCCGAATACCCGCCGCTCTGGCCGATCGCCCTCTCTCTCGCGTCGGCCCCGGCGCACCGCTGGGACGACCTCGCCGTGACGCCGCTCTGGCCCGCGCTCGTGCTTCTGGCGTCGGTTCTCGCGGTGCGCTCGGCGCGCGCCGCGGGCCCGTGGGCGCTTTTCGCAGGTGCCGCCGTGTCCCTCCTTCCCTACTGGAGGCGTTACCCGGGCTATGCCGAGGGCCTCCTCGTCGTCTTCGTCCTCGGCGCGCTGGCCCAGATGCCGCGCTTCGACGAGGAGCCCGGGGCGGGCGTTCGGGTCTCGATCTTTCTCACGCTGGCGGCCTGGACGAAGCCCGAGGGACTCGTGGCGGCGCTCGCGGCCGCGGCCGTTCTCCTATTCGCGCGGCGCGCACGGGCCGCACTTCTCGTCGCGCTCTCGGCCGTGCTGCTCGCGGCCGCCCCATGGGCACTCGTCGTCTCGCGCCTCGCGCCGAAGAGACCGCCAACGGCTTTCGCGCTCTCCTCGTTCTCGGTCGCGAGTCTCGCCGGCGCGCTCGGAGCGCTCGCCCGGGAAGCTGCGCCGCACGCGGGCTGGGCCGCGGCGGCGGCCCTGCTTCTCGCGCTCGCGCCCTCGACGCGGCGCGCGCGCCGGCCGGTCCTCGCCTGGTGCGGCCTCTACCCCGCGGCGCTCGCCTTTTCCTTCGCGTTCACGCGGCTCTCGCCCGCGTGGCACGTGCGCTGGTCGTGGGACCGCCTCGCGTTCATCCCGGTGGCCGTCCTTCTGCCGGTGCTCGCCGAGGCTCTCGCGGAATGCGTGCGGGGGAAAAGCGCGCCCGTGCTTCCCTCAGCATCTCCCGGGGCGTCCCGTCCGGAGGCTCCTGCCCCAGCGCCCTGAGCGCGAACGCGAGGCTCGCCCTGAGGCGCGCCTCATCGAGCGTCTCGAGCGGCAGCGCGCCGTCCCGCTTGCCGAGCTTCACGCCGCCAGGCGACAGAACGAGCGGCAGGTGGGCGTACGCGGGGGTCGGCACGCCGAGCGCCCGCTGGAGCGCGATCTGGCGCGCGGTGGAGTCGAGGAGGTCCGCTCCGCGCACGACCTCGGTCACGCCCTGGGCGGCGTCGTCCACGACGACCGCGAGCTGGTACGCGAACGGGCCGTCGGCGCGCTTCACGACGAAGTCTCCGATCGCTTTCCCGACATCCTGGGATAGGGAGCCGTAGAGAAGATCTTTGAACCTGAATAGACCAGGGGGAACGCGGAAGCGGAAGGCGCGGGTTTTCTTTCCGGGCGGAAGGCCTTCGCGACACGTGCCTGGGTAGACGGCTCCGCCCGCCGGCGCGTCCCCCTCGTCGTCGCGAGCGGGTGCGGAGGCCGCCCGGGCGATGTCGGCCCTCGAGCACGCGCAAGCGTAGATTTCTTTCCTTCCAAGAAGATCTTCAAGCGCCCTGTCGTAATGAGCGAGGCGCGCGGACTGAAAGACGACCTCCCCGTCCCACGTCAGGCCGTACCGCTCGAGTGCGCGGAGGATTTCGTCGGCGGCTCCCGGCACGACCCGGGGCGCGTCGAGATCCTCCAGGCGTACGAACCAGCGCCCGCCCGCGGCGCGGGCAAACAGCCACGAGCCCAGGGCGGCCACGAGGCTGCCGAGGTGCAGCGGCCCCGTGGGGGAGGGCGCGAAACGCCCCGTCGCGACGCTCACCGGC
The DNA here is from genome assembly GCA_041482235.1 of Thermoanaerobaculia bacterium. Lineage (GTDB taxonomy): Bacteria > Acidobacteriota > Thermoanaerobaculia > UBA5066 > UBA5066 > Fen-183. The sequence goes on along the minus strand of JBGPDK010000203.1, from coordinate 1,422 downwards.
AGAGGTTAACTCGCGAAAAGTCAGCCGCTTGACGGAAGTGTCACCGTTCCTTACGATCCACCGCTCTTCGTCGAGATCCCTGCGCGCCGGAGAGCCGTGGTCTTTCACATTCCGCAGTAGCTCAATGGTAGAGCATTCGGCTGTTAACCGAAGGGTTGTAAGTTCGAGTCTTACCTGCGGAGCCAGAACGTAACAGGCTGTCAGCGGCGACGTTGGCAGCCGTTTTCGTTTCTCAGTTCGGGGCCGCGGCGGGCGCGATTTCGGCCGACTGTGGGAAGTTTTGTGGGGAGTCTCCCTCAGAAACCGGGGCGTCCAGTGTCGCCACGGCGCGCTTTTTCGCCTCCATCGAGACGTGGCCGTACCGCTTCGCCATGCGCGCGGTCGTCGCCGGGGACCAGCCCATGATCGCGGCCAGCATCGGGAAGGACACCGCGCCCTCGAGGAGCCGCGTGCAGAACGTGTGGCGGAGGTCGTGCCAGCGGCAGGTGATGCCCGCGCGGCCGCGGGCCCGCTCCCATCCTTCGCGCAGCGCCGTCAGGGCCGTCGTTGGGTCGGTGTCGGAGACGCCGTCGCGCCGCGCGCCCACCTGGCCGTACTTCTCAGCCGGGAACACGAAGTGCTCGGGCTTCCGCTTCGGGAAGCGGTCGCTCCACATCGAAAGGGCGGAGAAGGCCCTGTCGTTCAGCGGGACCGATCTCCCTGAGCCCGCGTCGGTCTTGCTCGCCCCGACCGTCAGCCTCCGCCCCGTGAGGTCAACCTGCTCCCACCGAAGCGCCACGAGCTCGCCGTAGCGTAGGCCCGTGTTCAGCGCGACGAGGACGGCGGGCAGCAGCGCCCGCGACCTGCTCGCGCCGCACGCCTTCACGGGCTTCGACTCTTCATCCGCGGTCAGCGCGCGGCCCACGTCGTCCCGAACCCGGAGCATCGAGACCTCGGGCTGGATCCGGGCCCACTGGCCGCACCGGCGCAGGACGGCGCGGACCGTGGCGACTTCGAGGTTCACGGTCTTGGGTGCAGCCTCTTCCGCGAGCCGTCGCTGCTGGTAGCGAGAGACGTCGGCCGCTTCCACGTCCGACGTGAGGACCCCGCCGAAGTGGGGAAGAACGTGAACGAGGTTCGCCTCTTCGATCTTCACCGTTCGAGGGGCGAGCTTGCCGCGCTTCGTGTCGAGCAAGTCCTTCGCGGCGACCCGGAAGAGGCTAGCCTCGCGCCGGCGGAGTCCGGCGGTGCCCGTCTCGAGCTCGCGCTGCCTCTTGAGCTGAGCCCCTCGCGCGACCGTCTTCGAGGTGGAACGCGAGGACTCCCGGATGCGCGCCCCGTTGAAGTGGAACTCGTACCACCAGGTGGAACCGCGACGGTAGAGCATCACGCCCTCGCTTTCCCGGCCTTGCGTGGCCGGCCGCCACGGCGGGCCCAGGCGCT
>JBGPDK010000202.1:0-5183 GCA_041482235.1 Thermoanaerobaculia bacterium | reverse complement strand
CGCTTTCGGAACTCTACATCGTCGAAGGAGACTCTGCCGGCGGTTCCGCCAAGCAGGGCAGGGACCGGAAGAACCAGGCCATCCTGCCGCTCAAGGGCAAGATCCTGAATGTGGAGAAGGCGCGCTTTGACAAGATGCTCTCCTCCGATGAGATCAAGGTCCTGATTACCGCCCTGGGCGCCGGGATCGGGGCCGAGGAGTTCGACATTGCCAAGCTCCGATACCATAAGATCGTGATCATGACGGACGCGGACGTGGACGGGAGCCACATCCGGACGCTTCTCCTCACGTTCTTCTTCCGGCAGATGCGGACGGCGATCGAGCGCGGCTACCTCTACATCGCGCAGCCGCCGCTCTTCCGCGCCCTCGAGGGGAAGAAGGAAATCTTCCTCAAGGACGAGAAGGAATACGCCCGGTTCCTCCTCGCGCGAATCGGAGACGACCGCGCGCTCACGGCCGAGCCGGCCGAGCGCACTCTTTCGGGAGGCGCGCTCATGACTCTCGTGACCGGCCTTCAGGACTGGCGCGCGCTCGTCTCGCGTCTCGCGGTCCGCGGCTTCCCGGAAGCGCTCGTGAGGACGCTCGTCAGGCAGAAGCTGACCGAGCCCGGCGCCCTCAAGGACCGTGCGCGCCTCGAGGGCGCCGCGTACGAGTTCGCGGCCGTCGTCGAGTCGTTCGCGGTCGTGCCGGACGAGGAGCACGGCGGCTTCGCCGTCCACGTGACGCAGGCCGTGAACGGCGTCGCGAAAACGGGAATCGTGAACGCGGCGTTCCTCTCCGGATACGAGATGAAGCGCGCCGTCGAGCTCGCGGCCACCCTGAACGGATTCCTCGATGGCCCGTACCGCCTGAGGACGAACGGAAACGGCGACGAGCGGGTCCTCGCGACGCTCGGCGAAGCGGTCGACGCCGTCCTCGACAGCGCGAAGAAAGGCCTCACGATCAACCGTTACAAAGGCCTCGGCGAGATGAACCCCGAGACGCTCTGGGAGACGACGATGAACCCGGCGACGCGCCGGCTCCTCCAGGTGCGCGTCGAGGACGCCGTGGAGGCCGACGAGATCTTCACCATCCTCATGGGCGATGCCGTCGAGCCGCGGCGCGAGTTCATCGAGACGAACGCGCTGAACGTGGCGAATCTGGACATTTGAGTTGTTTGTCGATGACACGCCCGAGGTTCTCGCGTGACTGACGATGCCGTGAAGCCTCCTGCGCCCCCAGCCCCGCCCGGGGTGGTGGGTGGGGGGGGCGGGGCGGGGGGCGAGAAGATCCCCGTCTCCATCGAAGAGGAGATCAAGCGCAGCTACCTCGACTACGCGATGTCCGTCATCGTCGGACGCGCCCTGCCCGACGTGCGCGACGGCCTCAAGCCGGTCCACCGCCGCGTCCTCTTCGGGATGTGGGAGCAGTCGAACCGCCACAACCGGCCCTACAAGAAGTCGGCCCGCCTCGTCGGCGACATCATGGGCAAGTACCACCCGCACGGCGACGCCGCAATCTACGACACGATCGTCCGGATGGCGCAGGACTTCTCGATGTCAGAGCCGCTCGTGGACGGACAGGGCAACTTCGGCTCGGTGGACGGGGATTCGGCGGCGGCGATGCGCTACACGGAGATCCGGCTCACGCGCCTCGCCGAGGAAATGCTGGGCGACGACATCGACAAGGAGACCGTCGACTGGACGCTGAACTACGACGGCTCGCTCCAGGAGCCGACCGTCCTGCCCTTGAAGTTCCCGAACCTTCTCGTGAACGGCTCCGAAGGCATCGCCGTCGGCATGGCGACGAAGATCGCGCCCCACAACCTCGCCGAGGCCTGCGCCGCCGCGATCGTCCTCCTGGACGACCCGAAGGCCGAGCTCGCCCGGCTCGTCGAGGTGATGCCCGGACCCGATTTTCCGACGGGCGGAATCATCCTCGGCCGACAGGGCATCGTGGACGCCTACAAGACGGGCCGCGGCATCCTGCAGGTGCGCGGGCGCGCGGAGATCGAGAAGACGAAGAAGGGCGACCGTGAGGCCATCGTCGTCACGGAGCTTCCGTTCCAGGTCAACAAGGCGCGCCTCATCGAGCAGATCGCGGGTCTCGTCAACGACAAGAGGATCGAGGGCATCTCCGCGATCCGCGACGAGTCCGACCGCGACGGCATGCGCATGGTCGTGGAGGTGAAGCGCGACGCCATCGCGCAGGTCGTCCTGAACCAGCTCCTCGCGGCGACCCCCCTGCAGTCCTCGTTCGGGATCAACGCGCTCGCCATCGTGGACGGGCAGCCGCGCGTCCTGCCGCTCAAGGACCTGCTCCGGCACTTCCTCGATCACCGCCGCCAGGTCGTCGTGCGCCGCACCCTCCACGACCTCAGGAAGGCCGAGGAACGCGCGCACCTGCTCCTGGGCCTCGGGATCGCGCTCGCGAACCTGGACCGGGTCATCGCGATCATCCGCGGCAGCGAGAACCCCGAGGAGGCCCGGACCCGCCTGACGCGCGAGATCTCGGTTTCGAAAGCCGAGCTGGAAAGATTTCTCGGCGTCGCGAGCCTCGACGTCTCCGCCTCCGCGCGGAGCGACGACGGTCTGCTGCGCCTCGACGCGACGCAGGCGCAGGCGATTCTCGACATGCGCCTCCAGCGCCTCACGGGTCTCGAGCGCGAGAAGATCGTCGCCGAGTTCCGGGAGGTTCTCGCGGCGATTGCGGACCTGAGGGACATCCTCGCGAAAAGTGAACGCGTCTCGGCGATCATCCGCGCCGAGCTGTCCGGCATCCGCGAGACGTACGGCCGCCCGAGGCGCACCGAGATCGTCGCCGAGGCGGGCGACCTCGCCGCCGAGGACCTCATCGCCGAGGAGGAGGTCGTCCTCACGATCAGCCGGGGCGGCTACGCGAAGAGGACGCCGCTCTCGATCTACCGCGCGCAGAAACGCGGCGGCAAGGGCCGGATGGGGGCGCAGACGAAGGAAGAGGACGTCGTCGAGCACCTGTTCGTCGGTTCCACGCACGACTACCTCCTCGCGTTCACGAACAGGGGCCGCGTCCACTGGGTGAAGCTCTATGACGTCCCCTCCGGCGGGCCCGCGACGCGCGGCAAGGCGCTCGTGAACCTCCTCGCGCTCGAGGAGGGTGAGCGCGTGGCCGCGATGGCGACGACGCGCACGTTTCCCGACGAGAGGTACCTGCTCTTCGCGACGAAGCGCGGCCTCGTCAAGAAAACCGTGCTCTCGGCTTACGGAAACCCGCGCGAGAAGGGCATCATCGCGATCAAGCTCGAGGAGGGCGACGAGCTGCTCTCGGCGCAGATCACGGACGGCACCCGGCAGGTGTTCCTCGGCACCCGCCTCGGCATGGGGATCAAGTTCTCCGAGACCGACGTGCGCGCCATGGGCCGCGACACGACGGGCGTCAAGGGCATCGAGCTGAAGGGCGACGACGTCGTCGTCGAGATGGACCTTGTCGAGGAGACGGGCACGCTCCTCGCCGTCACGGAGAAGGGGTTCGGCAAGCGGACGGACGTCGCGGAGTACCGGCACCAGACGCGCGGCGGCTCGGGCGTCATCAACGTCAGGGTCAGCGAGAAGAACGGCCCGGTCGTGGGGATTTCCTCCGTGACGGAAGGGGACCACCTCCTCGTCATCACGGAGCAGGGCCTCCTCATCCGCCTCGTTGTCGCCGACGTGCGCGAGACGGGCCGCGCGGCCATGGGCGTCAGGCTCATCGATCTCGCCGAAGGCGACCGGGTCGTCGCCGTGGCCAAGCTGCCCGAACGCGACGAAGAGCCCGAGAACGGCGCGCCCGGCCCGGTGACGCCGGCGCCCGCGGCCTGACCGATCCCGGGCGAGTAGACTCCGCGGTCCCATGCGTTTCTTCCTCGATACCGCCGACCCCGATGAGGCCCGCCGCGTCCGTGACTGGGGGCTCCTCGACGGGATCCTCCTCCGGCCCGAGGCCGCCGAGATGAAAGGCCGCGACGCGCGCCGCGTCCTTCTCGATCTGGCTCAGGTGGGGGACGGGCCGGTGGTCGCGACCCTCGCGGCGGGCGACCCGAAGGCCATGTACAAGGAAGCCCGCGAGCTCCACAAGCACGGGAAGAACGTCGTCCTGCGCGTCCCGATGACGCGGGACGGCCTCCGCGTCGTGCGGCTCCTCGGCGACGAGCAGATCGCCACCGACGTGGGCCTCGTCTTCACGGCCACGCAGGCCCTTCTCGCCGCGCGCGCGGGCAGCGCTTACGTCTCGCCCTCCGTCGGTGAGCTGGATGACGCGGGCCAGATCGGGATGGACGTCGTCGAATCGATCGTGCGCGTGTACGACAACTACGGCCTCGAGACGCAGATCTGCGTGCAGGGCATCCAGAACCCGATTCACGTCCTCGACGCGGCGGCCCTGGGCGCGGACGTCGCGACGCTGCCCTTTCCGGTCCTCGACAGGCTCTTCGAGCATCCCCTGACGGCGCGCGGCGTGGCTGCGCTCAGAAGCCCGCAGTCCGACGGCCCGAGGAGGATTCACTGATCTCCCGCGAGCGCGCGGTGGACCTGTCGCACCGCATGGTCGAACGCCTCGTCAAGACGCCGGGCGTGGCTCTTCTCGGCGAGCGCGAATTCGTGCGCAACCACGTGCTCCAGGCCCTGCTCTCGTGGGAAAAGGAGAACGAGCGCCTGACGGACGAGACCCAAAAGAAGCTCCTTCAGAGAGCCCGGCGGGTCGTCGAGGGCTCGCGCGAATGGGACCTTCTCTTCGCCGAGGAAATGGAGCGCGCCTACGCGGCGCTTCTTTCGCGCGGCGAATGATGCGGTCGGAGCCGGGTTTCCCTTGGTTGGCTTCCAGGCTGCTGGCGTTTGACGTTGGTCTAGGCCAAGACCAATAATCTCCGCGATGGCGACGAAAGCGCTCGATGCCGCTGCTCCGCTCCGCGTGCCGCTCTACCGCACGATCGCGGACGCCGTCATCCGCGACATCCGCCGGGGCCGGCACCAGGAGGGCGCGCGCCTGCCCGCCTCGCGCGACCTCGCCCGGGCGCTCGAGGTGAACCGCGCGACCGTCCACCAGGCCCTGCAGCTCCTGAAGCGCGAAGGCTGGATCGAGACGAACAAGGGCGGCGGAACGCGTGTCGCGCGCCGCTCGAGCGCCGGGCCCGTGCTCGGCCCCGCCCCCGCGTGGGACCGGATCGCCTCCTCGCTCCTCGCCCGCATCCT
>JBGPDK010000201.1:0-5247 GCA_041482235.1 Thermoanaerobaculia bacterium | reverse complement strand
GCACGCCGATCGCCAGGACCTGAATGAGGAGAGGCTTGAGACTCATACCTTTCCTCCAACGAGGTTCTTACCGGCGGCGTCCCTTCGCCTTTTTCTTCGTGCTGGACTTCTTCGCCGGTTTCTTGCTCGCCGGTTTCTTGCTCGCCGGCTTCTTGCTCGCCGGCTTCTTCTTCGCCGCCCGCGCGGGCTTCGCGGCCTTCTTCCGCGCCGGCCGGCTCGCGCTCTTCTTCCGCTTCTTCTTCGCCCCGCCCAGGGTGCGGGCCTGCTCGCGTTTCTTGCGCGCGTGGAGCTTCTGCTTGACGAGGTCTTCCACCTGCGACACCGGGACCCAGTCCTCGTCGGGGTGCAGGTCGGAAGCCTGGAAGACGATGATCCGGTATCCGTCCGGGTCGAGGATCTCCGCCGAGCGGCCCGTGAACTCCTCGGCGGGCGGACGGGTCACCGTGACGCCGCGCTCCTTGAGCTTCGCGATGGTCTCCTCGAGCGACCAGGTGGAGAAAACCGCCGCGACCTGGTTGCGCGCGGGCACGTCTCCGGGGCGCAGGGGCGCGAGCTTGAGGAGCAGCGGTCCCAGCGCGAACTCGACCCAGTCGTTCTCGAAGCCGCCCGCCTCGGGCAGCCCCAGGGTTTCGCCGTAAAACCTGCGTGAACGTGAAAAATCGCTTGCGGAAACCTGGATCCGCCTGAGTGCGAGGAACATCGTCAAACCTCCGAGTCCGTATTCCGGAAGGGCGCCGGGCCACCAACGGCACCTCTGGCGAGCCTGTCCGCGTTCCTGCCGTTCCCTAGAGGAGGCGGCCGGAACAGAGATCCCGGACGTTGGATTCTAGAAGGAAGTGGTTGACTTTTCAATCACTTTCGTGCGTATGAGTCGTCTCGCCGCAGGGCTCGACCCAGATTGAGCCCGACGGGCCAAACTCGCGCTTCCAGATCGGAACCCGGTCCTTGATTGCCTCGATTCCGGCCCGGCAAGCCGCGAAGGCCTCGGCCCGGTGGGGCGCGGAAGCCGCGACGACCACGGCGATATCGCCTATTGCGAGCGCTCCAAGTCTATGAGAGAAAAGAACTTGTGCCTCTGGGTGGGCCAGGGCGAGGTCCGCGGCGATGCGGCCCATCTCCCCTTCGGCCATCGGGCGGTAGGCCTCGTATTCCAGCCGGTCCACCCGGCGGCCTTCGTTCTGGTCGCGCACGACGCCCACGAAGAGGGCCAGCCCACCGTCCCCGTCGCGCCGCACGGCGGCCAGAAGGGCGGCGGGATCGAGCGGGCCGTCCGAAAGGAAGGACACCGAAACATGATAAGACCCGCCGCCGGGAATCCAACGATGACGACGCGCCGCCGCCGCGTGCTGGCCGTCTCCGCGCTCAAGGGGGGCGTGGGGAAGACGACGACCGCCGTGAACCTCGCGGCCGCGGCCGCTCGCGCGGGCCGCCGGACGCTCCTGGTGGACGCGGACCCGCAAGGCAGCGTGGGGATGTCCCTCGGACTCGCGGCCGAGGCTCGCGGGCTTGCGGCATGGATCGCGAAGGACGCCGCGTTCGACGAATCGGTGGTGCGCGGAGCCCGGAAAAACCTCGACGTCCTGCCGGCCGGAGAGCGGCTCCTGGACGTCGAGGATCTCTTTCGGGAAAAGGGCAGGGAGAAACGCCGGACCCGGCTCGCGAAGCGCTTCGAGGCCCTCGAAAGCGAGGACTACGAGGTCGTCATCCTCGACTGTCCCCCGGCGGCCTCGCTCCTCCTCGAGAACGTTTACCACGCCGTGGACGAGCTCATCCTGCCGGCGAAGCTCGACTTCCTTTCGCTCCCGGCGCTCGAGAAGACGCGCCTCTTCGTGAAGGAGGCAAACGCCTCGCGCGAAAAGCCGCTCAGAATCGCGGGCGTCCTGCCTACGTTCTATGACCTCCGAACGACGGTGTCGACGGAGCTCCTCGACACGCTGCGCGAGCGTTTCACGAAGATCCTCTCGCCCATCCGCATCAACGTGGCGCTCGCCGAGGCGCCGTCGGTCGGCAAGACGATCTTTGAGTTCGACGGGTCGTCGCGCGGCGCCGTGGACCACGCGCTGCTGGCGGAGGACCTGAAGCTGGCGTAGGCCCGGAATGTGCTCGCTCGGGCCGCGGCCTCATGCTCCTACTCGCGCAAACTCGCTTCGCTCAGACATGCGCTCGGGCGTCGCACGAGGCCGCGACCCTGCTCGCTAGACTCCCGCGACGGGCGGCAGGAGCGCGACGGTGTCGCCCGGCGCGACGGGGTCCGTCTCTTTCGCCCACGCCTCGTTGACCGCGACTTTCGCGCGCGTTCCGTAGAGGGCGATGGCGGGGTGCGCGGCCTCGAGGGCGCGGCGGAGCGACATCACCGTCGCCGGCTCCGGCACTTCGACGGCGATCGTCCGGCCGACCGCGTCCCTCAGCGAAGCGAAGAGGAGAACGTCGACCGTCATTTGGCGATCTTACGCGGGACGCGAGCGCGCCTAGAATCGCCCGCCGGAGGACTCAATGCCAGAAGGACGTCTCGCGGGAAAGACGGCGCTCGTGACGGGCGCGGGCAGGGGCATCGGGAAGGCCATCGCGCTGCGGCTCGCGGCGGAAGGCGCCCACGTCGCGGTCGGCGTCCGCACGGAGGCCGACGGAGAGGCCGTAGCCGCCGAGATCGTGAAGGCAGGCGGGCAGGCGCAGGTCGTCGTCGTCGATGTCGCGGACCCGGCTTTCGTCGCGACCAGCGTCGAGCGCGCGGCGCGGCCGGAGCGCAGGCTCGACATCCTCGTGAACAACGCGGGCATCGGCCTGCCGACGCCCTTCGACGGAGACGCACGCTCGGACTCGGCCTGGAACCAGACCCTGGGGGTGAACCTCACGGGCATGTGGCGCGTCTGCCGCGCGGCGCGGCCGTTCCTGCCCGACGGCGCGCGCATCGTGAATCTCTCCTCGGTTTCGGGCCGTTTCGGAGTCGCCGGCATGGCCGCGTACTGCGCGTCCAAGCACGGCGTCATCGGCCTCACGCGCGCGCTCGCCCTGGAGCTCGCGCCGCGGAAGATCACCGTGAACGCCGTGTGTCCGGGCTGGGTGGACACGGAGATGGGCCGGTCGGGGATCGCAAGGATGGGGAAGGGCATCGGGAAAAGCTTCGACGACGCGTTCGCGCTCGCCGGAAGGATGGCGCCCCTCGGCGAGGTGCTTTCGCCGACCGAGGTCGCGGGCCTCGTCGCGTATCTCGTTTCTCCCGAGGCGAAGAACGTGACCGGCCAGGCCATCGTGATCGACGGCGGGCAGGTGATGCCCTGATCGAGGCCGTCTTCCTGGACGCGGGCGACACGCTCCTCGCCGCCGACCCGCCCGTCGCCCACGTCTACCGCGAGGCGTTCGCGGCGCACGGGGTCGAGGCGGACGTAGATGCGGTGCATCGCGCGGTGCATGCGACGTGGCGGGAGGTGGACGCCGCCCGCGAGCGCGGAGAGGAGCGCTGGGGCGGGCCCGGGGGCGAGGCGGGCTTCTGGCGCCGCTTCGTCGGGGCCGTTTACGCGCGCGTGGGCGGGGGAGAGATGCCGGACCCGCTTCTCGCCGGCCTCATCGCGCACTTTCGCCAGGAGCTGCACTGGACGCTCTATCCCGAGGTGCCGGCCGTCCTCGCGGCGCTGCGCGCGATGGGCCTGAAGCTGGTCGTCGTCTCGAACTGGGATTCGTCCCTGCCGTCGCTTCTCGCGCGCCTCGGGCTCGGAGACGCGTTCGACGACGTGATCGCCTCGGCGGTCGTGGGCGCGAGCAAGCCGGACCGGGGGATCTTCGACGAGGCTCTGCGGCGGGCGGGCGTGGCGCCCGCCGCCGCGCTGCACGTCGGCGACTCTCTCATCGACGACTACCACGGCGCCCGCGCGGCGGGCCTCCACGCGCTGCTCGTCGACCGTGGCGGCCTCGTGCCCGAGGGCTACGAGACGATCCGCTCGCTGTCCGAGCTCCCGCCCCTGGTGCTCGCCCGGTAGACTCGCGCGTCCGCGTCGAACCCGCATCGCCAGGAGGAAGCTCGCTTGAGGAACCAGTTGTTCCGTACGAAGTCGATCGAGCAGCTCCAGGCGAGCGCCGACGAGCCGGGTCACGGACATCTCAAGCGAACGCTGACGGCGTGGGACCTGACGTTCATGGGCGTGGGCGCGATCATCGGCGCGGGCATCCTCTCGAGCCTCGGCACGGGGCTCGCCGGCGGCTTCGACTCCTCCTATGGCGTTACGCGTCCCGCCGCTGGTCCCGCCCTGATGGTCAGCTTCCTCCTGACGGCCGTCGCGTGCGGGTTCACGGCGTTCTGCTACGCGGAGATGGCCTCCATGATTCCCGTCTCCGGCTCCGCCTACACGTACGCCTACGCGACGCTCGGCGAGCTGATGGCGTGGATCATCGGCTGGGACCTCCTCCTCGAGTACGCCATCTCGAACGTGGCGGTCGCGATCTCGTGGGGGAGCTACGCGAACAACCTCCTGCAGGGCGTGGGCGTCCACCTGCCGGGCTGGCTCACGCTCGACAGCCGCACGATGCTGCAGGTGAGCGAGGAGTTCCTGAAGGCGCACCCGGACGCGTCGAGCCTCTCGGCGCGGCTCGGGTACCTGGCGCAAGCGAAGGCGGGCTCGCTCGGGGGCGCGGCGGCGTTCTCGAACTGGGACGCGCTGCAGAACGCGCCGATGCTCGGCGGGTTCCCGGTCGGGATGAACCTCCTCGCGATGTTCATCACGATCGTCATCACGGCTCTCTGCGCGTGGGGCATCAAGGAATCCGCGCGCTTCAACAACGTGATCGTCTTCGTGAAGGTCGTGCTTCTTCTCGGCGTCATCGCTGTCGGCGCGTTCTACGTCAAGCCCGCGAACTACATTCCGTTCTCGCCGAACGGTCTCAAGGGCATCCAGGCGGGCGCCGCGATCATCTTTTTCGCGTTCATCGGCTTCGACGCGGTGTCGACGACGGCCGAGGAGACACGCAATCCCGGCCGGGACCTCCCGCGCGGGATCCTGGGGAGCCTCGCGATCTGCACGGTGATCTACGTCGGGGTCTGCGCGGTCGTCGCGGGCATCCTCCCGTACGCGGCCTACCGCGGCGTCGCCGATCCCATCGCGCACGCGTTCTCGTCCATCGGCATGAACCGCGTCGCCGGCATCGTGAGCGTGGGCGCGGTCGCCGCCCTCTCGGGAGCGCTCCTCGTCTACCAGCTCGCGCAGCCGCGGATCTTCATGGCGATGGCGCGCGACGGCCTTCTTCCGCGCTGGTTCG
>JBGPDK010000200.1:0-5254 GCA_041482235.1 Thermoanaerobaculia bacterium | reverse complement strand
GATCTCGCGAGCCGGCCCGCGCACACGCGGGCTCCGGAAGGGCTCGTGCTCGTGCCCGAGGCGCGGCAGCTCTGGCCGGGCATGACGGTCCTCGAGAACCTCGAGATGGGAGCCTGGGGGAAGAGGGCGCGGTCCGAGTCGGCAAGGGCGCTCGAGGACGTGTTCGCCATGTTCCCCGTGCTCCGTGAGCGCCACTCCCAGAAGGCCGGCACGCTCTCGGGCGGCGAACAGCAGATGTGCGCGATCGGGCGCGGCCTGATGGCCCGGCCGAGCCTCCTCCTCCTCGACGAGCCGGCTCTCGGCCTTTCCCCGCGCCTCGTGCGCGAGGTCTTCGCCTCGCTTTCCGCGATCCGGCAGAAGGGAGTCACGATACTCCTCGTCGAGCAGAACGTGGTGCAGGCCTTCGCGCTCGCCGACCACGCCTGTGTTCTCGAGACCGGCCGCGTCACGCTCACGGGCCGCGCGAAGGACCTCGCGGGCGACTCCCGCGTGAGGGAGCAGTTCCTCGGGGTGTCGGCCGTATGAGGATTTCCACGAATCCGGCCGTGGTCTGGAACGGCCGCTCTTACTCATTCGAAGAAATGCGCCGGTGGGCGAGCTCATACGTCGCGTTTCTGGAGCGCGCGGGTGTCAGGCGCGGGGACCGCGTGGCGGTCTTCGCCGGGACGTGCCCCGAGGTCGTTGCGGCCTTCGTGGCCCACCTCGGCGCGGGCGTCATCCATGTCCCGATCAACACGCGCTACAAGGCCGAGGAGGCCCGCCACATCCTCGAGGATTCCGGCTCCGTCGCGGTGCTGACGAGGCGGACCGACGACTGCGGGAAAAGCCTCGACGAGATCCTGGCGGGCGAGAAGCCCGCAACGCTCCTCCACGTCCTCGATATCGCCGACGTCTTTTCCCCTCTTCCTTTCAAAGAAAATCTTTCTTCTCTTTTCTCTTCCGAAGCAACTCTCTCTTCCGATCCTCCCGCGGATGACGATGTGGCGCTCCTGATCTACACCTCGGGCACGACCGGCAAGAGCAAGGGCGTCGCGCTGTCGTATCGCGCGCTCGAGGCGAACACGCGCGCCGTGATGCGCCTCTGGCGTTTCTCCGAAGCCGACCGACTCGTGCTTACGCTTCCTCTCTTCCACGTGCATGGGCTCTGCCTCGGGGTCGCGGGCGCGCTCCTGACCGGCTTCACCCTGCTCCTCGAAGAGCGCTTCGACCCGCTGCGCGTCGTGGAAGCCTTCGCGAACGGCGGAGCGACGGCTTTCATGGGCGTGCCGACGATGTACGTACGGCTGCTCGAGCATCTGGAGGCCCATCCCGAGGACGCCGCGGCGCTCAGAAAGGCACGGCTCTTCACGGCCGGCAGCGCGCCTCTGCCGGCGGCCGACTTCGTCGCGTTCCGCGAGAAGACCGGCCACGCGATCCTCGAGCGCTATGGGATGAGCGAGACGCTTTTCACGCTGTCGAATCCGTACGAGGGCGAGCGGCGTCCGGGCACCGTCGGGCTGCCCGTGCCGGGCTGCTCCGTGCGGCTCGTGGACGACGAAGGGCGCGACGTCCCGGACGGAGACCTCGGCGAGATTCACGTGAAAGCGAACGGCATCATGAACGGCTACTGGGGGCGCGAGGCCGACACGGCGGCCGCGTTCCGGGACGGCTGGTTTCTGACCGGCGACGTGGCCCGGCGCGACGCGGGCGGCTACGTGACGATCCTGGGCCGAAAGTCGGTCGACGTGATCAAGAGCGGCGGCTACAAGATCTCCGCGCGCGAGATAGAGGACGTCCTGAGGCGGCACCCGGCCGTGAAGGACGCGGCCGTCGTCGGCCTGCCCGACCGCGTCTGGGGCCAACGCATCGCTGCGGCCGTCGTTCTCACGGCGCCCGCGGAAGCGGACGCCGCCGAAAGCATTTGCGCCGAGATCGCCGCGTTCGCGGCGAAGCACCTCGCGGACTTCAAGCAGCCGCGCGACCTCCGCGCGGTACGGGAGCTGCCGCGCAACGCGCTTGGGAAAGTGCAGAAGCACGTCCTCGCGAAGTCGCTCGGTGAGGGTTCAGCCTAGCAGCTCGGCCGCCGCCGGCGCCGTCTCCTTCGTCCCCTTCTCGCCCGGGGATAATCGACCCGCCTCGAGGAGGATCGATGCGACGTCCGACCGCCACTCTCGCCGTGCTCTCGTGCCTTCTGGTCATCGGCCCCGCCGCCGCCGACGCCCTCGAGCCGTTCGACGCCCTGTACGCGCGACTATCGAGGACCCGAGAGATTTTCGGCGTCGACATCTCGCCCGACGGAAGGTTCGTCGCGCGGGTGGAGCCGGTTCGGGACGAGAAGGCGGCGCGCGCGTCGCGCATCCTCGTGCAGGAGGCGCGGTCCGGAGCCCCGGCCGTCCGCATCACGGCATCGCTCGACGGGTCGGCGGTCCGCGAGGGCGATGTCGCCTTTTCTCCCGACGGGAAGACGCTCGCATTCGTCTCCCACACGGGCGGCGCGGCGCTGTGGACGGCCCCGGTCACGGGCGGCCCGGCGGCGCGCCTCACGAAGCTGAAGGGCACCTTCGGGGAGCCGCGCTGGTCCCGCGACGGCCGCTCCATCGCGGTGCTCGTCATCGAGAACGCCGCCAAGGAGCCCGGTCCGGCCGTGCCCACGGCCCGAGACGCGGGCGTCGTCGACGAGCGGATCGACGAGCAGCGCATCGCGGTCGTGGACGTGGAGACGAAGGCTTTCCGCTTCGCGTCTCCGCCCGACCTGTACGTCTACGAATACGACTGGTCGGCGGACGGGCGCACGTTCGCGGCGGTGGCGGCGAAAGGGTCGGGTGACGACAACTGGTGGCGCGCCGAGTTGCTCGCGGTGGATGCGGCTACCTCGGCGCCGCGCCTCCTGTGGAGGCCGCCGCTTCAGATCACGTGGCCCGTCTTCTCGCCGGACGGCTCGGCCGTGGCGGTCATCCACGGCCTCATGAGCGATCACGGTGCGGCCGGCGGCGACGTCTTCGTGGTGCCGGCCGCGGGAGGCGAGGCGAGAAATCTCACGCCGTCACGCCATGCCTCCGCGGGCTGCCTGGCCTGGCCCTCCGCGTCCCGGCTCGTCGTGACCGAGCTCGCGGGAGAGGCGACCGCCGTCACGGCGCTGGATCCGGCGACCGGGGCGGCCCGCACGCTTTACTCCGGGCGCGAGACGCTCTCCCCGGGCCGCGGCATCGGCCTTTCGCTCGCTCGAGACGGCATCACCTCGGCCGTCATCCGCGAGTCGTTCGACAAGCCGCCGGAGCTCTGGGCGGGCCCGATCGGAGCGTGGACCCGCCTCACCGAAGAGAACGCCGGCGTGAAACCCGGATGGGGCCCCGCTGGGAGCGTGCGCGTCTCGAGCGACGGCCAGAGTGTCGAGGGGTGGCTCCTGCCGCCCGCCCGCATCGACACCAGGAGGAAGCACCCGCTCGCCGTCCTCGTGCACGGTGGGCCGGCCTCCGCCCACCGCAGCACGTGGCCGTCGCCCCTCGCCGGTGCGCTTCTCGCGCGCGGCTACTTCGTCTTCCTGCCGAATCCGCGCGGCAGCTTCGGACAGGGCGAGGCGTTCACGCGCGGGAACGTGAAGGATTTCGGCGGCGGCGACCTGCGCGACATCCTCGCCGGAGTCGACGAAGTGTTGAGGACCCGGCCCGTCGACCCGAGACGCGTCGGCATTTTCGGCTGGAGCTACGGGGGCTACATGGCGATGTGGGCCGTCACGCAGACGAACCGGTTCTCGGCGGCCGTCGCGGGTGCCGGCATCGCGAACTGGCAGAGCTATTACGGCCAGAACCGCATCGACGGCTGGATGCTGCCCTACTTCGGGGCGTCCGTGTACGACGATCCGGCCGTTTACGCGAAGAGCTCACCCCTCACGTTCATCAAGAGCGCGAAGACGCCCACTCTGGTCCTCCACGGCGAGCGCGATGCCGAGGTGCCCGCCCCTCAGGGCTACGAGTTCTGGCACGCCCTCAGGACGCTCGGCGTCCCGACGCAGCTCGTCGTCTATCCCGACGAGGGTCACGGCTTCTTCCGCGAGGAAAACAAGAAGGACCGCGTCCGCCGCGTGCTCGACTGGTTCGACCGCTGGCTGAAGTGAGCCTCACGCGATGTGGCTCTCGAAGGCGCAAATCGCGACGCTCCTCTTCGCGCTGACGGCCGCGTCGTTCGGACTCCTCGCCCTCGCGCTCCTCGGCGTGGCGCGCGGGCGGCGGCTCGCTTTGTACGCCGTCCTCGCGCTCGGCGTCGCGGGTTTCCTCGGCGCCCCGTTCCTCTTCGAGAACGGCGCGCGGCGCCGCGTCGAGGCCGGCCTCGCCATGATCCTCCCGCTCGTGGCCGCGGCACTCCTCGCGGACCTCGCGCGCGGCGGCCGCCGGACGCGCGCGTTTCTCTTCGCGGCCTTCAGCGTGCTCGCCCTCGCGGGTGGCGCCGAGCTCGCCGTGAGGCGTCAGGTCCTCGTGCCGGCGCCCTTCGTTTCACCGCTCGGCGCCGGGTTCGTTCTCTTCACGGCGCTGCTTCTTCCCCGCGTTGCCGAGGCGGAGAGGCGCCTCTTCACGCGCGCCACAACGGACCCGCTGACCGGCCTCCTGAACCGCACGGCGTTCGAGGAGCGCGCACTGGCCGAGCTCGCCCGCGCCGGTCGCACGGGCAGGAGCCTTGCGGTCGCGATGCTCGACGTCGACCACTTCAAGAAGTTCAACGACCGTTTCGGCCATCTTGCCGGGGACGCGGCGCTGACGGCCGTCGCCCGCGCCGTCGCCCGGACCGTCCGCGGCATCGACGCCGCGGGCCGTTTCGGCGGGGAGGAGTTCATCGTGCTCCTCGTGGAGGCGGACGCCGAGGCTGCCGTGCACGCCGTCGAGCGAATCCGGGCGGCCGTCGCGTCGCTCGGGCCTCCCCGGATTCCGATCGGCGTCACGGTTTCCGCCGGCGTCGCCGTCCATTCGGGCCTGTTCGAAAGGACCTCGTTCGAGTCGCTCGTCGCGCGCGCGGACGCGGCCCTCTACGCGGCCAAGAAGGCCGGGCGCGACCGCGTGGCCCTGGAGTCCGCGCCCGAGCCGGCGACGCCGGCGGACGTCCGCTACCGCTAGAGGGCGAGCACCCGCGCGAGGCGGGAGATTCCTTCCTCGATGCGCGCGCGCGAGGTCGCGAACGAAATGCGCACGCAGCGGTCTTCGCCGAAGGCGATGCCGGGCGTCACGGCCACGGCCACCGTTTCGAGGAGCGCCTTCGCGAAGCTTTGCGATCCCGTGACCTCGTG
>JBGPDK010000199.1:0-5301 GCA_041482235.1 Thermoanaerobaculia bacterium | reverse complement strand
TCGAGCGACATCGAGATCCTGAAGCGCAGCTTGGACACGTCCCACCCCTACCCGGGGATGCGCCGCCGAAGGCGAAGCCACCAGCGGAAGAAGCGGTGGCCCGGGTCCACGGGCTGGCAGTACATGAGCGGGCAACCGCCCACGATGGGCTCGATGCCGGCCTCGCGACACGCTTCGAGCGCCTCGGGCGACACGCTGCCCTCCCCGAACGACCTGTGAAACCAGATGCGGTGGATTCCCCGGGCCGCCGCCTCGCGCACGAGGGCCGCCCCGACGGACGGATGCGTGGCGACGAGCACGCCGTGCACTTCGCCCGGGATGTCGGCGACTCGGGGATACGAGCGCGACCCTTCGAGCTCGGACGCGTTGGGATTGACGGGAATGGCCTCGTGTCCGCACTGTCGCAGTCGGCGGAAGATCGCATTGGCGGGCGCGCGACCCGTGCGCGACACGCCCGCGACCGCGATGCGTTTGCCCGCGAGAAAATCGGCGACGGAGGGTGGAACGGGCTGCATGGGTGCCTTGCGCCGCTACGGTTTTGTCGGGTTCGGGAAGGCCTGTTGGAGCCGAGTGGCAAGCTGCGATTTCACGATCCACAGAATCTGGCCCGTATGCGTCGAGAAGTGCTCCACGACGTGGTAGATCGCCTTCAGGACCGTCGTGTCGTGGCCCTGGATGACGCGTGGTGCGGTCAGATCAGCTTCCGTCAAGCTCGCCAGCACCGCGTCCGCTTCGTCCAGAACCGTTCGCAATCGGGAAAGGAGCTGCTCTTTCGGTATCGCGTCGCGCTCGTCGAATTCGAGCTGCCGGTTTCGCTCGTTGGGCTGCTGCCCAACCCCACCAACGATCCACTGCCGGACGTTGCCGGAGAGATGCAGGATCAGGTTCCCGATGCTGTTGGAACCCTCGTTCGGGCGCCACCAGACTTGAGCGTCGGTCAACGGCGCGACCGACCTCTCAATCGCGGTCAGATAGGCACCCCGCAAGTACTGTCGGGATTCACCCAGGAAGGTCTGTGCAAAGTCCGCCATGTTCTTCGCCTCGTTCGCCCCGGGCACGAAGAGCCCTAGTCCTCGAGGTACGTGTACTGCGAGAGGACCTGCTCGAAGTCCTTCGCGATCGCCTTGGCCTCGGGCTCCTTGACCTTCTTGCGCTCGGCGGCGCGCCGGAGCTGCCGCCAGATGCCGTCGAGCATCTCGTCGCGGTCGTAGTTCATGTACGAGAGGACCCGTTCGCACGACTCGCCGGGGAGGACGTCCTGGATGCGCGTGCGGCCGTCCTCGTCCACGCTCGCGAGCACCTCGTGCGCCTCGCCGAAGAGGTTGTGGAGGTCGCCGAGGACGTCCTGATACGCCCCGACGAGGCAGATGCCGATGTAGTACGGCGTGCCCTTCTTGAATTCGTGGAGGGGCAGCGCCTCCTTGATGTCCCGAAGGTCGATGAACTTCTCGATCTTGCCGTCCGAGTCGCACGTGATGTCCGCGAGCGTGCCCTTCTCGGTCGGCCTTTCCCGCAGCCGGTGGATCGGCAGGATGGGGAAGAGCTGGTCGATCGCCCAGACGTCCGGCAGCGACTGGAAGACCGAGAAGTTCAGGACGTACTTGTCGGCCAGCATGACCTCGAGCTGCTCGAACTCCTCCGGAATGTCCTTGACCGTGTGGAGGTACCGGCGGATGCGCTCGCAGATGTTCCAGTACAGGATCTCGCCCTTGCTCCGGTCCTCGAGCGACACGTAGCCGAGGTTGAAGAGGGTGAACAGCTCTTCCTTGTACTGGAGCGAGTCGTGGTAGCTCTCGCGCACGTTCTTCGCCGTGACGCCCTGCCACACGTCGTAGAGCTCGCGCACGACGTGGTTCTCGTCGCCATCGAGCTTCACGGTGCGGCCCTGCTCGATGCGGTCCGCCACGTCGAGCACGTTCGTCACGAGAACCGAGTGGTAGGCCGTGATCGCGCGGCCCGATTCCGTGACGAGCGTCGGGACCGGGACCTTCTCCTCGTCGCAGATCGACTTGATCGTGTAGACGATGTCGTTCGCGTACTCCTGAACCGTGTAGTTCATCGAGGAGTCGAACGCCGTCTTGCTGCCGTCGTAATCCACGCCGAGCCCGCCGCCGAGGTTCAGGAACTGCACCTCCACGCCCGACCGGTACAGCTTCGCGTAGACGCGGCCCGCCTCCTTGATCGCGCTCTTGATCTTGCGGATGTCGGTGATCTGCGAGCCGATGTGGAAGTGGAGCATGACGAGGCTGTCGAGCATCTTCCGGTGGCGGAGGATCTCGACGGCCTCGAGCATCTCAGTCGTCGTGAGGCCGAACTTCGCGGCCTCGCCGCCCGACTTCGCCCACTTTCCCGAGCCGCGCGCGTAGAGCTTGCTGCGCATCCCGATCAGGGGCTTCACGCCGCGCTTCTTGGCGACGTCGAGGATGCGCTCGAGCTCGGACACCTTCTCGAGGATGAGGACGACCGTCTTGCCCATCCGAAGGCCGTTCAACGCGAGCCGGATGAAGGCGTCGTCCTTGTACCCGTTCGTCGTGATGAGGCAGTCCGAGCCGAGGTCCTGCGAGAGGGCCGCGAGGAGCTCGGGCTTGCTTCCGGCCTCGAGGCCGTAGCCGTACTTGCGGCCCGCCTGGATGATCTCGCGCACGACGACCTTCTTCTGGTTCACCTTGATGGGGAACACGCCCCGGTAAACGCCGTCGTAGCAGTACTCCTTGATCGCGTGCAGGAAGGCCTCGTTGAGCTCCTTGACGGCGGCGTCGAGGATTTGCGGGAACCGCACGACGACCGGCGTCAGGATGCCGCGCAGGGCGACGTCGTCGATGACGCCTTTGAGGTCGACAAAACGATGATTTTCGCGCGTGGGATGGACGAGGAGGTTTCCGTCGTCCGAGACGGAGAAGAAGCCCTTGGCCCAGTTCTCGATGCCGTAGAGCTTCTCGGCCTCGGCGAACTTCTCGGGGACGCGGACGCGGGAGGGCTTCGGGGCCCGGGAGCTCCGGGAGACGGCGGCGCTGCTGGACATCGCGCGAATCTTACGCAGGGAAGGCCGGATCGTGTCGAAAATTTCGGCGGTAGGATGATCCCCGGTGAAAGTCCCCGTCCACGTCCTTTCCGGTTTTCTCGGCGCCGGGAAGACGACCGCCGTGAAGGACCTTCTCCTTCGCCGGGCCGAACGCGAGCGGATCGCGGTCGTGGTGAACGAGTTCGGAACGTTCGGCGTGGACGGGGCGCTCCTGTCCGACTGCGCGAGCTGCATCCTCAGGGAGGTGTCGGGCGGCTGCGTGTGCTGCACGGCGATGGCCGATCTCGAGGCCTCGCTCGAGGAGGTGTCGGACCTCGTGGCGCCCACGCGCTTCGTCCTCGAGCCCACGGGTCTCGCGAGGCCGTCCGAGCTCGTCGACCTGCTGCGCGGCCCGCGCTGGGCGAGCCGGTTCGACGTGAGGCCCGTGATCACGCTCCTCGACCCGCAGCAGGACCTCGCGAAGACATACGCCGAGAGCGCCCTCTTTCGGGACCAGGTGGACACCGGAGACATCCTCGTCGTCAATCGGTGCGATCTCGCTTCGGAAGAAGAGATTCTTCGAGTGGAAGATTTCGCCCGCGCACTCGTACCGACGAAGCTGCTCGTCGTTCGCGCGTCCCACGGGGCTCTTCCCGACGAGGTCTGGGACCTCGAGCGGCCGGAGGCGCCGCAAAGGCCGACGCTTCTCGCGGCGAGCGCCCCGCATCCGCACCCTCATGGGGATTTCCTGGAAGGGTATGAGGGAAAGGGCGTCGGGTACCCGCCGGAGCGTATCTTCGATGCCGATCGACTTCTTCGAGCCCTCGAGGAGCTCCGAGACAACAAGGTGACCCGGGGCCGCGTCGCGCGCGCGAAGGGCCTCTTTCACACGACGGCCGGCTGGCGCGTCCACGAGATCGCGGGGGGGCGTCTTACGACGGCGGCGACATCCTGGAGGCGCGACAGCCGCGTGGACGTGATCTTGAAGGACCCAGGGAAAAGAGATTTCTTAGAATGGGAAGAGGCGCTCGGCGAAGCGCTCGTGCCGCCAGACGCGCCGCTCCTGACGCTTGAGGACGGCAACGGCGCGGTGCGCGCATACGATCCAAGGGGCTTCTCCGCCTTGTCGCATTCCCTTTCTAAGAAAATCTTCCCTTCTTCTCTTCTTTCTTCTCCCTCCTCCGACTCTCCGCCCGCCGCGTTCCGGCTGGGAGACGTGATGGCCCACGCGGGCGTCGCCCGCGACGCCGACTGGATGTGGCTCGTGATGGACGCCGGGCTCTTCGGCGTGGGGGGCCCCCGGCGCGTCCTCGAGAACGGGCTCGTTTTTCCGGCCGACGGCGGGTTCCGGTACGTCCTAACCGACGAAGAGGCCCGGGGCGCAGAGGACGAGGTGGACGCCTGCCGCGATCTCGCGAACGTCTGCGGCGTGCGCCTCGCGGATATGCCCGGCACGCCCGAGGGAACGCCGCCGTGACGGCGAAGTCCGGTCTGCTCCTGTACGGCGTCAACGGGTACACGGGGAAGCTCATCCTCGAGACCGCGCTGCGCGAGGGGCTCCGGCCGTTCCTCGCGGGCCGCCGCGCGGAGGCCGTCGAGCCGATCGCCAGGTCGCACGGCCTTCAGAGCCTCTGCTTCGGCCTCGAGGATCCCGACACCGTGGCACGGCTCCTCGAGCCGTTTTCCGCGCTGCTCCTCGCGGCGGGGCCGTTCTCGAAGACGAGCGCTCCGGCGCTCGAGGCCTGCCTGCGCTCTTCGACCGCGTATCTCGACATCACCGGCGAGGTGGACGTCTTCGAGGCGGCATTCGCGCGCGACGCGGACGCGAAGAAAGCCGGAATCGCGGTGCTTCCCGGAACCGGATTCGACGTGGTTCCCTCGGACTGCCTGGCGAGCGCCCTTTCCGAGGCGCTGCCCGGCGCCACGTCGCTGACGCTCGCGTTCCGCGGCTTCAAGTCGAGCGCGGGGACGATGAAGACGATGCTCGAGAGCGTGCCCAAAGGGGGGCTCGTGCGGGCGGGCGGAAAGCTCGTCAGAGTGCCCGCGGCCTGGAAGACGATGGAGGTTCCGTTTCCGGACGGGCCGCGCCTCGCGATGACGATCCCCTGGGGCGACCTTTCGACGGCCTTTCGCTCGACCGGAATCCCCGACATCGAGGTGTACATGGCCGTGCCGCCCTCGGCGGTCTCAAGCGCCCGGCGCTTGCGGCGGTTCGCGCCCGTCCTCGGGCTCCCGTTCGTCCAGTCGTTCCTCAAGAAGCGCGTCGAGAAGCGCGTGAAGGGACCCACGGCAGAGGAGCG
>JBGPDK010000198.1:0-5367 GCA_041482235.1 Thermoanaerobaculia bacterium | reverse complement strand
CGTTCGGGAGGGACCGGCATGACGGAGAGCCAGGAGCCCGAGGACTCCTCGAGTGCCGGCATTCCCCTTTGTGTCGATCTCGACGGGACATTGATCCGGAGCGATCTGCTCTACGAGGGCCTGGCGCGCCTTTCGAAAAAGGGGTTCTTCCCCCTGATCCAGGCCACGTTCTGGCTGTCGAAGGGCAGGGCCGGTTTCAAGAGAGAGGTCGCGAGCCGCGTCGCGCTCGAACCCTCCTCGCTCCCTTACGACGAGCGACTGATCGAGTTTCTGCGCGGGGAGAAGAGCCGCGGACGGCGCCTCGTCCTCGTCACCGCCTCCGACCTTCGGTGGGCGGAGCAAGTCGCCGCCCACCTCGGGCTCTTCGACGAGGTGATGGGAAGCGACGGCTCGACGAACCTCGAGGGCGAGACGAAGGCGCGCGCGCTCGTGGCGCGCTTCGGCGACCGGGGATTCGACTACGCGGGAAACGGGCCGGCGGACCTTCCCGTCTGGAAGAAGGCGCGGAGCGCCATCGCCGTCAACGCGCCGCCGGCGATCGAGAGGGGCCTCAGGCAGGACGGAAATCTGGCCGAGGCGTTCCCGCTTTCTTCCTTGACCGTGACGACCCTCTTCAAGGCGATCCGGGTTCGCCACTGGATCAAGAACCTCCTCGTCTTCGTCCCGATCATCACGGCGCACAAGCTGCAGGATGCCGGCATCCTCCTGGCGGGCGGTCTTGCTTTCGCGGCCATCTCGCTTTGCGCGTCGAGCATCTACCTGATCAACGACTTTCTCGATCTGGATTCCGACCGAATCCATCCCGACAAGCGCGGAAGGCCCCTGGCGAGCGGCCGCCTGCCGATCCCCCTCGCCGCCGTCCTTTCGCTGATCCTGATGGCCGCGGGGGTCGCGATCTCCCTGACGCTTCCGGCCGATTCGGTGAAGCTCGTCGGCGTCTACCTGATCGCGACGACGGCCTACTCCTTCTTCCTGAAGCGCCAGGTGCTCCTCGACGTCTTCACGCTGTCGTTTCTCTACACGCTTCGCGTTCTTCTCGGAGGCGCCGCGACGGGCCTGCTCCTCTCTCCGTGGTTTCTCGCATTCTCGGTGTTCACGTTCCTGAGTCTCGCGTTCTGCAAACGGGCCTCCGAGCTCGTGCGGCTGAAGAGATCCGAAACGATCGAGGCCCACGGGCGGGCGTACTTCACGTGGGATCACCTGGTCGTGCAGACCTGCGGCATCACGAGCGCGTACCTGGCCGCGATCGTCCTCGCGCTCTACCTTCAGAGCGACACCGTGAGGCGTTTCTACGTGAGTCCGGCGTGGCTCTGGCTCCTCGTACCCGTCTTCCTCTACTGGATCAGCAGGATCTGGGTGATCGTCAACCGGGGCGAGATGGACGAAGACCCGGTTCTGTTCGCCACGCGAGACCGCATCACGTACATGACCGCGCTGATCAGCGCGGTCGTGCTCGTGCTCGCCACGTACGGGCCGTTCAACCTGCCCGGGGTCCAGCCGTGACCCGCGCCGCGGGAAACCGGCCGTGAGCTCGCGCCCCCTCCTCTTCTTCGAGCTCTCCGGGGGGCGCTGTTCGCCGCCCCCCGGACCCCCCAACGGCGTGGTGTCCGAATGAAGCCTCTCTTGTTCTTCGACCTAGACGACACGCTCGTCGATCATCACGCGGCCGAGGAGGGCGCTCATCGCGAGACGTACGCGTCTCACGCTTCGCTCTTCGGAGGCGTCGCGTTCGAGGACTGGCTCGCCACGTATCGCCGGAACAACCTGCGCCTCTGGAATGCGTACGGAAAGGGCGAGATCGACCGGCCGACGCTCGCCGCGCGGCGCTTCGCGCTACCGCTCGCCGATCTGGGCCTCGACGCCGCGGGCGGCGCCGCTGCGAGCACGTTCTACATAGGCGCATACAGCCGAAGCTGGCGGCTCATCGAGGGCGCCGAAGACGTGCTGGAGCACGCGTCGCTTCTGGGCGTCGTGGGGATCCTCTCGAACGGCTTCCGCCAGACGCAGCGGGCGAAAATCGCGCGCTTCGGCCTCGACCGCTGGGCGCGGCACGTGATCCTGTCGGAAGACGTCGGGGCGATGAAGCCGTCGCGGGCGATCTTCGACGCCGCGTGGCAGGCCGCGGGCGGAGATGCGCGCCGCCGCGTCTACGTGGGCGACTCGTTCGCGACGGACGTCGTGGGCGCGAGGGGCGCGGGCTGGTTCCCGATCCTCTTCGATCGTCACGGCGAAGGGGCGCCCGAGCCCGTCGTCTTCGTGACGCGGCTGGGCGACCTCAAGCCGCTGTTCTAGGCGAGAGAGCGCCGCTCCCGGCTGCTCTTGCCGGGGGCCGAAGGCGGCGTCATCGCGGAGGGAAGCGTCTTCTTCATGGCGGCGAGCACGAGTTCGTTGTCCGCCGGCGGCTGGAAGCCGTGGTGGGTGAGGATGTGCCAGAGGCGCCCGACGACGGCCTCGGTCTGCAGCGGCTTGGCCATCACATCGGTCGCTCCCGTCTGGATCGCGAACGCGAAGTGGCTGCGGTCGAGGCGCGCGGCGGTGAGGACGACGGGCAGCGCGGTCGTTGCGGCCTGGGCCTTGATCACGCGCGTGACGTCGAAGCCGTCCATTCCGGGAAGCCCGATGTCCATGAGGACGAGGTCGACGGTGTCCTTGAGCAGCAGCTCGAGCGCCTCGGGGCCGTTCTTGGCCTCAAGCGTGCGGCAGGCGTGCCGGCCGAGCGCGTCGGCGAGGCGCTTGCGCTCTTTCGCGTCACCTTCGACGACGAGGACGACGGGCGGGCGGTTCTTCGGCTCGACGGGCATCGCGCCCGAGGTGGCCGAGAGCGCGGGCGACGGCAGGGCGGGCGTCGGTATCGGAGCGATCCGGGGATGCGTGTCCCGGCTCGCCGGAGTCTCGACCGGCATCCCCGGTGCGCTGGGAGTCGACGTGGCCGAAACGGAAATAGCGGGGTGCGGCGCCGACACGGACGGCACCTGGCCGGACTCGAAAGGATGAAGCATCGCGAGCTCGGCCTCGAGATCGGCCGCCGAGGCGAAGCGGGCGTCCGGGTTCTTCGCGAGCGCCTTGTAGACGATGGCGATGAGCTCGGGCGAGACGTTCGTCGCATGGCGCAGGTCCTCGGGCGCCGGCTCCGACACGTGCTTCATCGCGATCACGAGAGGTGACTCGCCGTCGTAGGGAACCTTGCCCGTCAGGATTTCGTAGGCCATGACGCCGATCGAGTAGACGTCGCTGCGCGCGTCCGTGGGTCGTCCGAGCGCCTGCTCGGGCGACATGTAATGGGGCGTCCCCACCATGACGCTGTCGAGCGTGAGCTGCTCGTTCATCTTCCCGCGCGCGAGGCCGAAGTCGAGAATGGCGACGGCTCCGTTGTCCTCGACCATGACGTTCTGCGACTTGAGGTCGCGATGAATGATGCCGAGCTTGTGGGCGGCTTCGGTTCCAAGGGAGATTTGCCGAAGGATCGAGATTGCGCGCGCCTGCGGGAGCTTTCCCTCGAGCTGGATGATCGTCCTGAGGTCGTGGCCCGGGACGTATTCCATCGTGATGAAGGGGAAATCGCCGCTCATCCCGAAGTCGTGGATGCGTGCCACGTTCGGGTGCTTGATCTTCCGGTTGAGATTGATCTCGCGCTTGAAGCGCAGGAGGAGCTGCTGGTCGTCGGTCTCCCAGTCGGGAGACAGGACCTTGATGGCGACGACGTCGTCGAGGTCCAGATCCTGCGCCTTGAAGACGATCCCCATGCCGCCGCGCCCGATCGTCTCCTGCCATCGGTAGCGGATCAGTCCCTCGAAGAAGCGCTGGCGAAGCCGTTCCAGGTTCATGCGTTCGTGCCGTCAGGGTAGTCTGACCCTGTAGCGTAGCAACTTCGGAGCCGGTTCGCTTTTCGCCGGCGGTGGCGTGAGGGGCGGGCAGGTCATGGGCGCAAACGATGGCGTTTACGCACCGATCGACCGCCCCTTCGGAGGACGGCCGCTGGCCTAGAATCCGGCGCCGTGACGGTGCCGCAGCCGATGCTCGCGACCCGCGTGGACGCCCCGTTCGCGCGCGCAGGCTGGGTATTCGAGCCCAAATACGACGGCTGGCGCGTCCTCGCGCGTCGCCGGGGCGGCCGCGTCTCGCTCTTTTCGAGAAACGGCGTCGACCTGACGCCGGACGAGCCGGGCATCGTGGCGGCCCTCGGCTCGCTTCCGGGAGGAGACTTCGTCGTGGACGGTGAGCTCGTCGTGTTCGGGAAGAGCGGCGTGCCGGAGTTCTCGCTTCTCCAGAAGCGGGGCGAGAAAGGCGCCCGTCCCGCGAACCTCGTCCTCTTCGACTGCCTCGAGAAGGACGGCGCGAGCTTCGTCTCGCACCCGCTCTCCGAGCGGCGCCAAGCTCTCGAATCGCTCGCCGGCCGCCGGCCGAAAAAGCCGCTTGCCCTCGCGGCGCGGCTGGGCGCGGATGGAGAGAAGGCGTACCGGCGCGCGAGAGCGGAAGGCTGGGAGGGCATCGTCGGGAAGGACCTCGCCTCGCGCTACGAGTCGGGACGCCGGTCGCTCCGCTGGCTCAAGGTGAAGGCGCGGCGCGAGGCCGAATTCGTGATCGGCGGCTTCACGTTGCCGCGCGGCGGGCGCGTTCACTTCGGAGCGCTCCTCGTCGGGCTCTACGAGGGGAAAGCGCTGCGGTTCTGCGGAGCGGTCGGAACCGGTTTTTCCGAGAAGACGCTGCTCGACCTCCTCGAACGGCTCCAGCCGCTCACCCGCGAAACCTGCCCGTTCGAGGCGCGTCCGAAGGAGGCGAAGGACCCCGTGTGGGTCGAGCCGCGCCTCGTCGCGCAGGTCGCCTACGCGGAATGGACGGCCGACGAGCGGCTGAGACAGCCGGCCTTTCTCGGCCTCAGGCGCGACAAGGCGCCGCGGGAGTGCCGCTGGGAAGAGCGGGAAACCTGAGCGTCGTCCGCGCGATCAGTACCCCGGCATCGTGTACACAGCCACGTTGACGTCCGTGAGCATCGTGCTCAAGCCGCCCGCATTGCTGACGACGAGCCCCGCATGGAACGTGGTGGCCGTATTGTATGTGTGCTGGACGGTGCTTCTGCCGGAGGTGTTGTATGTCCCGTCGCCGAATGACCAGAAACGGTAGGCGGGAGAGTTCGTGGACGTGTCGGTGAACGTGACGGGGAAGCCCAACATGGGGCTGTCCGAGAAGGTGAAATCGGCCACGGGCTCGCGGGGAGCGACGGGGGCGGCGGAGGGCTCGGGAGTCATCATGACCGCGAACGGGTCCCCGGAGCCGTTGTTGATGACGGACGCGAACACGAGGACGGGCTGGTCACTCGTGAACTCCATCCAGAGGTCCGTGTCGGTCGTGCCGGCGACCCCGGGAAAT
>JBGPDK010000197.1:0-5396 GCA_041482235.1 Thermoanaerobaculia bacterium | reverse complement strand
GCGCCAATTTCTCGGCGGCCGGATTCCGGGAGGTGACGCTCATCCCCGACGTCGATGCCGTGGCGGCGCGCTACCCGAAGTTCTTCGTGGGCGCGATCGCCGCGCGTCTTTAGCGCACGGAGGCGGGCGGCGCCTTCTTCACGAACGCCGCGATGTCCTCGACGACCTCGGCCGCGACGTGGCCGGGCCTCTGGTATTCGTCGGGCGTGCTCCTGCCCTCGCCCGGCGCGAACAGATGATTCAGGGACGGAAACGACCTCAGCGTCACGCCTGCGCGGCCCGAGAGCGCTTTCTTCCAGCCGTTGAAGTCGGCCATCGTGACCTGAGTGTCGCGTTCGCCCTGGAGGACGAGGATCGGCATGCGGAGCGACCGGGCGGTCTCGGCCGGACGATAGGACTTCAGGTCCAGCCAGTACGACACCGGGGCGCCGAGGATCGTTCCTGAGGCCGGGCCGGGCCGGCCCGCGTAAAGGTCCGCCAGCGCGTTCGCTTCCTTGAGGATGCCGGGCGCCGCCAGCCGCTGGGCCTCGGTCGCCCCGGGCGCGAGGAGCGACTGCGCCTGATCGCGCACCACCTCCGACATGGGCCTCGACGGCGCCGCGAGGAGAACGATCCCCGCAAGAGACGGATCGAGCACGCCGAGGCTCGGCGCGAGGATCGCCCCGAGGCTGTGGCCAGCGAGAAAGATCCGGCGCCGGTCGATCCCCTCCGTGGCGCGCAGGAGCCGGACGGCTTCCAACGCGTCGTCGAGCACCTCTTCCTTGACGGTCATGTCGGTTCTTCCGGCCAGCTCTTTTTCGTACACCTTCGTGCGCTTGTCGTAGCGCAGCACCGCGACGCCGCGCGAGGCCAGCCCCTGCGCGAGGTCCTGGAACGGGCGGAGGCCTCCGATCGTCTCGTCCCGATCCTGGGGACCGGAGCCGTGCACGAGGACGACGCCCGGGAAGGGTCCGTCGCCCACGGGCAGCGCGAGCGTGCCCGGAAACGACAGAGAG
The DNA here is from genome assembly GCA_041482235.1 of Thermoanaerobaculia bacterium. Classification (GTDB taxonomy): domain Bacteria; phylum Acidobacteriota; class Thermoanaerobaculia; order UBA5066; family UBA5066; genus Fen-183. The sequence goes on along the minus strand of JBGPDK010000197.1, from coordinate 4,401 downwards.
CCCGAGACGACCCTCACCTCGCGCTCGCGGAACGCGCCGGGCGTCACGTAGGAGGGCGCCTTCCAGTCGGGACGAGAGCTCCCGTCGGGCACGAGGAACATGCCCGCGAGCCGCCCGTCCGGATGAAATGTCAGCCTCAGCTCGGCCGGCTGCTTCTCGAACGCGCAGGTCGCGAAGGCGAGCCTGAACTCCCCGCTCAGGGACGTGCGCGGCTCCGTGCACGACCGGAGCCGGCCGGCGCCTTCGAGCCAGCCGGCCCAGAACCCGCGCAGCTTCGCGGGCGGCAGCGCCGCTTTCATCTGCTCATCGAACCGGGACTCGAGTGCCGCGAGGTCTCCGACCTTCAGCTCCTCGACGATCTCGTTCACGAGCAACGTCGCGGCGTTCGCCGTGAGCGGGGCGTGCTCGACGACAGAGGCGGGCGTCCTCACGGGCGTCCGGGCCTGGAGCGGACAGGAACCCGCGAGGAGGAGAAAAAAGACGGAATGTCGTTTCGACACTTGGATGATTCTCCAGTCAGGCCGCACGGCCGCCGGCATCAAGGGCCGCTTCCCGCGCTCAGTACGTCTCGGTTCGGCCGTCGACCCCGATCCGCCGCACGCGCACGGCATTCGTGATGGTGGCCTCCAGGAGCAGCAGGTCCCCGTTCGGAGCCACCAGTCCTCCGGTCGGCGACCACGGGAAGGTCGACGTCGCGACGACGCGCACGGTGTCGTCCCGATCGATCCGCAGGACCTCTCGACTCCCGTAGCGCGCCACGTAGACGCGGCCCGCTTCGTCACACCAGAGCCCCATCAGGGCATGGATGTCGCTCACCTGGGGCTGCGTGAGGACGCGCTTGAGGAGGCCGCGCGCCCGCGTCCTCACGACCCCGGACGGCGACACCTCGCGCACTTCGCCGGAGTCGACGAAATAGATGGTGCCGTCCCGGGCCGCCGTCATCCAGCGCACGTCGCGGCAGGCGGGGCACTCCGCCAGGGTCGAAACCGTGCCGTCCGGCGCGCGTTTTCGGAAACGCACGGCGGCCCCGCCTTCCGACCAGTACATGTTGCCCGTGGCATCGCGCACGAAGCTGTAATCGGTGCGGAAACCCTCGCGAGGCCCGCACACGTCCGAGAGCGAGCCGTCCGCGCCGAGCTTCCAGACGCGATATCCCCACTTCTTCGTGGCGTCCCCCTCGTACCACAGATGCTCGCCGAAGAGGTTCCCGGCCGCGTCGAGACACAGTTCGTGCGTGTGGACGTTCCGGACGGCGATCGTCTTGCCGCCGGCCGGCGTGATCTTCCAGACATGGGTGAGGTCCGAATAGAAGACGTTTCCGCGGCCGTCGCGGACGATTCCAACGGCGGGATGGGCGGCGAGCGGCGCCGCGACGACGGCGAGGGCGAGGGCGAGAGCTTTCACCGGTTTCCTTCTGCTAATCTCCCCGGTCGCCATGAAAATACACGAATACCAGGCCAAGGAGATCCTCCGCGGATTCGGCGTCGCCACGCCCAGGGGCCAGGTCACGGACTCGCCCAAGGAGGCGGGCCGCATCGCGAACGAATTCGGCGGGCGCGCCGTCGTGAAAGCGCAGATCCACGCCGGCGGCCGCGGCAAGGGCGGCGGCGTCAAGCTGGCGAAGAGCCCGGACGAGGCCGTCGAGCTCGCCAAGAAGATCCTCGGCATGCAGCTCGTCACGCACCAGACGGGCCCGCAGGGCCGGAAGGTCAAGAAGATCCTCGTGGAGGAAGCGCTCGACATCGCCCGCGAGCTCTACGTCGGCATCACGCTCGACCGCACGATCGACCGGCCCGTGATGATGGTGAGCAAACAGGGCGGCATGGAGATCGAGGTCGTCGCCGCGAAGGACGCCGGTGCAATTATCAAAGAGCCGTTCGACCCGGCCTGGGGCCTCCAGCCCTTTCAGGCCCGCAAGCTGGCCGATGCGCTCTCTCTCGCGGGCGACACGCACAAGAAAGCGGTCGGCTTCCTCATCGCGCTCGCGAAGGCGTACGTCGCCACGGACGCCTCGCTCGCCGAGATCAACCCGCTCCTGATCACGGGAGCCGGCGACGTCGTCGCGCTCGACGCGAAGATGACCTTCGACGACAACGCGCTCTTCCGGCACCCGAACATCAAGGAGTACCGCGACCTCGACGAGGAGGACGCGCTCGAGGTGGAGGCGTCGAAGTTCGGCCTCAACTACATCAAGCTCGACGGGAACGTCGGCTGCATGGTGAACGGCGCCGGCCTCGCGATGTCCACGATGGACATCATCCAGTACGCGGGCGGCAAGCCCGCGAACTTCCTCGACGTGGGCGGCGGCGCGAACGAGGAGCAGGTCAAGAACGCCATGCGGATCATCCTCTCCGACGCGAACGTGAAGGCGGTCCTGATCAACATCTTCGGCGGCATCATGCGCTGCGACATCATCGCCACGGGCGTCGTGAACGCCATCCAGGAGATCGGGATCAAGGTCCCGGTCGTCGTGCGCCTCGAGGGCACGAACGTGGAAGAGGGCAAGGCGATCCTGAAGAGCTCCGGCCTCGCGGTCATCGCGGCCGACGACATGAAGGACGCGGCCGAGAAGGTCATCGCGTCTCTCGGGAAGGCGGCGTGAGATGAGCGCCTGGATCGACCGGAACACGAAGCTCGTCGTGCAGGGCCTCACGGGCCGCGAGGGCAAGTTCCACGCGCTGGCGAGCCGCGACTACGGAACGCAGGTCGTCGCGGGCGTGACGCCGGGCAAGGGCGGGACGACCGTCGAAGGCATTCCCGTGTTCGACTCGGTGATCGCCGCCGTCAAGGCCACCGGCGCGAACGCGTCCATGGTTTTCGTGCCGCCGCCGGCCGCGGCCGACGCGATCATGGAGGCCGCGGACGCCGGCGTCGCCCTCATCGTGGCGATCACCGAAGGCGTCCCGGTGAACGACATGATCCGCGCGAAGGCCTTCCTCGCGAAGGGGACGAGCCGGCTCGTCGGTCCGAACTGCCCCGGCGTCATCCGGCCTTCGGCGAAGGTCAAGATCGGCATCATGCCGGCCCGCATCCACCGCCCGGGCTCGGTCGGCGTCGTCTCCCGCTCGGGAACGCTCACGTACGAGGCCGTTGGACAGACGACGGGGCTCGGCATGGGGCAGTCCACGTGCATCGGCATCGGCGGCGACCCCGTGAACGGCACGAACTTCATCGACGCCTTGCAGCTCTTCAAGGACGACTCCGAGACCGAGAGCGTGATCATGATCGGCGAGATCGGAGGCAGCGCGGAGGAAGAGGCCGCCTGCTGGATCGCCGGCAACCTCAAGAAACCCGTCGTCTCGTTCATCGCGGGCCGCACGGCACCTCCGGGCCGCCGCATGGGCCACGCGGGCGCGATCATCTCGGGCGGGAAGGGCACGGCCGCCGAGAAGGTGAAGGCGCTCCAGGCCGCCGGCGTCCACGTGGTGGACTCGCCCGCGCTCATGGGCCAGATGCTGAAGAAGGTGCTCGGAAAGTAGCCTGGGACCGTCAGCCCCGGGCGACGAACTCTTCCGGCGAAAGGACCCGCCCAGGGAAGGCCTTCGCGAGCTTCCGATCCGCGCTGACAAGCGGCTTCCCGAGGCTTTCCGCCACGAAGACGAACTCGGAGTCGTAGCCGGAAATTCGGCCTCTTGCGGCGAGAGCGAGGCAGGCCTCGGTGGACTCGCCGAGGTTGAAATCGGTCACGAGCCGGTCCGCCGCTTCGTAGGCCGCCACCGCGCCCGACAGACGCAGCCCCCGGACGCGCATCGCCGTCGCGAGGACGTTGCGCAGCTCGGACCGCCAGAGAGCGGGAGCGACCCACTCTGGATCTCGTGCGGCCACCTCGAGGGCGACCTCGTGGGTCTCGCCCGGCAGAACGGTCTGCACGATCAGGTTCGTGTCGACGACGATCACGGCCGTCCCTGTCTCTTGGCGCGTTCGACGAAGGACGCGCTCAAGGGCTTCATGTACGAGAGCCGGCGATGGAGGCGCCGCAAGGCGGCGACGGTCTCCTCCGCGGAGCGCTTCCGAAGCGCGACGCTGCCTTCGAGGCGGGACAGCGCCTCCTGGTTCAGGCTGCGCCGGTTCTGCTTCGCCTCCGCCTTGAGTTGTCCGACCAGCTCCTCCGGGACGTTCTTGAGCGTGAGCGTCGCCATGATGTCCTCCAGCATCCATTATGGATCCGTTTCGGATTTCCGGAACAGCTCCTACGCCCCGAACTGCCTCAGGTGGTGGTCGAGGTGCTTGTACATCAGGACGCCCCACTCGTCGCCCTTCAGGCGGCCGAAGAAGGAGTGCATCCGGCCGTCGGCGGCTGAGGGTCCCGCAGCGCCGAAACGCTTCACGATCTCGACGAGCCGCGCCCTCTCCTTCGCGAAGTCGCGCGGGTCGCTCACGATGAAAGAAGGGTCGGTCGGC
>JBGPDK010000196.1:0-5499 GCA_041482235.1 Thermoanaerobaculia bacterium | reverse complement strand
TTCATGACACCCGCGCGGCAGATGCCGGACGGGACGAGCCGCAGCGCGAAGTGCTTGTCGCCGAACTTCACGGTGTGGCCGGCGTTGTGGCCGCCCTGGTAGCGGGCGACGAGGTCGAAGGAGGGAGAAATGAGATCGACGACCTTGCCCTTGCCTTCGTCGCCCCACTGGCCCCCGATGACGGCGAGGGCCGAGCCTTTGATGTGTGTCACTTTTGAATTGTAGTCCCGATGCGAGAATGCCGCATCGTGACTCGCGTTCTGGAGCTCGACGGGGACTCTCTCTCACTCGAAGATCTTTCTGCCGTCTCCCGCGGCGAGAAGTCCGCGGTCCTCGCGCCGCGCGCCGCGGCTCGCGTCGACGCGGCGCGAGCGGTGATCGACCGCGTCGTCGCCGAAAACCAGGTCGTCTACGGCGTCACGACGGGGTTCGGGAAGTTCGCCGACGTGGTGATTCCGCGCGAGAAGCTCGGCGCTCTCCAGCTCAACCTGGTGCGGAGCCATGCGGCCGGAATCGGCGCGCCGCTTCCGGTGCCTGCCGCGCGTGCTCTCATGCTCCTCCGGGCGAACTGCCTCGCGAAGGGCTTCTCCGGCGTGCGCCGTCAGACGCTGGAGCTTCTCCTCGCGTGTCTCGCGAAGGGAATTCACCCCGTCATCCCCGAGCAGGGCTCGGTCGGCGCTTCGGGAGATCTCGCCCCGCTCGCGCACCTCGCGCTCGCGCTCGTCGGGGAAGGGGACGTGGATTGGGAGGGGAAGCGCCTGCCGGCGTTCGAGGCGTTCCGGGCCGCGGGCCTGTCTCCCGCCCTTCTCGAGGCCAAGGAGGGGCTCGCGCTCATCAACGGCACGCAGCTCACGACGGCGCTCGGGGCGCTCGCGCTGCATCGCCTCTTGCGGCTGCTGAAGGCGGCGGACCTCGTGGCGGCGCTCACGCTGGACGCGCTGAAGGGCACGGACGCCGCATTCGACGCGCGCATTCACGCGGCGCGCCCGCATCCCGGCCAGATCGACTCGGCGCGGAACCTCCGGATGCTCCTCGCGAGCTCCGCCCTGCGCAAGAGCCATCGCGACTGCGGGGTCGTACAGGACGCCTACGCGCTGCGGTGCATCCCGCAGGTGCACGGCACGGCCCGCGACGCCGCGGCATACGCGCGGCGCGCCATCGAGATCGAGATGAACGCCGCGACCGACAACCCGATGGTCTTCGCGGAGACGGGCACGCTCGTCTCGGGCGGCAACTTCCACGCCGCGCCGGTGGCGCTCGTGTGCGACCTCCTCGCCGCGTCCGCGGCGGACATGGCCTCGCTGTCCGAGCGGCGGACGGAGCGGCTCGTGAACCCGGCGCTCTCCGGGGACCTGCCGGCGTTCCTCACGCCGGGCGGCGGCCTGAACTCGGGTCTCATGATGATTCACGTCACCGCGGCGGCGCTCGTCTCCGAGGCGAAGTCGAACTCGTTTCCGGCGTCCGTGGACTCGATCCCGACCTCGGCCGGGAAGGAAGACCACGTCTCGATGGGCCCGATCGCAGCCCGTAAGTTCGCGAAGAACGTGGACCTCTTCGAGACCGTGCTCGCGATCGAGCTGCTCGCCGCTGCGCAGGCGCTGGACCTGAGGCGCCCGCTCACGACCTCGGCGCCGCTCGAGGAGCTGCATCGCCTCGTGCGCGGGCGCGTGCCGTTCTGGGACGCGGACCGTTACGCGGCGCCGGCGATCCAAGGCGCGCGGGTGGTGCTGGGCGGGGACCTCGACGACCTGCTCGCGCCGCTGGCGTGACGATCAGGCCACGAGCGCCGACGCGAGGACGGACGGAAGATCGTCCACGGGCGCGTCCGTCTCGGCGAGGGCGAGCACGGGAAGCGCGGCAAGCGACCGGGGGAGCTTCGGCGCGCTCCCGAGGCGGAGGCTGACCCGGTTCAGGATGAGGCCGGGCGCGGCGCCGCGGCGGACGAGGCCGGCAGCGAGCTCCGCGGAGCTCGTGCGTGCCGAGAAGTCCAGCGTCGTTGCGACGAGGAAGCGCCCCGCCGCAAGCAGCCTCGCGGCCTCCCGGCTTCTTTCCTTGAAGCCGTCGTAGAGGCCGTCGAAGGCGCGGAAGAAGTCCGCGAGGTCGGCGAGGAAGCCGAGACCGAGGACGCGATCGGCAGCGCGCAAAAGGGCCGCGCCGCCGCGCGACGCTTCGGAAAGCGCGCGTCCGAAGAAACCGTCGCGCCGGAGGAAGAAGCGCAGGGCGTCGTTTTCGAGGAGCGTGACCATGCGCTCCGGCGCCGCGAGGAAGTCGAGTCCGCGCGCCGCGGGCGGCGTGTCGAGCACGAGGAGGTCGACGTCGGGATCCGCCGCGTGCTCGTACAGCGCCTCGACGCCCATGTACTCGAGGACGCCGGGCAGCGAGTCCACGAGCCCGGAGTAGAGGCGGTTCCCCTGGATTCTGCCGAGCGCCTCGGGGCTCGCGATGCGCGCGAGAAGTCGCTCGAAAGTGCCCCTGGGGTCGATCTGAAGCGCGAGGAGTCGGCCGCCCTTCGGAATGCCGGAGGCGCTCACCTCGGAGGGGCGGCCGGACCGCGCGTCCCTTTCGGAAATGCCGAGGGCCTGCGCGAGACGCCGCGCCGGATCGACGGTGAGCACGAGGGCGCGCCGCCCGCGGCGCGCGGCCGCGAGGCCGAGCGCCGCCGAGAGCGTCGTCTTCCCGACGCCCCCGGGTCCGGTGAGGACGATCAGCTTCTCCTTGTCGAGCCACGGGCGGAGATCGAGCGTGTTGGGGAAATCGAAGAGGGGAGAGAGGGAATTCTTGCTCTCCCGAGCGGGCCGGCGGGCCGAAGCCGCGCGGCCGGCCCCTCGCGGCGGTGACGAGAGACCCGAGAGATTCTCTTCGAAAGTGATGAGAAAAGCCTCGAAAAACCGGGAGGCCTCGGCGGCGACGTCTTCTTCTCGCGAATCGGAGCTCACATCCGAGGAGGGCCGCGTGCCGCGCCGGAGCCGCGCATCACCCTTCGAAGAATCGTTCTCTTCGTACGTGTCGAGGTCGATCTCCGGAATCAGGAGCACCGGGATTTCTGCATCGGTCTTCGGAGCTGTTTCTTTCTCTTGTCTTTCTCCGCGCCCCAGGCGGTTCACGACGACGAGCGCGGTCTCGAGGCCGGCCTTTTCGCGGGCGCCCGCGACCAATTCCTCCGTCTCTTTCGCCGCGAAATCCTCGGGCGCCGACACGACGACGAGAGCGGCGTCCTTCGGTTTCTCGAGAAGAGCGTCGAGCCACTCCGCGAGCTTCCGGACGGGCCCGGCGGGAACCGTTCCGAGGAGCGTGCGGGGGAGCGCGACGAGGGAGAGCGCGTGACCGGTTGCGGGAGCGTCCAGCACGATGAGGTCCACCTTCGGCTCGCGCGCCGTCGCCCGCTTTCGCTTGAAGATCTCGCGGATCTTCCCCAGGAGGAGGAGGTCGGGGAGGCCGGGCGTCGCCCGCGTGAAGAAGCGGAATGCCGGGACGGCGAGGAGGCGGTCGGCGAGAAGGTGCACGGGCGCCACGGCGTGGACGAAGTCGGCGAGGAGCGCGTCGAAATCCGCCGTGAGGCCGAAGAGGCGCGGGCCCAGCTCCATCTCGCGGTAGCCGGCGTCCCGCTTTCCGAACAACAGGGCCGCGTCGCCTCGGCCGTCCGTCGAGACGAGGAGGACCGTCCGTCCGGCCTCCGCGGCGAGCTTCGCGAGGGCCGCCGCGACCGTCGTCTTCCCGACGCCGCCCTTGCCGGAGACCACGAGGAGGCACCGGGAGAACAGGCCTTCGAGAGGGGGGGGCGCGCGCACGCGGGCGAAGCCTACGCAAGAAGGTGCGAAAGCCCTTCGGCCTTCAGGATCGCCACCCATTTCCGGTGGAACGGCGCGACGATCGGGAGGAGGTCGAGCACGCGCGCGAGGTCTCCCGTCTCCACGGTGATGATCTTGCGCGCGATCGCGAGAGGGATGTTCTCTTTGCCCTGAAAGTACCGATTCGCGACGTCCGGGGCCATCGTCATGCTGACGACGGGCTTCCAGGTGCGCTTCGCATCTCCCCAGACCCACACGAGATGTCGGCCCTTTTTCGCCGTCTTCGCGTTCGCGTGCGTCACGTTCAGGACGAGGCCGGAGCCCTCGAAGACGAAGCGCTGGGGGGTCTTCGTGGCCGCCAGCCTCGGGCCGATCTCGGGGTCGGACGCCAGGGCGAGAAAGAGGCGGTCGAAGACCTTCCGGAACTCCTCCTTCCCCCGAAATGGCAGCATAATCCGTCACTCTAGCAGGAGGGCCGGCCGACCCGGCTCTCGCGGAAGGTGAACGCATGTCCGATTCGTTCTTCGACCAGCTCAAAGCCCGCGGCGAGGGCTTCTTCACGGAGATCTCCAACAACCTCATGGCGAACCCCGCCTTCATCGAGGTGCTGAAGAAGGGCATCGCCGCGAAGGAAGAGGTCGATAAACGCGTGGCCGAGGGCCTGAAAGCCGTGAACGTGGCGACGCGCAAAGACGTCTCGAGGCTGGAAAAACGCCTTGCCGAGCTGGAGGCGGAGCTCCAGGCCGTGAAGGCGAAGGCCAGAACGAAAACCCCGCGCGCCCCCCGCAAGGCTTCCGGACGGAAAGGCTAGGGGCACGATGGCGGGTAAGCCCGAATCGACGGCCGGGCGCCCGCGCCGGAGCGGGTCAGGCGGGCGCGTCGTACGCTTCCCGAAGGCCGCGGACGCCGCGGCGAAGCGGTCGAAGGTCGTCGTCACGGGCGGCAGCGGCTTCTTCGGGGAACGGCTCGTGCGCGCGCTTCTCGCCCGCGGCGACCGTGACGTTGTCGTGTTCGATCTCGTGCCTCCGGCCGACCTGTCGGAAGTGAGGCACCGCTTCCTCGACCTGAACCTGCCCTTCGCCGACGGCACGCTCTTCAAGCTGCTGAAGGAAGAGAAGCCGGACGTCATCGTCCATCTCGCGCAGCTCCGCAGCCCCTCGCGCCAGACCACCTACGCGCACGAGCTGAACGCCATCGGCGCGCTGCACGTCTTCGCGGCCGCGGGCGAGGCGAAGGTCCCGCGCATCCTCCTCGGCTCGACGTCGCTCGTCTACGGCGCGTGCGGTGACAACCCGAACTTTCTCACGGAGGAGCATCCGCTCCGGCCCGACCCGGAGGACCGCTTCGTGCGCGACTTCGTCGAGGCCGAGAGCCACGCCCGCGCACACGTGCGCCGCCACCCGGAGTCGCGCGTCCAGATTCTGAGGTTCGTGCCGCTGCTGTCTCCCGAGGTGCGGGACTACCGGGCCCGGCTCTTCGCGGCCCCGTTCTCGTGGCAGCTCCTGGGGTACGACCCGCTCGTGCAGGCGCTGCATCCGGACGACGCCGTGGACGCGCTCGTGAGGGCGCTCGACCGGCCCGAGGCGCAAGGCGTCTTCAACGTGGCGCCGGAAGGCGTCGTGCCCCTCTCGACGGTGCGCCTGCTCTTCGGATCCCTGGGGGTGCCCGTGCCGCATCCCCTCGGCTACGCGTTCTACGAGGCCGCGTGGCT
>JBGPDK010000195.1:0-5624 GCA_041482235.1 Thermoanaerobaculia bacterium | reverse complement strand
GAGGCTCTTCGCGATTCGGGGGAACGTCGGGTTCGCGGTTTTCATGTCGGACGCGCACTCCTTGCCATTCGATGTCCCGTCCGCCTGACGGCGCGGCGAGCCGGGGAGGATATCAGCAAGAACGGGGCCGGAATAAGGCAGGCCGGGGCCCGCTCAGGGGCGGGTCCAGCCCTCCGGAACGGAGAAAAGCTCCGGATCCGCCCCAACCCGCACGTTCGTGAGACTCACGATGGACTTCCGCGCGCCGTTCCCGCCGTCCGTTTCGCGGTCGTAGCGCATCACGAGGCCGTCGAGGTCCGGGGTCACCCAGTACGTCGTCGTCGGGGAGCCGGGCACGGCCGGGTCGTCGTCGAAACGCCAGAGAGCGCACACGTGGCCCGCGAAGACTTCGTCGCCTTCGCGGTGGTAGACGCTCAGGTTTCGCCGCGCGGCCTCCGCTTTTTCGTCGAATCCGGGGGCCAGCGGGATCCCGACGGGCAGCTCGCCCACCGCTTCGGAGAATGGAACGCCGCGGGCCGTCTTCGCCGCCGGGTCGAGGCGGAAGGCCTTCCGCGCGGCGAGGTCGAGGACGAGGGCCGGACCGCCCTTCGGCCCCTTGCGCCGCAGGCTGCCGCGCACGGCGAGGTCGTACGCGGCCTTCTCGACGCCGTCGCTCCTGAGCGTCACGCGTGCGCGGTAGCCGTGCGTCTTCGGGCGCGGGGGCGCGCCGAAGGGATCGGCGGTGCAGCCCGGAAGGAGCGGCAGCAGCGCTCCAAGAAGAAGAGACGGAAAGACCCGCTTCACGCGTGCCTCCTCGCCGGAGGCGCGGCCGGAACCTCGAGCCCGAGGAAGTGCTGCAGGACGGATAGAGCGCGAAGCGTGACCCAGCGCGAGGGCTCGCCCACGCGCTCGAGGGCGATTGGAAGGCGGTCGGGTCTGGGCCGCTCGAGCTTCCAGCGCGCGCGGTGATCGGCACGGGCGGCGAGCTGCGCGAGGGCGCGGGCGAGAACCGGTTCCCGCCCGGACTCGGGGGGCAGGACCGGGGCGAGCGCGACGAGCATCTCGACGAGATCGGTCTCGTCGCCGCACGGGAAGCCGGGCATGAGGAGCTGCTCCGGCGCCCCGGCGGCGAGAGCGGCGGGCAGCTCGGCTTCGACGAGCCGGGCCGCGAGGGTGGAGATGGCCCTCTCGACGCGTTCGCTCCTCGCGCCTTCGGGCAGCGCCGCGAAGAGCAGGAGGTCCTTTTCCGTCCGCCCGCGGCCCGCGAGCGCGCGCGCCGCGAGAACGTCGGCGCCGCCGAGGACGCGCGCGTCGCGCGCCCACCCGACGCGCGCGAGGACGCGGAGGGCCGCGCGAAACAACGGAGCGTCGAGGTCCGCGTCCTCGTGCCTTTCGATCGCGACCAGCGTCTTCTCCCAGCGCGCGAGGAGGACGTCGCCCGCGTGGTGGAGCTGAGGGAGCGCGCCGTCCCCGCCCGTCTCCGTCAGGAAGAGCGCGAGCCACACCCCGCCGTCGTACCGGCGCTCGAGCGCCGCCGCTCCCGCGCCCGGCACGAGCCGCGTGCGGAGGAGTGCCAGGGCCTCACGCACGAACGGTTCGCGCGCGAGGCCCTGTTTCGCCTTTCTGAGGTCGGGATCTTTCGCCGGCCGGCCGAGCAGGTCGCGGAGGGCCACGTAGCGCGCCGCCGGACTCTCGCGCGAAACGAGCCAGTCGATCGTCGACAGCGGCACGGGAAAAGGCCCTTCGGGCAAGGGCCGCACCGCTCTCCGGGGGCGCCGAAGGCCCCCCGGCCGCGGGCGTGCGGATCGGGACATATTCTGCGAGGATAATCCAGCCCGCATGAACTTCTTCGAGGCTTCCCCGACGCGTGTCGTGGGACACCGCGGCTCCCCGACGAAGGCGCTCGAAAACACCTTCGAAAGCTTCGACCGCGCCGAAGCCGACGGCGCCGACGCGTTCGAGCTCGACGTGCGCCTGACGCTGGATGGGGAGGCCGTGGTGCACCACGACGCCGAGATCGTTTTCGGCAGCAGGCGGGTTCCGCTCACGACCGTCACGATCCCCGAGCTGCGCGAGATCCCGATCGTGCGCGGCGAGTTCCAGGGCTTCGCGCCGACCCTGCGCGACGTGTTCCTGAGGTACGGCTCCGCCGGGCGCTACCTCGTCGAGCTGAAGCCGGGCCCCGCGCCGCGCCCGGGCCTCCTCGAGTTCCGGGTCGCCGCGCTCCTCGCCCAGCTCGTGCTCCTCGAGAAGGCCGTCGTGCTTTCGTTCTCGACGGACGCTCTCCGGCGCATCCGGGAGATCGAGCCCCGCATTCAGACCGGGCTCAACTTCGACGGCACGGCCCACCGGCCCGAAGGGCGCCTCTGGCCCGACCTTCCAAAAGGCTGCACGGCGATCGGCCCGAACGTGGCGCTCGTCTCCGACGCGCTCTTCGAACGCGCGAAGGCCGAGGGCCTCGCCGTCCACGTCTGGACGGTGAACGATCCGGCGCTCGCCGCGCACCTCGCGCGCCAGGGCGCCGCGAGCGTCATCTCCGACGACGTCTCCGTCACGGGACCCGCGATCCGCGAGGCGACGGGGGCGCTCGCCCCGCTCGACCTCGCGCCGGGTCCCTTGCCCGCCGTTTCCACAACCCGAATGAAAGAGGAGGTCCCGTGAAAAAACTCGTCGTCTGCCTGTCGTTCCTGGGATTCTGTCTCGCCACCGCTCCGGCTCTCGCGCAGGAACACTACACCGAAGGCCCCGTCTGGGCCGTCAACTACATCCGGACAAAGCCCGGCAAGTTCGACGACTACATGAAGTACCTGCGCTCGTCGTACATGTTCTCCGCCGGCGAGGCGAAGAAGGCGGGCCTCATCCTCGAAACGAAGATCCTCCTCAACACCCCGCGCGATGCCAACGACTGGGACATCGCCATCGCGACGCTGTATCCGAGCTTCGGCAAGGCCATGGACTTCAACCAGGCCGACGACGACAAGAGGAAGGCCATCGCCGAGAAGCAGTTCAAGACGAAGGACGAGGCCAAGCAGCAAGAAGCGATCGCTCCGCGCTTCGCCATGCGCGACGCCCTCGGAACGCGTTACCTGCGCGAGGTAAGCCTCAAGCCGCTGCCGTAGCGCGCGGCTCGCGGTCGGCGCGCCTCCGGGCGCGCCGACTGCGGGTCATCAGCTCAGCGGTCGCGCTCGAGCCATTCCATGGCGGCGAGTTGCAGGGCCGCGTTCGTGCTGAGGCCCCGCGTCTTCGCCTTCCTCCTGAGCGAGACCCACACCCTGTCAGCCACGCGTATCGAGTGCGGCTGCGTCTTCTCCACGGTTGCTCCCTTTCGAGGTCTCCCGGGCTTGGTTAGCCGAGGAACGTGAGGGCCGTATCGCGAGTCCGCCCATGCGGCTTCCTTCGCGAAGTTCTTCTCGAGAGCGGCGACGCTGGGATATGTCTTCTTCGCTATCTTGGTCATCGCGTCCTCCTCCGGCGGATCCGGTGCGCCGTGATGGGATAGACCTCATCGGGACCCGTCAGGGCGTAGACGACACGGAATGGCTTCCCTCGGACGGTCCCCTCGACGATCCATCTTCCGGTTCGCTCCGTTTCCATTTCTGCAACGTCCGGCGCGTCGAAAACCGCCTCGACATCGGCTCGAGACAGCCCATGCTCCGCGACGTGTGCCGAGTTCTGGTCCGTCCAGACGAATCGCACCAAATAACTGTATCACAGTTTCGGCGCCCTGACATCGAAGACCTCGCGCACGTCTCCGAGCGGCGCGCCGCCCTCGCCGAACGTGCGCTCGGCGAACCGCGCGGCGCCGTCCGCCCCGACGACGAGCGTCGTCGAGGCCCGCGTCCCGTAGGCGGGGAGCTCGACGAACGCGGCCGAGAGGGCCCGCTCCCAGTCCGGCGGCAGGCCCGTCGCGGGGAGAGTGCCGTCGGGCGCGGTCGCCCGGTCCTCGAGAAGGTCCAGGAGGCGGCGCTCGAGGTCTTCCGCGCCGTCCGCCGTCCCGAGCGCCGCCTCGAGACGCGAGCGGGCGGCCATCACCTTGGGCCACGGCGTTTCGAGGAGGTGATTCGAGAGGCCCCGGACACCGGGACCGAGGCGCACGGGGTCGCCCTCCACATTCGAGAAGGACCACAGCTCGGCGCCGTCCGAGACGAGGAGGTTGAAGCCGTGGTAGCGGCCGGCGCCGGGCCGGACCGCGGCGACGTAGTCCGCCGCGGGCGCGCCTCCCCGCAGGAAGTCCGCGGCGAGCGCGCCCCGCGAAGGCGCGCCGTCCTTCTTCGGGGCCGACACGTCCCGGAAATTCGTGAGCGCGGCGAACCGGCCCTTACGCGTGACTCCCAGCCATGTCCCGCCTGCCTCGAGGTCGCGCCCCGCGAGGATGTCCGGCGCGTCGGCCCACCACGCCGCCGGCGCGGCGCGGCGCGCGAAAAACTCGTCGCGGTTGGCGGCGACCGCGAGGCGCGTCTTCGGCGACGCCTCCCATGCGAGGACGATCAGGCACATGGAGGCACGCCGGCACTCATCACGCCTTCGAGTATTGGTCGGGGCGGCCGGGATCGAACCGGCGACCCCCTGCTCCCAAAGCAGGTGCGCTACCACTGCGCCACGCCCCGTCCGGTAGGATTCTGAGCGATGGCCGCGAAGAAGTCGAAGGGGACGCTCGTTCTGCTGCACGGGCTCGGCGGCTCGTCCGAGGACTGGGCCGAGGTCGCGAAGCTCCTCAAGAAGGACTTCGCCGTGCACGCGCTCGATCTTCCGGGCTCGCCTCGCGGCCCCAAGCCGGCGACGGGCTACGAACCGGAGCCGCTCGCGCGGTGGGTTCTCGGCGAGATCGGGAAGGAGCCCGTCTTTCTCGCGGGCCACTCGCTCGGCGGGCGTGTGGCGGGCGAGGCGGCGGCGATCGCGCCCGACCGCGTCCGCGCCCTCGCGCTCGTGTCGCCGCTCGGGTCGGCGCCGTACGGCCTCACCGACCGCCTCAAATGGATGGCGATGTCGCGGCGTGCCGTCCTCGCAAGCGTGCCAGAAAGCTCGCTGAGGAAGGCCGCGGGCTACGGCTTCGGCGTTGACGGGCCCGGGCGCGCCCGGTTCGTCGCGCGCACGGTCGCCGCGCGGACCGGTGCCTCGCACGCGAAGGTCGTTCTGGCGATCGAGCGGTGCGTGGACGGCGTCCTCGGGTCGAAGCCGCTCGCCGACCGGCTCGAGGGAACCTCGATGCCGCTCCTCCTCGTGACGGGCGCGCGCGATCCGCTCGCGCCCGCCGAGGAGCTGCGCGCCATTCTCACCGCGCGCAGGGACGCGACATTCCTCGAGCTGCCCGGGATCGGGCACTACGCCCTTCTGGAAGATCCTCCGCGCCTCGCCGCGACGCTCCGCGATTTCTTCGCGGGAGCGTGAGAGCGCGCGACCGGCGCCACCGGCGAGAGGGCCTCGATCCAGTCCTCCGGAAGGCGGCCCTCGAGCACGGCCCGCTGCGCAGCGAAGAGCGCGGCAAGCCCTTTGCGCGCGGCCGCGAGCAGGCGCCCGAGCTGCTCCTCGTCGAACGGCTCGCGCTCGGCGGTGCCCTGGATCTCGACGAAACGCCCGCTCGACGTGCCGACGACGTTCACGTCCACGTCGGCCGTCGAGTCCTCGGAATAGTCGAGATCGAGGAG
>JBGPDK010000194.1:0-5695 GCA_041482235.1 Thermoanaerobaculia bacterium | reverse complement strand
TGAAGCTGCTCCTCGGCGTTCAAGGAGTTCACGAGCCCGCTCGGAATCGGCCTCGCGAGCTGATGAGGCAGGATCGTGAGGTCGTGCGAGAACGTGCACGCGGCGAGGCCGAACGCGGCCAGAACGAGCCCGGGGCCGCGGCGCCTCAAGAGGTCGCCACGACCCGCGCGATGAGAACCGTCTGGTCGTCGTATTGCGCGACGCCCGTCGTGAAGACGCTCACGGCGCCGAAGATGCGGCGCGAAAGCTCGGCGGGCGGCTGCTCGCGCCCCTCCAT
The DNA here is from genome assembly GCA_041482235.1 of Thermoanaerobaculia bacterium. Taxonomy (GTDB): domain Bacteria; phylum Acidobacteriota; class Thermoanaerobaculia; order UBA5066; family UBA5066; genus Fen-183. The sequence goes on along the minus strand of JBGPDK010000194.1, from coordinate 5,418 downwards.
GGCCAGCGCGGTGAGCCGCTCCATTCCGAACTCCTCGTCGGCTCCGTTCAACGCCTCGGTGATGCCGTCCGAATAGAGGAGCAGCGTGTCGCCGGACGCGACCTGGATCACGGCCTGCCTGTGGGTGACGCCCGGCATCATGCCGACGGGCACGCCCCCGCTCGGCAGAAGCGTCACGCCGCCCGGCGAGAGCCAAAGGCCGGGGTTATGGCCCGCGTTCACGTACGTGAACGTTCCTTTCTCCGGATCGAAAACGGCGATGAACAGGGTCGCGAACTTGCGCGTCGAAGAGAACCTCACGAGATGACGGTTCACGCGCGCGACGAGAGAGGGCAGATCGGAGGCGTTGTTCGGCACGAGGAGATGCAGGCACGCGTGGACCGTGGACACGAGGAGCGCCGCCGGCACGCCCTTGCCCGAGACGTCGGCCACGCAGAGCGCCGTGCGCCCGTCCGCGAGCGGATAGACGTCGAAGTAATCTCCGCCGACCTGCTTCGCGGGGCGGTTCCCGCCGGCCACGAGGAGGCCCGGAACGTCCGGGAGCGCCTCGGGCAGAATCGTCTTCTGGATGGAGGCGGCGAGCTCCATCTCGCGCTCCATCTTCTCCTTCTCGACGGCCTCGCGGTGGAGGCGCGCGTTCTCGAGCGCGATCGCGGCCTGGTTCGCGAAGAGCGAGGCCACGCGTTCGTCGGCTTCCGTGAAGTCGTCGATCGAGCCGTCCCGGTTCTCCTTGTCGGCCACGATGAGGACTCCGAGCCAGCGCCCATCGGCGAGGATCGGCACGGCGAGGAGCTTTTCCGCCGGGGCGTGCGTGAGGAGCCCCACCCGCTCGGCGATCGTGTTACAGCGGAGCACCGTCGAAGGAAGCAGCCGGGCCGACTCGCCGTCGAGCAGCGGCTCCCCGAGATGGCGCACGTAGACCGGAGCGTCCGCCGCGCGGTCGCATACGATGAGCGTCCCCGTTCTCGCGTTGAGGAGCGAGATCGACTTGTAGAGGATGTCCTCGGCGAGGGACTCGAAGTCGAGGGTGCCCGCGATGGAGAGCCCGACGTCGTAAAGGCTCTGCAGCTCCCAGACCCGGTACTTCAGCTCGAAGTCCGCCTTCTGCACCTTGTCCGCCATCCGCACCGAGTCGAGAAGACGCGCCGCATGCGCCGTGACCGACGCGAAGCCGACCGGGTCGGCGGGAGGCTTCTCGAGCACGAGAAGCGCGAGCGCGTCGTCCTGCACCGTGAGGGGGATCGCAGCCGTCGCCCCGGCCTCCGTCGGGCCGAAGAGCGGTACCGAGACCAGCTCGGGCAACGGGTCCGTCACCCGGCCGGCTCCGGCCACTCGCGCGGCCAGTGCCTCGAGGACGCCGGTCGACGGTTCGACTCCTGCCGAGGCGGAGCGCAACGGTTGCACGGGATCCACGAGAACTCCCCGTTCGGCGTGAGCCGCGGTCAGGAGGGCGGCGAGGATTCCCGCGAAGAGCCGTTCACGGTCCGAAAAGGGGTCGATCGCCGCGAGTCTCTCGTGCGCGGCGAGGGTCGCGGCGCGGGGATTCGCCACGGCGGCGCGCCGCTCGGGAATCGCCGCGCTATTCGGACTCGCCCCGGAGCCAGGCGAGGGCGGGCTCGGGAGCGGGGAAGATGCGTGCATATTGAGCGAGCCCCATGATCTGGAAGGTCTTTTCGATCGTGGGCGTCAGCCGGCAAAAAGCCAGCCTTCCCCCCTGATCGAGAAGCTTCTCCAGGATCTCGATGAGAATCGAGATCCCGATCGAATTGACGATCTTCGTCCTCTCGAGGTCGAGGAGAAGGCGATTCACTCCCGATCCCAGGAGGGCGTAGGCCTCTTTGGCGATCTCCTCGCCGCCGGTATTGTTGATGTAACCGTCCGTACGAAGAACGGCCACGTGGGCGTCCGGCCGGTCCACGACGACTTTCAAGGTCTCGCTCATTCGGCCCCTTTATACCTCATCGATACTTGCGCATCACGATGCGCGTGCCGTGCTCGCCGCTCTCGATCCTCACGTCGTCCATCAGGCTTTCGATGATCTTGATTCCCCAACCCCGCTTGCGGCTGGACCTCAGCGCGGCCGCGATTTCGGGGGTCTTGACGCGAGTCGGATCGAACCCGTGGCCCGAGTCCGCGACGTCGACCTCGAGATAGGCGCCCCGGCCGCCCTCCTCGGCGCCGACCCGGAAGGAGAGCTCCACCTTTCGGTCCGGCGTCGCGCTGTGCTCGAAGGCGTTGATGCAGGCCTCGACGACGGCCATCTTCACCTCGTCGATCTTGTCGCGGCCCATCTCCATCCACTCGCCCAGGGCCGCGACCTGCGCGGTGGCGGCGATTTCCATTTCCGGCGCAACCGGAATGGTCAGGTGCACCTCGCGACGTTCGACCGACGACATCGCTTTTTGGCAATCCCCTCTCGGAGCTCAGAACGTCAGGAGCGCGCGAATCGCTGTGAAGAGGAACGCGGGGATCTTATCCGACGCCGCGCCGAGGGCGAAGGCAGCGGTTTCCGCGAGAAGGAGGGGCACGACGATGTGCGAGGTACGGATCCACGTGGGAAGAGAAGAAGAGGCAGCCGGGAGAGTCGCAGCAACCGCATGACGTGCGGGAGAAAAAGAGTGCATCGGCGGGGCCGCCAAGGCCTTGATTCCCCTCTCGCTGAACATCTGGTCGCCTCCGGTTGCGACCCTCATCGCAAGCGCCGGGCCATGGCGTTCGGGGTGCTTTTCGAGGTGGGCGAAGCGAACCTAAACTGTTGAAATAGAAAGATTTCTTAGAATATGAAGAAGAACGAAGCGAATATGAACGCTGTGTAGCGTATTGTCACATAAACGATAACCAGCGCACTATGTTTATATGTTATCATTCTAGTTAAATTACTTAAGTATTAATGAGTAATAATGTCATAATGTGACAATACGTCAAAATCCGCAACTGTTGACAAAAGTGGAAGCCGCGGGCGGGGAGTTCGGCCTTGAACAATGGCTATGCTTCCCCCAATACTGGTTCTGAGCGCATTCCGCGCAAGGAGCCCTCCATGAGCTTGTTCGAAGACGAAGTCGCCGCCACCCAGCGGTGGTTCGACAGCCCCCGCTTCGCGGGGCTCGTCCGCCTCTACACGGCGCGCCAGGTCGTCGAGCAGCGCGGCACCATCGCTCACGACTACACGGTCGCGCGCGAGGCCGCGGCGGCGTTTTACGACCGCCTGCGGCAGCTCTTCGCGGAGCGAAAGAGCATCACCACCTTCGGCCCCTACTCGCCGGGGCAGGCCGTGACCATCAAGCGGATGGGGATCGAAGGAATTTACCTGGGTGGCTGGGCGATCTCCGCCAAGGGCGGAACGAGCGAAGACCCGGGACCCGATCTCGCGAGCTACCCGCTCAGCCAGGTGCCCGACGAGGGCGCCACGCTCGTGCGCGCCCTGCTCACCGCCGACCGCAACCAGCACTACCTGCGCTCGCGCATGACCGAGGCGCAGCGCGCCGCGGCGCCGGCCCACGACTTCCGGCCGTTCATCATCGCGGACGCCGACACCGGCCACGGCGGCGACCCGCACGTGCGCAACCTGATCCGCCGCTTCGTGGAGTCCGGCATCCCGGGCTACCACATCGAGGACCAGCGCCCGGGCACGAAGAAGTGCGGCCACCAGGGCGGCAAGGTGCTGGTGGCCCAGGACGAGCAGAACAAGCGGCTGAACGCGGCCCGCTTCCAGCTCGACGTCATGGGGGTCGCCGGCATCCTCGTGGCCCGCACCGACGCCGAGGCGGCGAACCTGCTCGACGGCAGCGCCGACGAGCGCGACCAGCCGTTCCTCCTCGGCGCCACGAACCTCGAGGTGCCGGCCTACAAGGCGTGCTACCTGGCGCTGATCCGCCGCTTTTACGAGATGGGCGTCCGCGACCTCAACGGCCATCTGCTCTACGCCATCCCCGAAGGCGAGTACACCGCCGCCGCCGACTGGCTCGAGCGCAAGGGCCTCCTGCGCCAGGCCGCGGACGCCGCGGCGGCCTACCGGGACGGGAGGGAGATCTCGCTCGACGCCACCTTCGACGGAGTCGCCTCCCGCTTCCTCGCGGCGTGGGAGGACGAGGCCGGCCTCGAGACGTACGGCGAGGCGGTCGCCGAAGTGCTCGACTTCCGGGCCAGCGAGGGCGAGCCGCTCGCGACGAGCCCCGACGAGTGGCGGCGGTTCGCCGCGCACGCCTCGCTCTACGCCGCCCGCGAGAAGGCGCGCGCGCTCGGCGCCGACGTCTCCTGGGACTGCGAGAGGGCCAGGACTTCAGAGGGCTACTACCAGGTCCGCGGCGGCATCCCGTACGCCGTCGCGAAGTCCCTCGCCGCGGCACCCTTCGCCGACCTGCTGTGGATGGAGACGAAGACCGCCGACCTCTCCGACGCCCGCAAGTTCGCCGAGGCGATCCACGCCGAGCTCCCGGACAAGATGCTCGCCTACAACCTCTCGCCGTCGTTCAGCTGGGACACCACCGGCATGAGCGACGAGGAGATGCGGCGATTCCCCGAGGAGCTCGGCAAGCTGGGCTTCGTCTTCAACTTCATCACCTACGGCGGCCACCAGATCGACGGTCTCGCCGCCGAGGAGCTGGCGACCGCCGTCAAGCAGGACGGCGCGCTCGCCCTCGCCCGCCTGCAGCGGAAGCTCCGCATGGTCGAGTCGCCGTACCGCACGCCGCAGACCCTCGTCGGCGGGCCGCGCGCGGACGCCGCGCTGGCCGCCACGTCGGGGCGCACGGCGACCACGATGGCGATGGGCAAGGGCTCGACCCAGCACCAGCACCTCGTACAGACCGAGGTGCCGAAAAAGCTCCTCGATGAGTGGCTGGCGATGTGGACGCAGCACTACGGCCTCCCAAGCGCGCTCCGCGTCCAGTTGCAGCCGCACCGCGCCGGCTCGGAGCTGCTCGAGCTCGGCATCTACGGCACCGGCGACGAGAAGCACGCCAATGTCATCTTCGCCCCCATCCACGACCGGCGCGGCCGCAGCATCCTCTCGGTGCGCGACCAGAACACCTTCGCGACGGCGCTCCGCAAGAAGAGGCTGATGGACCTCGTCCACCTCTTCCTGATTCACCGCTTCCGGGTCGACTCGGTGCACTTCGTCTCCCCCACCGAGGACAACCAGTATCAGGCCGCGAAGATGAAGGTCCACGGCATCTTCCGCGAGGTCACGACCGAGGTCGGCCAGATCATCGTCGCAGACGTCAACCCCGAGCGCATCGCCGAGCTCCTGGGGCCGGACCGGGCCGCGCTCGGGAGGCTGATCCGGAAGGAGGAGAGCCCCTAGATCCTCTTCCGATACAGCGTCCGCCGGCTGACGCCAAGGAGCTTCGCGGCGCGGCTCTTGTTGCCCTTCACCTGCGCGAGGACGCGGCGGATGTGGGCGTTCTCCACGTTGCGCAG
>JBGPDK010000193.1:0-5862 GCA_041482235.1 Thermoanaerobaculia bacterium | reverse complement strand
GAGGAGCCCGCGCGCGAAAAGGATCCCGCGATCCGCGACCAGCGCGACCTCCTCTGGGCCTCCATCGACAACGATGACAGCCGCGACCTCGACCAGCTCTCGGTCGCCGAGGAGCTCGCCGGCGGGGCCGTGAGGGTGCTCGTCGCGATCGCCGACGTGGACGCGCTCGTGAGGAGGGGAACGCCGCTGGATGCGCGGGCCGAGCAGAACACGACGTCGGTCTATACGGCCGGCGGAGTCTTCCCCATGCTGCCCGAGAAGCTCTCGACGGACCTCTCGTCGCTGAACCCGGACGAGGACCGGCTCTCGGTCGTCATCGAGTTCGTGGTGAACGCGGACGGGACGCTCGGCGACTCGAACATCCACCGCTCTTTCGTGCGCAACAAGGCGAAGCTCGCCTACGACTCGGTGGACGCCTGGCGCGACGGGCGGGGCCCGATGCCCGAGGCGATGGCGAGAGTCCCGGGGGTCGACGCGCAGATCCGGCTGCAGGAGAACGTCTCGCAGCGCCTCCGCCGCCTGAGGTACGCGCACGGCGCGCTCGATCTCCAGACGATCGAGGCGCGGGCCGTCTTCGACGGCGACGAGATCCGCGACCTGACGGTCGACGAGCAGAACGAACCGAGGCAGCTCATCGAGGACTTCATGATCGCCGCGAACGGCGTGTCGGCCCGCTATCTCGAGGAAGCGGGCTTCGCCGCGCTCAGGCGCGTCGTGCGATCTCCCGAGAGGTGGCAGCGCATCGTCTCCGTCGCGGCCGAGCACGGGTTCTCGCTGCCTTCCGAGCCGGATTCGAAGGCGCTGGAGGAGTTTCTCGCGGCGCGGCGCAAAGCCGATCCGCTGCGATTCCCGGACCTTTCCCTCATCATCGTGAAGCTCATGGGCGCCGGCGAGTACGTCGTCGAGCTGCCGGGCAGGGAGCCGGTCGGCCACTTCGGCCTCGCGGTGCGCGACTACACGCATTCCACCGCGCCAAACCGCCGTTACCCGGACGTGATCACGCAGCGCCTCCTCAAGGCGGCGCTCGCGCGCCGCCCGTCGCCCTACTCGGTGTCCGACCTGAACGGCCTCGCCATTCGCTGCACCGAGCAGGAAGACGCCGCGGACAAGGTCGAGCGCCTCGTGCGCAAGGCCGCGGCCGCGATGCTCCTCGAGACGCGGATCGGCGAGCGCTTCGACGGGGTCGTGACCGGCGCGTCGGAGAAGGGCACGTGGGTGCGCATCTTCCGGCCCCCCGTCGAGGGCAGGGTCGTGCGCGGCTATGAGGGCCTCGAGGTGGGCGACAAGGCGCGCGTGAAGCTCGTCTCGACGAACGTCGAGCGCGGCTTCATCGACTTCGTCAGGGCCTGACGGCGCCGAGGAATTCGACGAGGAGGCGGTTGACCTCACCCGGCGCGTCGTTCTGGACCCAGTGGCTGGCGTCCGCGAGGCGCGCGATGCGGAGTCCCGGCACCCACTCCTCGAGGCCCTCGGCGAGCGCGGGACCGAGGTAGCGGTCCTTTTCGCCCCACACGAGGAGCGCTGGAAGGCCCTTCGGCCACCTTCGGCCCAGCGTTCGCGGCGGGTGGCGGAGCGCGGCGCGGTAGTAGTTGATCGCGGACGTGAGCGCCCCCGGTCGGCCGAGCGCCTCCTTGTAGAGCCGGATGTCCGCGTCCGCGAAAGCACCGGGACGGACCGGATCGCGGCGAAGCATCTTTTCGAGGAGAGCGAAGTTCCCCCGGCGCATCCCGCGCTCGGGGAGAAGCGGGAGCTGGAAGAAGAACATGTAGCGAGAACGCCTGCGCTGGTCGGGGTTCGTCTTCAACGCGCGCCTGAACGCGACCGGATGTGGCGCGTTCAGGACCGCGACGGAACAGCAAACGTCGGGATGAAAGAGAGGGAGGTACCAGGCGAGGACGCCGCCCCAGTCGTGGCCGACGACGTGCGCGCGGGATTCCTTTTTTCCCTCGCCGAGCCGTGCGATGAGGGCGGCCACGTCCGCGACGAGCGTCTCGATTCGGTAGGCGCCGATGCCGCGCGGCTTCCCGGAGAGCCCGTATCCGCGGAGGTCGGGAGCGACGGCCCGGAAGCCCGCCGCCGCGAGCGCGGGGAGCTGGTGGCGCCAGGAGTACCAGAACTCCGGAAAGCCGTGGAGGAGAACGACGAGCGGACCCTCTCCCTGCTCGGCCCAGTGAAGGGTCACGCCGTTCACGGAGGTCTCTCGATGGGAGAGCGCGCTCACGCGGGTCCCCGGTGCCGCTCGTCGACGCGCGCGAAGAGCAACGCCGACAGAAGGCCGAGCGCGAACATCGTTCCCCAGAGCACGCGCCCTCCGAAGTGTTCCAGCAGCAAGGTGCCGAACGCGGGGCCGAAGAACAGGGCGACGTTGAAGGACATCGTGTAGAGACCGAGCCAGGCGCCGCGCCGCTCGTCCGGCGCGACCTCGGCGACGTAGGCCGCGAGGCCGGGCAGGAGGACCATCTCCCCGAAGCTCCAGACGACGATCGTCAGGATGACGCCGGGCAACGAGCGCGCGAACGCCAGCGCGCCGAAGCCGGCGCCCACGAGGATCGAGCCGAGGACGAGCCCGCGCCGGTGCGGCCAGTGCGACGTCGCGAGGTTCAGGGGCACCTCGAAGAGGACGATGAGGAGCGTGTTCACGGTGTGGAGGAGCCCGTAGGTCGAAGCGGCGAACGCGAGGTCGCGCACGAAGTAGAGCGCCATCGACGACTCGTGCTGGAAAAAGACGATCCCCACCGGGATCACGGCCGCGAGGAAGAAGAGGAAGCGGGCGTCGACGGAGGCGGGGCTCGCCGGCAGGGGGCGAGGAGCGCCGGACCCGCTCGAGACGGACGCTTCGCGCGGGAAGAAGAAGGCGAGCGTCAGGGCGGCGAGAAGCGAGGTCACACCATCGACCACGAAGAGCGACGGCCACGAGACCTCGGCGAGAAAGCCGCCTGCCGCGGGCCCGACGCTCATGCCGAGGTTGATCGCGAGGCGCTGGAGAGCGAACGCCGCTTTGCGCCGCTCGGGCGCGACGAGGTGCGAGACGACGCTCAGGCTGGCGGGCCGGAACGCTTCCGTCACGAACGCGACGAGAAGGACGAACGCCGAGATCACGAAGGCCGAGCGCACGAGAGGGAAGACGAGCAGGAGCGCCCCGGACGCCGTGAGCGAGATCTGCATGACGCGGACCGGGCGGAACCGGTCCGAGAGACGCCCGGCGAGGGGCCCCGCCAGCAGCGCGCCCGCGCCGAAAAGCGCGAGCGTCGCACCGGCCTCGCCCGGCGTGTAGCCGCGCGCCCGCGTGAGGTAGAGGACGAGGAACGGCAGGAACATCGTCCCCGTGCGGTTCACGAGCGTGGCCGCGACCAGAACCCACACGCCCCGGGGAAGCCCGGAGAGCCCGCGCCAGGGATTCACGGCCGGGTCATAGCATGGCGGCCGTTCTCGCTCGTCCGGCCGCGAAGAGGCACGCTGACGATCCGACTTCCGCTATCCTGACAGGCCGAATGGAGGCTTTTCGTGCACGTTGAGCTGACACTCAACGGCGCCGCCTGCGCCTTCGACGTCCCGGACCAGACGTCGCTCCTGGAGCTCCTCCGCGACCATGCGGGGATCACGTCGCCGAAGGATGGCTGCTCGCCGCAGGGGCAGTGCGGGGCGTGCCTCGTTCTCGTGGACGGGCATCCGAAAACCTCCTGCGCGATCCCCGCCCGGACCGCCGCGGGGAAGAGCGTCCTGACCCTGGAAGGCGTGCCCGAAGCGGAGCGCCGCATCTACGGCGAGGCGTTCGCGCGCACGGCGGGCGTTCAGTGCGGCTTCTGCATTCCCGGCATCGCGCTCCGGATGAAGAGCGTTCTGGACGCGAACGCGAATCCGACGGACGCGGAGATCAAGAAGAAGCTCGATCCGCACCTGTGCCGATGCACTGGCTACGTCAAGATCGTGGACGCGTTTCATGCCGCGGCCAGCTTGCGACGGGGCGAGGCGCTCCCGCCGCCGGACGTCTCAGGCCGCGTCGGAACGAGCCTCGACCGCTACGAGGCCGAAGAGCTCGCGCTCGGGACGCGGCCCTACGTGGCCGACCTCGTCTTCCCCGGAATGCTCCACGGCGCCGTGGCGCTCTCGCCGCACGCGCGGGCGCGGGTGAAGAAGATCGACACATCGCGGGCGGCGGGTCATCCCGGCGTGATGGCCGTCGTGACGGCGCGCGACGTGCCGGGCAAGCGCTTCTACGGCCTGATCGTCGATGACTGGCCGGGCTTCGTCGCGGAAGGAGAGGAGACGCACTTCGTCGGCGATGTCCTCGCCGCCGTCGCCGCGGTCGATGCGCGCACCGCCCGCGCCGCGGCGGCGCTCGTCGACGTGGAGTACGAGGTTCTGCCTCCCGTGACGGATCCCGAAGAGGCGCTCCGTCCCGGCGCTCCGCGCGTGGGAGGGGAGGGAAATCTTCTCTCGCGCTCAGTCGTCAAGCGGGGCGATGTCGAGGCCGCGCTCGCGGCGTCGGCGCACGTCGTCGAGGGCACGTGGCAGACGCAGCGCATCGAGCACCTGTATCTCGAGCCCGAGGCGTGCCTCGCCGCGCCGGGGGATATCGGAAAACAGAACCCGAAGGCCCGGCTGACGCTCTACACCCAGGGCCAGGGCATATTCGACGACCGGCGGCAGGTCTCAGCGTTCCTCGGCCTGCCTCTGGACGAGGTGCACGTTATTCTCGTTCCGAACGGCGGCGCCTTCGGCGGCAAGGAGGACATGTCGATCCAGGCGCAGACCGCGCTCCTGGCCCGCGCCACGGGACGGCCCGTTCGGCTCGTCCTCTCGCGCGAGGAGTCCATGCGCCTCCACCCGAAGCGGCATCCGATCCGGATGCGCTACCGCGTCGGGTGCGATGCCGACGGCCACGTCACCGCGGTGCGGGCCCGGATGATCGGCGACTCGGGGGCGTACGCGTCCGTCGGCATGAAAGTACTCGAGCGCGCGGCCGGGCACGCCGCGGGGCCCTACAAGTGCCCGAACGTGGACATCGAGTCGCTGGCCGTCTACACGAACAACCCGCCCTGTGGCGCTATGCGCGGGTTCGGGGCGAACCAGGCCCACTTCGCGATGGAGGGCGCGCTCGACATGCTGGCCGAGAAGGCCGGTCTCGACGGCTGGGAGATCAGGTGGCGAAACGCGCTCGAGGCAGGCGACGAGTGGTCGTGCGGACAGCGGCTGACGGCCTCCGTCGGCCTCAAGAAGACGCTCCTCGCCGTCAAGGAATTCTGGTATGCGAATCGGGGGCGGGCGGGCATCGCCTGCGGCATCAAGAACTCCGGCATCGGAAACGGGTTGAAGGAATGGGGACGGGCGCGGCTCGCCGTGGAGAGTGGCGGCACCGTCACGCTTTACAACGGCTACACGGAGATGGGACAGGGCCTCCTGACGGTCCTCATCCAGTGCGCGTGCGAGGTGACGGGCCTTCCGGCGTCCGTCTTCCGCGCACGAGTCGACACGCGCTTCCCGATGGAGGTGGGCCAGACGACGGGCTCGCGGGCGACGTATCTCGGCGGACGCGCCGTCGTCGACGCGGCGCGGAAGCTGAAGGCCGACCTCGATGCCGGAAAAACGCTCGCGAGCCTCGCCGGCACCGTCTACGTGGGCGAGGTCCTCGTGGACGATACGACGAAGCTGGGGCACGAGCCGCCGCCCGGAAAGCCGATGAAGCTCCACTCGGCCTTCGGCTTCGCCACGCAGGTCGTCGCCCTCGACGAGAAGGGCCGCGTGTCGAAGGTCGTCGCGGCCCACGACGTGGGACGCGCCATCAACCCGAAGCTCTGCGAGGGACAGATCGAAGGCTCCATCCACATGGGTCTCGGCTACGCGCTCACGGAGGACATGGTC